>CANFGH010000004.1 GCA_947446285.1 Chloroflexota bacterium
CTGGTCCGGCGGAGACCGAGGCGCACGATCGCCCGGTGGACAGTGGCGCGGGGCAGTCGCAGCACGAGGGCGATCCGGTCGGGACCCCATCCCTGGGCGATCCGGATGCCGGTGATCGCCTGCTCCTGCACCGGGGTGAGTGCCATCCGGGGACCGGGGCCGGCTGGACCGGTCAGCCAGCCCGGGCAGGCCCTCACTCGCGAATCGCTGCCTCCAGTGGGAGTACGTCGTCCGCGAGACGCCGGCATCGGCGCACGCAGCGGACACCGGTGTCCCCGACGCGACCACGTGCAGCCACCGCGCGCGCCCGTGCGTGGTCAATCTGGCGTGCGGGTGAGAGTGTTGCATCCGAAGGCCTCCCTGGTGGGTGTGGTGTCAGTACCCAGCACCGTACCGGGCGAGGCCTTCATCCCGTTCCCCCCAGCCCCTGTAAACAATGTCGTGAGAGACGACAGACGCACAGCGATTCTAAGGTTCCTGCACGAGGTGGATGGCGACATTGCTTGTGATCCGACTACCATCAGCGCCATGCCAACCCAAGTGACCGAAGCCGCCGAACATCTCCCGACCACCGCCGACCTGGTCGTCATCGGCGGAGGCATCCTCGGCGCTGCCACTGCGCTCAATGCGTCGCGCCGAGGCCTTCGGGTGGTCGTGGTGGAACGAGGCAAGAGACTTGGGGGACTGACCACCCAAGCTTCAGCGGGTGGCTACCGCTTGCAGTTCGACACTCCTGAAGAGATTGCGCTTCTCAAAGAATCGCTAGCGTTCTGGGATGCGTTTCCCGACCAAGTCGGAGATGCGACCGCAGATCTGCGCCGAACGGTCAACGGGTACCTCTGGGTGACCCGGCGGCATGATCGGGTTGCGTCTCAGCAGGCACAAGTCGCGCATCAATTGTCCATGGGCGTCGACGGAGTGGAATGGCTCAACGGGGACGACGCCCGTCGCCGTTTTCCGTACCTTGCAGAGGACGTCGCCGGGGTCAGGTACCGGGCGGGCGACGGCTGGATAGACCCTGTCCGCGCCACAGTCGCCCTAGCCGAAGGTGCGTCGCGCCACGGCGTTCTATTCGTATTCAACACGGCCGTGACTGGATTTGGCACCGACAACGGGCGCGTCACCTCGGTTATCACCGATCAAGGCGACATTGCATGCGACTACGCAATTGTCGCCGCTGGGCCCTTCACAGGCCACGTTCTCAGTCTCGCAGGGATCAACCTACCTATTTCCCCGCGCATCCGGCAGCGACTTGTACTGCCCGATGCACCGGAAGTCCCATCAAATGCGCCAATGACCATCGACGAAGACACCGGGTCACATTGGCGCCCGGAAGGTGGTGGTGCGTACGTACTGCGACCGGATCCCACGGCGCCTTCAGGACCGCCAGCGATAGATCCACCAGCGTCCCGTGAGTTCTATGACCTGTTACTCGACCCTGACAGCGAGGTTGCCGTGGCCAAGCATGCGTCGTTCTGGCGCAACGTATGGGCACGTCGCACGCAACATTGGTATGTCACCGCCGGACAGTACAGCTACTCACCGGACCACATGCCCTTGTTAGGCCCGACGGCCATCCCGAACTTGGGAGTGAATGGTGGCTACTCCGGTCACGGGATCATGGCGAGCCCTGCGGGAAGCCGGATTGCCGTGGACACCATTCTCGGCCTCGCCGACAACGAAACGAACCCGTTCAGGGCCTCACGTGACTTCAACCAGCATGCTTCAGAACAGCCACCCGGGAGCGGCGGTCACGTGACAGGGATCGGACGAGGCCCGCTGTAGGTACAGCTCAGATCAGTGGAAGACCCCGAATGCGGTCGCAACGAATACCGCCACTGCCCAGAACACCAAGAGCGAAACGATCGTCATGATGTTGCGCCGGAAGAGTTCACTTTCCGGTGGTCCCTGAATTGCCCGTGCCGATAGCCATGGGTTCGCCAACGGTTCATCCACAAACGGTGCTGGAACCGACGACTCGGTGCTTGCGACCGCTTTGGCGGCCGTTGCTGCAACCGGCGCCGATGGAGCCGGTGCCGGGGAAGAAGCCTCCCCCGCGGGTGCCGAAGCACGCCCACGTGGCTCAAGGATCCGCGCCGGTGTCTGATCGTTCGCGCAGGCGTTTCCGCCATCCCGCCAGCACTGCGCATGATGCGGGATGTAGCACTTCGGGCAAAGCACTGCCTGGTCGCCCGCTGAAATGCCCGTGCTGCACTTGGGGCAGGTTGCACCCGCCCACTTCGAGGTCGCGGTTGTTGGTCGCAGCGAAATCGCCGCGGTCGTATCACTCATCGGATTGAGGGTGACGGTACCACACTGTCCAGCCACCAGAGGTCTCCAGGACGTGAAGACCTGTATTACCGCATGTCACGAACTTGCACTTGAATACTCGCGCAATGCACGCTTCCACAGTTTGTTGGATGCAAAGACGGCACCGACCGACGCCACGATGGCGAACGGCATGTGCCACGCTTCACCGACACCCAACAGGGCACGCGCCGGAACGGTGCCCGCGAAGGCCAACGGAACCACGAACGTGAATGCCAGCCGGATTGGGCCCCTCAGCACGTCCGTGGGAACCCGCGCCATGGAAACGACTGGTTCGAACACCGCTGCAATGTTCTGCATCCGGCCCGTCCAGAAGACCAGCAGGACGCTTGAGAACCACATCGCATAGCAGAGCGCAACCCCGCACCCGCACAGAATGAGATATGACAGGATGTCTAACAATCCCGGCTGCAGCCCGAGGCGCGTGATCCCATACGACGCGATCCCGAACCCGAACGCGACCGGTGCCAGGTTCATGAACGCAATCCTGCGCACGGATACCAGGAATTGCCCATTCACTGGTTTCGTGAGAACAAGGTCGAGTTCACCAGTATTCACCAATCCTGAGAGTCCCGTCATCGTCTCCCAGAACAGGCAATACGTCAGGTTCGTGACGATCGTGTAGGACCCCATCAACACCAGCATCTGGTCTGAAGACCAGTCACCGACTGACTTCACGTTCAGGTAGATCAGGTTCACAAACATGACCTGGAGGCCAGCGTAGAACGCCTCACGAAAGAGGTTGAACACCATGTTGGTGCGGTACTCAAGGTCCCGGGCGAGGCAGTACCGGGCAACCGCCCCATAGAGCCGAAGATATCTGCGGAGCTGATGCCAGAAGGTGGTTGCGGGAACGAACGCGGTGTCAACCGTCGCCACGCTAACCACCAAAGGCGGCGTACCGCCTGATCCCGGCCGTCCGGACGATGCGCATCATGATGTATCCGCCAATCACCCAGGCAAGTTGCGTGAGGATGCCGGTCGCCAGTTCCGCCTCCGTGAACGTCCCGCGGAGGATTTGCGTTGAAAAGAAATAGAAGTACCGGTAGGGCAACCAATCACCAATCATGCGTACCCAGTCAGGCATCGCTTGGAGCGGCAGAAAGTTTCCCGTGAACACCATCTCCAGAGAAATCATGAACACGAAGATGCCTTCGGTATTCGTTGCCCAGAACGCAACGTAACCCATCGTCATCTTCAGGAAGAAGGCCGTGAGGTAGCCCATCGGGATCGACACCGCAAACGCTGTCCAATGCAGCGGAGAGACGACCGGCGTCTGGAGATAGTCCCAGAAGATTGCGATGCAGATTGCCATCGATGGGAGGAGCCACAGGAGGCGGACGACTTTCCAGGCAACTTCTCCCGCCAGGTGATAGCCAACAATGGACATTGGACGAAGAAGGATCTGTCCATATGTGCCCTTGGCAATCTTCTCGGCGATGTCCCATTCCGGATGCGGGTTCAGTAACGTCCGAAGCGCGATGACACCCAAGTAATACTGGACCATCCCAGCAACGTCGTACCCAGCGACGGTATCGCCTGGCCGGTATGCGCCAAGCCATAGCAACAGCATGCCCATTGGTGGCAGCAGGTCATACAGGAACCAGACTGCCCCTTCTAGCCGGTACTGGAGTGCGTCCTGCCACGAAGCAAGCAGCAACCTGCCGAATTTACGTGTACCCGGGAAGGACGACCGGGGAAATTCGACGGCCACCGGCCGTGCGACCATGTTTGTCGGTGCAGTCGTCATCCTCGGCCACCCAAAGTGCAAGGTCGATCCTCGGAAGGCAAGTGAACCGCCAAGCCTCTCCCGCCCCAACCGGAGAGGTTCAAGGAGCATGTGCCGCCCGGCAACGGCGAGGGGTGACGGCTCATTCAGTGTCCAAAGGTGGCAAGGCGGTCAAGGACCTCCTGTAGCACTGCGCGTGAGGCTGCGTAACTCATGCGAAGCGTGCCTGAACCATCGAAGAAGGCGGCACCAGCGACGCACGAGATGTAAGCCTCGTCGAGCAACCGCAACGCGTAGGCATTCGAGTCACCCGGTCCACCACCCGGCCCGGACGGTATCCGGGGATAGGCGTAGAACGCGCCCTCAGGCATCGGGCACTCATACCCGACCCCGCAAAGTCCCGACACAAACATCCTCCGACGTGCGTCGAACTCGGCAACCATTTCGTGGACGCATTCCTGCGAACCGTTGAGTGCCTCGACAGCCGCCCATTGAGCGATGCTGCACGGGTTAGATGTCGTCTGGGTCATCAGCGAATCGACGGCCTTGATGATTGTCTTGGGACCGGCGACGAACCCAATCCGCCAGCCGGTCATTGCGTAGGTCTTGGAGACGGTATTGACCGCCAAGACCCAATCTCGCGCACTTGGGACGTCAGCAGCCGCGAACTGGTGAACCGCCCCGTCATACAGAAAGTGCTCGTATGTGTCGTCAGTGATCACGTAGATCCCGTGCTCGATGGCGAACCGGGTAACCGCACGCACTTCTTCAGGATCCATGACCACACCGGTCGGGTTCGAGGGGCTATTGACGATCACGGCACGTGTCCGAGGGGTCACGTGTCCGACGAGATCAGAAGCCCGCAACTTGTGGTCCGGCCCGAGCGGCACATGGATGGGCACGCCACCCACAAGGGCAACCTGATCCGAAAACGTGGCCCATGTCGGGACCGGGACAAGAACTTCGTCACCCGGGTTAAGCAGGGCAACCATCAGGTTGTAGAGGGCCTGCTTGCCGCCGATGCAGATGCAGACCTCAGACGCTGGGTCGTACTCGACCCCGTTCTCGCGGTGCAACTTGTGCGCCACCGCTTCCTTAAGTTCGATAATCCCACCAGATGGCGTGTACTTCGTCTTGCCATCGCGGATTGCCCGGTAGGCCGCATCCTTGATGTGTTCCGGAGTATCGAAGTCAGGTTCACCAACGGTCAGTTCCAGGACAGGCTTTCCCTGTCGAGCAAGTGCCTTGGCGCGCGCACTCGCCGCGATTGTCGGTGATGGTGCCATTGTCCGGACGAGGGCACTTAACCCCGGTTGCGTGTGACCCTGCTTGGTCATCTCGGCCATCGTTCTACCCTCCGGATACAGATAAGCTTGTGCCCCCTGAGATTCGGGCGAGGCCATAAAACGGGCCAGTCCTCGCATTCGATGACGAATACTTTCGGCCCGTTAGGTCCGCGCGGGCAGGCCAGTGCCTACTCGCTGTCGTCGTACTCCGGGCAGTCGATGTACCAACGGCGAACGGCGTGGGCATTGAGTTCCACCGCCGTAATCGTTGGTTTCACCCACAGGTTCTTGTCGCACCTTGCCAGCGATACGCCGTCACGCTTGAACGCGATTGCGTGCCAGCAATCGGCACACTGCCGGCCATCAGTTTCGGCAACTTCTGCCTCTACCGGCGAGGCCTCAGTGTCCTTGGCCTGGTCTTGCTGCGCTCGTTGAGCGGCCTGAGCACGCTGCAGAAGCACGCCAAGCGTTCCGAGTGACCCATTGTCATCCGTTCCAGACGCTGCTGGCATTGGGCTGCGACCCGAGGGGGGGCGGCTGCCGGAATCGCGCGATGAACGCGACGCACCCGGATTACCGCGAGGACGGTCGGTGGTCAAGGTACAGCCTCCAACCGGGTGACTTGCTGATGCGACCAACTACGGTGAACATGAACGATCATCGTTCCAGCTCTCCTGAAGATTTCAGGGACGATCCCGCGCCTGAAGTGGTGCCGAACCGCATGTTGGACACAATCGAACCATTACCGAGGCCCGCACCCGCCCCGGCCGGCGCGCGGGAGAACGTCGGATCATTGCGAGGATGCCAGAGATTCATCAGGCCCGCGCACGTTTGTTCAGGTCATGGTATCGCAATCCACCCGTCCCCGACAATGAACAATCCGCGGCGATGACCGTTTCGTAGCACCAACTTCATCCCCCTTTGCTGCGTTCATTTTCCTATACAGAATGTGCTGAAAATTTTAGCAAGCACATCTTCGGTAACAGTCTGGCCGGTTACCTCACCGAGCACACGCAATCCCTCCCTCAAGTCGATCGCGACAATGTCGTCGGGAAGTCTCGCGGTGATCCCTTCGACGGCGCGTTGAAGCGCCCCCGAAGCCCGCGCAAGGAGCGCGACGTGCCGAGGGTTTGTGACCACGACCGACGCGGCTGGACTGCCATCTCCGCCGGTTCGAGTTGCCTCCCCGGCCAATTCGCCCAAGGTGCGACGCATTGTGTCAATGCCCGCACCAGTCACCGCAGACACGGCCAGGGTGCGTCCCATGTACGTGGTCATCTGTACGTGGAGCGTCGGGTCCTGTCCCAGATCCGCCTTGGTGATGGCGATTACCTGTATCGCCCCGGAGGCAAGGGTGGAAATACGCATCCGGTGTGTCTCGAAACCGTCCCTGGAACACCCCGACCCATCGACAACGTGAATGACCGCATCGGCCCCCTTGACAACGTCATGGCTCCGATCGATGCCAATCCGCTCGACAACGCCCAATTCCCGCCGATTATCAACTGGCCACCCAGCCGTATCCGTCAGGATCACCGCCACTCCATCCAGATCAAGGGTCTCTTCAATCGTGTCACGCGTGGTTCCCGGTTCGTCAGTGACGATTGCCCGCGGCCTATCAAGCAGGGCGTTGAAAAGGCTACTTTTGCCAGCATTTGGCGAACCAACGATTGCGACTCGCCAGCCATGGCGCCTGATGCGGCCCGCCCGTGCGGATCGGACGAGCGTGTCAACCTGTTCCCGCACCGCGTCGACCCGCGCTCGCAGGACTGTTCTGTCAATGGACGGGACATCATCGTCAGAAAAATCAAATGTGGCCTCAAGGTCGGCATCTACCGCAATCAGGTTGTCCCTGATCAAGCCGATGGCACGTGCCAGCGAACCGGCCAGATGGTCGACGGCAACCTCGACGCCTGCGCGAGTCGGGGCACGCACCGCGTCGAGGACAGCCTCTGCTTGCGTGAGATCGATGCGCCCGTTGAGGAACGCGCGTAACGTGAACTCACCACGGTTTGCCAGCCGAGCTCCGGCACTGATCACTCCCTGTAGTACCGCTTCGGTCGACGCGCGGCCCCCGTGACACATGATCTCGAGGGTCGGCTCTCGGGTGTAAGTGCTGGGTTGGGCCATGTAGACCGCCATCACCTGGTCAATCTTCTTGCCGGTTTCAGGGTCGACTACCCATGCCAAAGCAACCCGCCTCGAAACCAGCTTGCCCGTTCCGACCACACGGATCATGCGTCCGATGATGGTGGACACGTCCGGACCACTAACTCTCACGACCGCAATGGCGCCCTCGCCAGGAGGGGTCGCAACCGCGACGATGGTGTCGCCCGACGACACCATCACGTTCTCACCTTGCATCCCTGCCAGCTCCCCAGTCGCATTAGGATTGACGGTCTCAGCCGGCATCATCTGGTTCTCATTGGCAGAACGATGCGTGCGTCGCACCGATGGCGTGCGGACACTCCCGGATATGATCGACGTATCCCGAACGCGGACTAGTCAAGCCGATGAACTCACGGGCGCAGGTACTCTGGGGAGTTGACTTGGGGCGTTCAATCCAGGGCACCGTGGCTCAAGTCAAGTACCCAAGACGATGAAAGAACATGTGTCCGCCGCGATTGGGGAAACGATCGCCGGGATTGCCATGGTGATCCTGATCGGGTTTGGCGTTGTCGCCGCGTGGGACGGATACTACTTGGAAATCCGACCCCTCGCACGGGTCGTCCCCACGTTCACCGCAACCCCGATCCCAGACCCGGAACGTGCAAAGGTCGAGGGGCGCCGGACAAGGCTGATCATTGACTACCTTGGTGCAGCAAACGCGTTCCGTGCCGCCGGCCAGCGAGAATGGGCGATCGATAGATATCGGGAGGTCCTAGCAATAGACCCTGGCAATCTGGAGGCCCGGGCGGGATTACGGGACCTTGGCGCCATCGTTCCGACTGGTTCAATCCTCAACACGCCGGTCCCGACACCGCTGCCCATCGAACCGACAAACACCCCGACCAAGCGGTAGCCACGCCACCTTTCGTTAGAATGCCCCGTTTCCCCTCCCCTTGAAATGGGCTCGCGTCCCGCAACGCGAATGAAGATCATGAGGCGATGGGGAGGGGCGAGCGAAGCGACGGGAGATCACCGGACCATGAGCGCCACCGATACTGGCAACGTTACGCGCGGGCGGGACCAAGATCCCGTGGCGAGCTATGACCCACTGGCCATTGAGCCGGGTTGGCAGGCACGTTGGCAGGCCCAGGACCTCTACGCAGGTCATGCTCATCCGACCCGTCCCAAGTACTACTGCCTGGACTTCTTCCCATATCCCTCCGGTGACGGTCTCTCAGTTGGCCATTGCCGCAACTATGTGCCCACCGACACGCTGAGCCGGTTCCTGCGTGCACGTGGCTACAACGTGCTACACCCCATGGGTTGGGACGCGTTTGGGGAACCGGCCGAACAATTCGCGGTCTCCCAGGGAGTTCACCCCCGCGTCACCACCGATCGAAACGCCGCCAATTACCGTCGCCAGTTCGATCTGATCGGCATCTCATTTGACTGGTCCCGCGAACTCGATTCTTCAAGCCCGGACTACTACCGGTGGACCCAATGGCTCTTCCTCCTACTTCACAAGCGCGGGCTTGCGTATCGCGACATGAACTGGCAATGGTGGTGCCCAAGCTGCCAGACCACCCTGTCCAACCAGGAGGCTCAGGACGGGGTCTGTTGGCGAGGCCATAGCGGGCTCACCAAACGCCAGATCCCGGCGTGGTATTTCCGCATCACCGCATACGCCGACCAACTCCTCCAGGGCCTTGACACGATTGAATGGCCGGACCGCATCAAGGCGATGCAGGCGAACTGGATCGGTCGGAGTGCTGGTGTCCAAGTTGAGTTCCAGAGCGAATCTGGGCCTCCCCTGCCGATCTTCACCACCCACCCTGACACCCTCTTCGGGGTGACCTTCATGGTGGTTGCTCCAGAACACCCGATCGTTTCGGACCTGGTCACCCCAGAACATGCCGACGCGGTTGCTTCGTACATAGAAGCCTCGAAGAAGACGAGCGAAATCGATCGCATGTCGACTGATCGAGAGAAGACCGGCGTGTTCACGGGCACCTACGCCGTGAACCCCTTGAATGGCGACCGGGTTCAGGTCTGGATTGCCGATTACGTGTTGGCAACCTACGGGACGGGCATCGTCATGGGCGTCCCGGCGCACGACACTCGTGACTTCGCCTTCGCCCGCAAATACGACTTGCCGATCAAGATGGTCGTGCGTCCGATCGACTGGGACGACACCCGAACCGGCGCCGACCTGAGCGACGCCTATACCGCCCCGGGCATCATGGTCAATTCTCCCGGATTCAACGGGATGCTGTCACCGGGCGAATGGCTCAAACTCGGCGGCACCGAACGTACTGAACTATCCGGCAAATGGGGTTTCGATGTGGCCGCTGTCGATGCGCGTGTGAGCGAGGCGGGTGACAACCACGCAATCAATGCCATCGCCGAGGACGTCGAGAGGCGACAGGTTGGTCGTCGGGTTGTCAATTACCGCATGCGTGACTGGCTGATCTCCCGCCAACGGTACTGGGGCGCCCCAATCCCGATCATCCACTGCAGCGCATGCGGCGAAGTGCCGGTTCCCGAGGATCAACTCCCGGTTGAACTGCCGGCAATGGTCGACTTCATGCCAGACGGCACAGGCCGGTCACCGCTGGCGCGCGATGCCAGCTGGGTTCAAACCACCTGCCCAACCTGCGGTGCCGATGCTCGGCGAGAAACCGACACCATGGGCGGCTTTGCCTGTTCATCGTGGTATTTCCTGCGCTTCGCAAGTCCGGGCTATCACGAGGGTCCGTTCCGTCCCGAAGACGTGGCAACGTGGTTGCCCGTGGACCAGTATGTCGGCGGCGCCGAACACGCTGTTCTTCATCTTTTGTACGCACGGTTCTGGACCCATGTCCTTCACGACGCCGGCCTCCTACCGTTCTCCGAACCGTTCGCGCGTCTGAAGAACCAAGGCATGCTCGTGGTGCGCACACCGCATCGTCGCTCATCCGATCCGAACGCGACCGAAGGTTGGGTGCCAATCACATCCGCCGAGGCATCGACGCTGCCTCCTGATGAAGTGATCTTCCGGGCCGCAAAGATGTCAAAGTCCCTCCGGAACGTGATCACCCCTGACGAAATGGTCGGCAAGTACGGCGCCGACAGCCTCCGCCTCTACGAGTTGTTCATGGCACCATTCGACCAAGAAGTGGAATGGAGCGAGGACGGCATCAACGGCGCCCGCCGCTTCCTTGGTCGCGTCTGGGACCTCGTGATCAAGTGGGCCCAAGCACGTCAGGCAGATCCCACGACCAATTACGACACCTCAGACGAAGCAATCCGTCGACTGCGACACAAGACCGTCGCGCGGGTTACACGGGATCTCGAGCGCTTCCGGTTCAACACCATGGTCGCCGCGCTGATGGAGTTCGCGAATGCCCTCGGCGAACGCTTCCGCGCCAATTCATGGCGGACGCCAGAGTTTGCTGAGGCCATTGAAACACTCGTCAGATTGCTCGCCCCAGCGTCGCCGTTCATGACCGAGTCCCTTTGGCAGCACACTGGTGCGTTCGGCCGGACGCCACGCACTGCCTTCGTCAGTGGCGCCGCCGACGTACCATTTGACGCGTCCGGGCCTGGAAGCATCCATCAGCAGGATTGGCCATTGTGGGAGGATGCACTCGCACAGGATGAGACCTCAACGGTGGTCATCCAGGTGAACGGCAAGGTCCGCGACAGGTTTGATGTCCCGATCGGGACCGAAGAAAGCGATGTCCGCGCGTTGGCTCTTGCTCGCACCCGCATCCAGGAACTCGTTCCAGATCCCGATGGATCCCGGTACCATTACGTAGCTGGGCGCCTCCTGAACATTGTGACCGCAGGGACCAAAGGGCACTAAGACCGCTGATGGCGTCCGCCTCACCCGCACTCACCTATCACTCGGTGCTTGGTGCAGATTCCGATGCCGAGTTTTCTTCTGTGAAAACTGGTCCGTTTTCGTCGGGCTCTGGTCGCGAGCGCCTCGTTGTCCGGCGACGTGCGCTCTGGCTCGCGGTGGCACTCCTTGCCAGCGTGCTCGCGCCGTGTCACTCACCGGACGCCGGACAGGCAGGCAAATCCTTCACGTGGCAGAGCTTGTTCGTGTGCCCGAACTGGCTGGCCGGCACGACGACCAACGCGTCATAGACAAATCATCTCTCAATGACACGCACCTCTTCTCCGATCCATTACTCATGGATCGTGGCCGCCGTCACGTTGCTCATCCTCATCGTCTCGGCCGGGATCAGGTCCATTCCTGGCATCCTGATGATCCCGTTCGTGACCGAGTTCGGGTGGGACCGTGCGACGATCTCGATGGCCGCGTCCGTCAACCTTTTCCTCTACGGAATGGTCGGACCATTCGGCGCTTCAATTGCCGAGCGGGTTGGCATCCGTCAGACAACAACTGGTGCCCTATCGGTGATCTTCGTCGGACTCGTGATCACCCCATGGATTTCGCAACCGTGGCAGTTGGTCGTTCTCTGGGGTGGGCTTGTCGGCATTTCAGCGGGGATGATGGCCGGATGGCTCGGAGCCGTAGTGGCCAGCCGGTGGTTCGTTGCACGACGCGGTGTCGTGACCGGCGTGTTCTCGGCGAATTCAGCCGCGGGGCAGCTTGTCTTCCTGCCAGTGCTCGCCTCAGTGACACACATCTGGGGCTGGCGCATGGCAACCGGCATCTGCGCCGTGGTCGTTGCGGTAATCGCCCCACTCGCCTGGCGCTTCCTACGTGACTGGCCCAGTGATGTTGGGTCGACGGCCTACGGGTCCAGCGCAGCCGATTCTCCCGAAGCCAGGCCCCGACCGACCGGAAATCCATTCTCCGGTGCCATCGCGACCCTCGTCGATGTGGCGCGCTACAGAACCTTCTGGCTTCTTGCCGCGACTTTTTTCATCTGCGGTGCGAGTACGAACGGACTGATCGGTACTCATCTCATTTCCGCCTCGCACGACCACGGCATACAGGAAATCACGGCGGCGAGCATGCTCGGATTCATCGGAATCTTTGACCTGATCGGCACAACCGGTTCGGGATGGCTTACCGACAGGTTCCAGAGCCGGACCCTCCTTACGTGGTACTACGGCCTAAGAGGCATCTCGCTGATCCTCCTGCCACTGGCATACGATGCCGGGACATTCGGTCTTGGCGCCTTCATCGTCTTCTACGGTCTCGACTGGGTCGCAACTGTCCCTCCCACGATCCGGCTGGCAGCGGATCACTTTGGGCGAGCCCGCGTGGGCACGGTCTTTGCCTGGGTGCTCGCCTCGCACCAACTCGGCGCGGCAGCAATTGCATATCTCGCTGGGGCATTGCGTGTCGCTTACGGTGACTACGAATCCGCCTTCTGGCTGTCCGGTGGCCTCTGCATCGTCGCCGCGGTCCTCACCCGAATGATCCGGCGGTCTCCCGACCTGACACCACCGGCTGTGCGTGTTGACAGCCCCCTGCCAACCGGTGCAAGACCCGCCTGACCGCCAGTTGGCGCCTCGCCAATATCCTCCGTCAGATAGAGCGCGCCCACCCAGAGCCCGCATGCGTGCCGGTGAAACACCAGCGAAAAGAGTGTCCCGCCAAACACAAGCCCCACTATGAGCGGCACGATTGGCGCCCGCTCGAATACTGCACCCCACCAGATCCCGATTGTTGCGAGGATCGTGGTCGCCACTAGATTGATCGCCATGCCTCCAGTGACTTCACCAGTGCGTGTCTCGATTGGGGCGCGACACGCCGGGCAGGACTCGACGAGGGTGAACAACGTCGCACTGATATGCCCGCGCCCGCAGCGGGGGCAGCGCAGGGTAAGACCCCGCAGCAGCAGCCTGAGTGGAACGTTCATGCCTCGATTATGCGGGCATTCAGGTCCGCCCCCTAGGCTTCTTGCCCGAGAGCCTTCACGGCGAGGGACCCGCGGGGGCGCATCAGGGTGCCCCGGTACCGGATCAGCACGAGCGATAGGAGCGTGCCTGCAACCCCGAGCATCGTGAACGCGGTGACCGGGTCGGTGGCGTCTATAAGCCCCCCGACCAACGGCGTCGTCAGGCCGGAACTCTCCTGGCCGATGAAATAGTACATGCCCAGTACTGTTGAACGGCGATGGGCGGGAACCGCATCGGCGAACAGGGACTCCAGCACGGGAAGGCGGGTATTCATTGAGAGCCCGTACAGGAGGAGCACCACGATCATCCCGACCCCGTACGGAACGTAGGTCAGTGCCAGAATGAGCGGACCAACCGATGCGGTCACCGCAATCAGCACTGGTGCCCGACCAAACCGGTCTGAAAGTGCACCACCAACCGGGGCGGAAACGATCCCGATCCCGGCCAGGAGGGAAATAGACAGTCCGGCAAGGTCACTCGGGACGTGATGGTGATCGACAAGGAAAAATGGGATATAGGCGAACATCGAGGCAGTCAGGAGCTGTTCGCCAAGTGCCACGAACACCAACGGGCCAATCCCACGCAACGACGCGAGTGCACTCCCCTGTGAAGCGCGTTCCTGTTCGGTTGCCGGCCGTTCGCTTGTGGCTGCCCGAGCCGTCGTGATGAGCATCATTACTCCCGCGACCAGCGGTGCCACACTCAAGGCCATGAATGAGTAGCGCCAACTCCCTGTGTAGCGAGCAACAGTGATCGCCATCACGGGAGTTAGCAGGAACGCGAGCGAGCCACCAATCACGTGGGTGCCAAGTGCCCGGCCTCGCGCTGCCGAAACAAAGGTCGCAGACAGGTAGGTCGACGCCGGCGCATGGTAGGTCGACGCCAGGATGCCCATCAACACAAGACATCCAACCAGCGACCAGAAATCCTGCGTGAGCGAGATGGCGATGCAGAGCAGACCCGCACCGACGAGGCCAACGGCAATGACGAGACGCTTGCTCATGTGGTCGGCAAGGGCCGAGACTGGCAACTGCGCCAACCCAAGGGCTAGCCCTTGGGCCGAAAGCAGCAAGCCCGCCTGCGTGTAATCAAGATGGAAGTCATCCCGCAACAGCGGAAGCAGAGGTTGCAGCCCACCAGTTCCGACGTGATGCGCGAGGTGGGCAAACATGAACGTCGGCAGTACCAGCCAGGAAACGACCCGGGACGAGACCGCAGGGACCGCAGGCTGCGCTGGAGGCTGCGCTGGAGGCTGCGCTGGAGGCTGCGCTGGAGGCCCCACCTCTGACGCCTGGGCGTCGCCCCCAACCACCGAGTGTCTTGATGTGTCCGGGTCATCATCACTGCGATGGGATGCAGGGTCAGTCTTCACGGCGCGATGGTATCCGCATTACTGACCCAAGTGGCACCGTAAATGACCCGGCTACAATGCGCAAGTGAGGCATCAATGACATCATCGGGGACGAGGACCGTCGTCGCGGTCATCGCGGGAACCTTCCTGATCATGTTTGCGGTGTCCCCAATTTCCATCGTCCTGCCGACGTTGGCTGCTGAACTCGGGATTGACCTCGCCGAGGCAAGCTGGATCATGACGGCCTATCTGGTGCCGCTGACAGCGTGTCTGCTGCCGTCCGGACGACTAGGCGACCAGTTCGGTCACACACGGATCTTCTTCTGGGGTCTCGTGCTTTCGACGTGCGCAGCAATCGCCGGGTCACTCGCACCACATTGGTACCTGCTGCTGATTGCCCGCGCCGTGCAAGGCGTCGGCGCGGCCCTCGTCTCCGCAAACTGTTATCCGATCATCACGGCAACGGTTGCGTCCAATCAGCGTGGTCGGGGTGATGGGATTGCGACCATGGCATCTTCCCTCGGGTCGATGGCTGGAACGGCATTGGGGCCGCTCTTTGTCTCACCGCTGACCTGGCGGTGGGCGTTCGTAACCGCGGCGGCTGCCGGATGCATCGCAATCGCCGTGGCATGGCCGACAGTTGTTTCACCAAGTCCGGCACAGTCTGGCGCGACGCCCCGCCGTAACCAGACCGACTGGCCGGGGGCAATCCTCCTCCTGCTCACATTGATCGTGGCGTCGCTGTCACTCAACCACTTCCATGACGGCCCGGAAACTTTTGCAGACGGGTGGCGATGGCACCTGCCGATGCACGGGGTCACCGCGGCACTATTCCTGATGTTCGTGTTGATCGAACAGCGGGTGCCGGAACCCCTAATACGGTTCAGTCAGTTCCGCAATATCCGGTTCTCGACCGCGATGGTGGCGAACGGTGTCCTCCACATGACCATGATGATGACCATCTTCAGCATGCCATTCCTCATGCAGAGAGGTCTGGGCATGTCGGCCGTGACGACCGCTGGGCTGGTGGCAACCATGCAGGCCGTCACCGTCGCGATGACCCTCATCGGAGGCTGGTTGTATGACCGCACCCGTTCGCCATGGCTGTGCGTCGTCGGTCTGAGTTGCGTGGCAGGAGGACTCACAATCCTTGGGCTCGACCCAAGTGGCATGGACATCGTGACGCTTTTCATCCTGATCGTGATCATGGGCTTTGGGTCCGGGATCTTCCTCACCACGAACAACACGCGCATCATGAGCGCCCTTTCGCCGGAATACCGAGGGTTTGCGTCCGGCATGCTCGAGACGACCAGGCAGTACGGCCACACGCTCGGAGTTGCGGTCGCCACGATTGGCCTGTCCGGAGTCATCGGTGGGGCGGTGACATCCGAAACGAACCCGGCAGTCCTTGAGGGTTTCGCACTTTCAGCTGCCGTGACAGCCGCAATTACCTGGGTAGGTGTCGGTCTGGCGGCATACCCCATCTGGTCACGTACGACGCGAATCTCGGAAAGCAGTGACGCCCTTGACGCATCGCCCCTCGGTCTCGCGGTCGAAACCCGGACCACGAGGGGGTAGCCCGGCACGGTGAATACACCCACCGGAGGAGACCGGGAATGACTATTCACTTCCCGGAGGTGACCCTATCCCGGCTTCATGGCCCCGCACAAACTTATGCCATAGCGGTGCGCTCATTTTCGCCAGTATCACGGAACTTCCTCGTGGCCTCATCACTTGGCGGGATCAACGCCGGCGTCTCGAGCGTCCTGTTGAACCTTTACATCCTTTCCCTCGGGAACGCAGAGGGTTATCTCGGACGTCTGCTTAGCCTTGGATCACTCGGTGCTGCGGCAGGTGCGCTCATCGGCGCCCAGATTGCCGACAAGTGGAGTTCCTGGGTCGCACTGATGCTTGGAACAGTCGTCGCCGGATCAGGTCTCCTCATCGTGCTCGTACCAGGGCTTGACCTCTTCCTGCCAGTCGGGACCTTTCTTGGAGGGCTCGGAGCGGTGACAGTCTATCTGGCCGTCCCACCGTTTCTTGCCAGCCACTCCAAACCATCGAATCGGCCGTACTTGTTCGGGATCGCAGGTGCGAGCTATGTAGTGAGTACTGCCATCGGAAGCATCCTGGGAGGGTTCCTGCCGGCGATACTCAGGGACGCGTTCCCAGAGACGTCTCAACCAGACATCTACCGCATATCGCTTGCGTTCGGTATCGCGTGCTCGGCAATCGGTGTTCCCTTCCTTTGGCGTGCGAGGCCAACCAGATCAGGATCGAGCGGGAACGATGACAGGGGATCGGATCAAGCGCCTGAATCGCGAATGGCAGGCATCCCAATCGCCCTCGACAAGGTTTCGTGGGCAACAGTCGTTCGCGATCCCATCGTGCGTCGCACGCTCGCCCGCTTTGTCCTGACAGATGGACTGATCCGCCTCGGGGGAAACCTGATTGTACCGTTCTTCAGTGTGTACTTCGTTCGCGAACTCGGTGCGTCGGAGGCCTGGTTCGGGACATTGCGCATTATCGAACGATCAATCGAAGTGATTGCAATGCTCGCAATCGCACCCGTCGCCGCGAGATTCGGTCCCGTGGCAACGATTGCTCTGTCGCAACTGGCCTCGGTTCCGATGCTGCTCGGGCTCGGGTTCGCACCTAGCCTTGGCTTCGCGTCAGGAATCTTCCTAATCCGTGGCACCCTGATGGAAATGACCGTTCCACTGCGCGACAACTTCATGATGGACCGCTTGCCACCGGGATCCAGGGCGACGGTCAGCGCCGCCGTCCTGCTGTTCGGCTACGCGATCGCATTCTTCAGCGTCCGGGTTGGAGGACAGATGGTCCAATCCGGCCATCGAGACTACACCTACATGATCGCTGGCGCACTCTACACCATTAGTGCCGTACTCTTCTTCAGTCTCTTCAGAGACGAACCGAGCGACAAAGCGCGCGTCGCCTGAGCCCAGGAACCACCCAACTCGAGCACCATCCATTCGCGTCAGAGACACAAACGGTATATGCTGCGGCCTATAATCACCGTGGGCGTGACCTGGTGCGGGTCTCCAAGATGAGCATGCTCACGACGCATCCCTCGAAATAGGCCGTGTTCCCGACCACACCAACCTGCTCCGCTTGCGGACCAGTGAACTAGACCCTGAGGACTGAATCGGAATGGTCGGTACATCAAACGACCCAACGGAACCGATCGATATACGCTACGACAACTCGAACGCCCGTCTTGAGATCGACTGGGCCGATGGGGTCACGAGCGTGTACCGCTATGAGTTCCTCCGGTGGGAATGTCCGTGTGCCCAGTGTGCCGGCGAAATGGGCATACCCGGTCAACTTCAGTTCGTCACGGCATTAGCGCCGGAACAGTACCTGCTTGCAGGCATCCAGATTGTTGGACATTACGCGGTCCGACCAACGTGGTCCGATGGCCATGACACCGGGATTTATGCGTTCGCCCGCC
Source organism: Chloroflexota bacterium (assembly GCA_947446285.1). Taxonomy (GTDB): domain Bacteria; phylum Chloroflexota; class UBA11872; order UBA12225; family UBA12225; genus UBA12225. The sequence goes on from CANFGH010000004.1 coordinate 18,138, forward strand.
TCCGCCGGATTTCAGACCGGGCAAGGGAGGATTTCGAATCTCCTCGACCTGCGGGCACCAAAACAACAGTCAATGGTCCGGCGTGATGGAACGCCAGTTTCGCGCGTCTTCGTCGGTCAATTGGTGCATCGGGCTTTTGATGTTTGACGCGATCGCATTGGTTTGGGACGCCTTCAACCGGTACCGAGACGGGGCGACATTCACACCCATCATGTGGGTCTTGGTTGCCATCGTCTGTGCCGTCACCGGTGCGAACCTGTACATGCGATGGGGACGTTCGCGATGTCGCTTGAACACCGTCGGCATGGAACTAGAGGTTGATGGCGTCGCCCGGGAAATCCGTTGGGCTGACGTTGCAGGAATTCGTGAGTTTCGCGGCCCAGCCCTTGGCCTGTACGACCAAGGCCTCCTGGTTGGGCCATTCCTGCCTGGTGGGATGCTTGCCGGGGAACGGATCCTGGAGATCATTCACCGACCCGGGCAACGCACCTTGATCAGGGACTCCCTCTTCGAAGGGTATGGGGCACTTCGCGGCGACGTTCTCCGCTTCTGCCGGGACGCCGAGGTCAACATGAACGCGCGCTACTGGCGGGCCGAGTGACCCGCCGGTAACCAGCGTTCGCTAACTATTGCGATCAATCGTGATACGACGCTTGCCGTTCAAATGGGAAAAGCGGCTTCCGGCGATGCACGTAGACGAATGAGTTGAGGTCCGCCGACGTGACCCCGGCGGTATTCGCGAGGATCACTTCCGAGGCGATTGGCTGGTAGGCAGGACGTGGCGAAACGACCCCCTTCGCCACGATGATCTGCTTCTGTTCGGGACGAACTCCGCACGAATACATCTGCTCAATGCTTGTGTTGCCGATGCGATGACTGGTCAGGACCAGCGTGACGCCTCCTGCAAGCTCCAGGACACCCGTCGCACCGCCATCGAAGAAGCGCTGGCCACCGTGTGTGGGACGCCAATCCTCAAAGACTCCGTCGGTGATCGCACGCACCGTCCCGGTGACCCGCACAGGCTTGCCGTGACGCCCATCGGTCTTGCCACCAACTGAAAGGGTCACTTGCGCCCCAGGGCCGACCTCCATGCATGCTGCGACGGCCTCGGGGTCATACAAGGTCTGGAGATAGTTCTTGACACCCTGTTTCAGGGCAATCTCAAGCAGAAATGTCGAGTCTGCCGGTCCGCCACCACCGATGTTGTCTCCGACATCCATGATGACCACCGGTCCAGGTGCCGACGCAGCGTGGGCGATGGCATCGGCAGGGGAATACACATCACCGACAAACGCCTCGCGGTTTTCCCAAGCCCTCGCCGCCATCCACCTCGAGCCTCGGGCCGCAAGGTCGGGGTCTCCGTCGGAAATCGCCAGGAATGCCATTCCCATTTCCTCGACGTCGGCATACGGATACCCTTCTGCCGCACTGGCTGAAAGCATCCCCGGCCAACGTTCGACGGTATCGACATCGGCAACGACAGAGGCCATCGGCTCCTCGCCGGTGTATTGCTTGATGATGTTGATCACCATCGGAGGCGTTTCAAGGTGCTGGACCGGACGGATCTCACCCCGGATCGTGCGAAGGATCAGGTTGGCACATTCACGTGCCCTTACCCGGGAATCGATGTGTGGGTTTGTCCGGTAGATCGTGGTGATCGTCGTGGCATCGATCATCCTGTGGGTGATGTTGCCGTGCATGTCCAGCGCCATGCCGACTGGCACGTCCGGGCCGACGACGGCGCGCACACGTGACGCGACCTCTCCATCCGCGTCTGGGAACCCCTCGGCAACTGCGGCTCCATGTTGGGCAAGGAGAACCCCATCCCACGGACCATGCTTCTGAAGCAGGTCAATGATTTCTCCGACGATCCGGCCGAACGCGTCAGACGTGATCTGCGCACAAGGTCCAGTGGTGGTGTAGAGCAGCGGGACAACGGTGACCCCTGGTTCGCTCCCTACCTCAAGAAATCCGGCAACCGTCGTCTGCGCCGTTGCATGGACCGCAAGGACTTCGTCCCCACGCAGGATCCCGTCAGCTTCGAAACTCTCATACCGCGCGGGCACGTCTGAGAACGTGTTCGTCTCATGCGCAATACCGACCAGCGCGAGGCGGATTGGGCGGGCTTCGGATCGAACAGTCGTGGTCACGCAAACCTCCAGGATCGCATCGGAACTGGTCACGAGGGTCACCGAAGTGCCTTACATGAATGCAAGCACTCATTGCCCAGATTGGGCAGATTGCTCGTGCTTCCTGCCGTTTTGCGACGGTGAGTACGGTATCCGACAACGGAATTCCATGCCGAATACCGCTCGCCTCAGTCGGGTGACTTGCAACTACACCCGACCCGTGAGTTCCCCAGGGTTGGGAAAGCGACCACTGTGCTTCTTGGAGAAGAGAACCTCGGAGCCGCGTCGAACTTCGAACACGCCACCGCTACCCGGGATCAGCCGAACCTGGTTTGGCATCCCCGCCTGCTTGAACTCTGCCGCCAGACCGGCGGCTCGCTTTTCATACCCTCAAGACGTGCAATATTCAATCGTGATCTCGACATTTTCGGCCATGGGAACTCCCTTTCACACGGTGCCAATGATCCCGACCACGCAGGTCCGGAGCGGAACCGCAATGCCCGTCCGGGCGTGCCGCCATTCTGCCACACTTCCGCGTGAACCCAAATGCCGTCCGGCTCAAAGTTCGAACCTGAAAGCATTGTGATGTGTGACGCGTCTACCATTCGTGCACTTCAGGACCAGACCGGCGAGCGCATCTCCAGTGACGAGGGATGGCAGTCCCGTTCCAATGCGGACTCCGCGACCGCGAACATCTTTCTGGAACAGGTAATCGCGCGCACGGATGCCGTCATCGCAGAGTGCTTCAGCGCGCAAACTTACGGAAACAAGTCCCGCAGCCCAAACGAGATTGCCGACGATGTCGCCGATAACGCGCGTCTCCTCCTCCGCGATCTTTGCGAACTCTGGAGAGGGGTTGCGTTTGAGACTACATCGTTTCACCCGCATGCTGGTACCACGCTGTTTCCCGGGGTTTCCGATCTCGATGAATGGCTTTCGGCGCTCAACACAAGAATGCAAATGACTGGACTGAGATGAAACTGCGCGGGCGGCTCACATACCTCGCAGTCGTACTCCTCGTCATCGTCATCGTTTTTGCGGTCATCTTGCCTCGCATGCGCGGGTCCGCGGCGTCCAGACCAGACCCCGCCGCTTCCGGCCCTTGGTTTGACATCGCCTTCACGACACCGGCCGAAGTCGATCGACCGGGAACGCACCAAGGAGGCATTGATACCCGCTTGGTGAGCCTCATCGACGGCGCACAACGCTCGGTCGATATTGCAGCCTATGACTTCGACCTGATGAACGTCGCCGAGGCAATGGCTCGAGCCGCCGGTCGTGGCGTTCGGGTCAGGATGGTGACGGACTCCGACACGGTTGCGAACGTCAAGGACGAACACATTCAGGCTGCCCTCAAGACTGTCCGAAGCGCGAGAGTGACAATCGTCGAAGACAACCGTAGAGCCATCATGCACCACAAGTTCGCGGTCGTCGACGAGGCCATAGTCCTTACAGGATCATGGAATTTCACCGACGGCGATACCTATCGACTGAACAACAACGCCGTCATCGTCAGGAACGCACAACTCGCCGAGAACTTCACGCACGAATTTGAGGAAATGTTCGTGCAGAAACACTTCGGCCCAACAAAGTCAAAGGTCGTGCCGAACCCCCGCATCACGATCGGGACTTCGACGATTGAGTCGTACTTTGCGTCTGAGACCGACCCGTCGCAGCCTCTGATCCGTCGAATCGAAGCTTCGACATCGAGCATCGACTTTCTCGCCTTTGCGTTCACCCACGATGGCTTGGGTGCCGCACTTATCTCCCGCAAGCGTGCCGGGATCCCGGTCCGGGGGGTCTTTGAGAAGACCGGTTCGGAAACGAGATTCTCGGAACACGCGCATTTGAAAGGTGTAGGCGCCGAGGTCTATCAGGACGGCAACCGCTACGTCATGCACCACAAGGTATTCGTGATCGACGGCACGACGACGGCGTTCGGATCCTTCAATTTTTCGGACAACGCCGCCACGGAAAACGACGAAAACCTGCTGATCGTGGATGATCCAGTGTTTGCAAAGGCGTTTACCGCCGAAGTGGATCGGGTCGTTGCGCTGGCACGGAAAGTGTCCGGTCGCTGACCAATGCAATTTACGGTTCCTACCCGTGTTCTGACCCGACCCGTCGTGCGCCGCGCCGCACTGGCTGCGGGTTTGGCAACGGTTGCCACAGCCACCTCCTGCGCAAGTCCCCCTCACCCGATCGTTATCGCGATCACTGGACGGTCACTCGGCATGGCCTCGATCTTTCTCCTGGTGCGCCCCGTTGAGGCCGTCACGCGGCTTCTGGACCGTCAGACCAAACTTCCACCACGCCCACCGGTTGCTCTCCGACAAGTCGCGTCACTCAGTGAAGTAATGAATCTTGCATCACGACGCGAGGTCGATGCGTCCGTGATGCCAAAAGGGGCGATGCTTGCCAATCTCGCCCGGGAATGGGTTCGTCCCGGTGCCGACATGCCCAGCCCATGGCCCCCCACTGGTCTCGTCGTTGGAGACCCTGTCGGGGACGAGGTTCCCCTCACCCTTGTGATCCGCCAGTCTGTAATGAATGCCTCGATCGACCGCGATGGGTTCTGGACCGGGGCCAAGCGCCCACCCGTGTTAGGACACGTCGCCCCACCGGCAGGCGTGCCGACCACGATGGTCGTCAAGGACATCGTGCCCGATGTGTCATCCGGCCTGCCCTCCAGGTTCGGATTTCTCCCACTCGGCGACCCCAACCGATGGGTTTCGTTTCCATCCGATGAGGCAATCGTCACTGCAATCGTCGACGACCGATGTGACGTGGCCCTGCTTAATCCCGAGGCGATTGCGATGGCGCGAAATGTCGCACCGCTCGGGTTTGAGATGCAGGTACACGCCGTGAGTCCAGATGGGTGGGCGCACAACTCGTGTCCGGGCCTGATCGGGAACGAATTTCCCGAACCACTTCGCCAGTGGATCCGTGCCACGCGCGATGGCCTGCGAGGCCCGGCCCCGACTGATCTCTATCGGCTTGCTTTCCCGGAGCGCGACCCGCTGACCCTAGCCATCGCCTCAAAGGTCGCAACCACTCATAGGTAATGCCTCGGCATCACGCTGGCGTCTGGTGTCGATGCATCACGTACCGGGCACGAGATCCTTGCGTGGAAAGAGGGGAGTGGGCGTTCCAACCGTCACGCCGGCGGGAAATGAACCCCATTCCACGGTATCTGACCATGCACCGGCAACCAGGGGTGGCAGGCCAAGTTGCTCCTGCATCGTCGCGCATGCGGTCGGCATGAACGGCGTCAACCAGATTGACAAGTTGCGCAAGGCCTCAGCCGTTCCGTGAAGGACGGTGTCCAGTCGGGCAGACTGCGCCTCGTCACGGGCGAGTTTCCAAGGTTGGTTCTCATCGACGTACTGGTTCGCCCGTTTGACAAGGGTCCACACCGCGTCGAGCGCCCCATCGAAGTCCCACGCCTCAAGACAGGCCCGCGCTCCAGCCCCGGCCCGTATTGCAATGTTCTGAAGGTCACTATCGCGTAAGTCTGAATGGCCTGATGGTTTCGGGACCAGACCTCCACGGTACCTGCCGATCATGCTAACCGTGCGGTTGAGCAAGTTTCCGAGATCATTGGCCAAGTCACTGGTGTACCGGGTACGCAGATTCGCGCGATTGAAGTCGCCATCACGGTCAAACGACACGTCACGAAGAACGTAGTAACGGATCGCATCCGCCCCCCACTCCTGCACCAGTTCCACCGGATCGATCGTGTTTCCGGTGGTCTTGGAAATCCGCTGTCCCTCTAGGGTCATGAACCCATGAACAGCCACCTGCCGGGGAACAGGTACACCGGCCGCCATCAACATGGCCGGCCAATAGACGCAATGGAACCGAGTGATGTCCTTGCCAATCACATGCGTGTCCGCGGGCCACCAATGTTCGACCCGGCCGGGATCATCTGGAAAGCCAGAAGCCGTCAGGTAATTCGTCAGGGCATCGAACCACACGTAAAGGACATGGTCAGGGTCACCGGGCACGGCAATGCCCCAAGGCTTTCCGTCAACCACCCGAGCACTTCGAACCGGACGTGAAACCGAAAAGTCACGAAGTCCGCGTTGCAAGAGACTCCTGATTTCACTCGCCCAGACGTGGGGCACGATGAAGTCCGGATGCGCATCGAGATGGGCGAGCAGACGATCTGTGTACCGCGAGAGGGCGAAGAAGTAGTTCTCCTCCTCCAGATAGTCGGGGGTGATGGTCTGGTGGTTGGGACAGCATCCGGCCGGCGTCAGGTCGGCAACTTCATAGAACGTGTTGCAGTTATGGCAGTAATACCCGGTGTAAAGGCCCTTGTAGACATCTCCGGCCGCAAGTGCACGGCGGAATAGTTCCTGCGACGCCCGTGCGTGGTCTTGATCGACCGCGGTGCGTATGAACCGGTCCGGCGAGACCAACACGCTCGCCCAGGTGCGGCGGAACGTGGCATCCATGTGATCGACCCACTCGCGTACGCCCATCCCGTTGGCATCAGCAGCCTTCGGGACGTGCTGACTGTTCTCATCCAGACCCATGCAGAAAAAGGTCTCATCCCCACACAACCGGTGGTACCTGGCAATTACATCAGCGGCGATCTTCTCGTACGAATGACCGATGTGTGGCGCCGCATTCGGGTAGTCAATCGCGGTGGTGATGTAATACTTCATTGCAACTCCAGAAGGGCGGTCACCGAGCTAGGCGCCAAGATCAGCGCGGTAGTGCGACGGTGATGGTCAGTGATTGTGACCATTACCCGCCACCTACGGAAGGCCACGTTGTCGGTTGACGGGAAATGGGACGACCCGGCGGGATACCCGTCGGGTCGCCTTTGAGATGGTCCAGCGTCACGGGTCACGCCTGGAAGTCGAGCAGGCGCTTGGTGCCACGTGTCTCTAGGCGGTCTGCCTGTGTGATCGAACTCGAGTACGGGGTGCTGTCCTGGCCCCGCGCAAGCGTCGTGAGAACTTCGGGTGACACCTGGACCGCCCGAGTGATTGCAGCGATTTTGGACGCGAAACCACCAGGACCGCCAAGGACATTCTCAACCGCAGTTGGGTTCGTCGCGAGCGCTTCCCGAAGCTTCGTCTCGCTCAACTGCAATGCACCATTGGCTCCCGAAGCAAGCCCCAGAGATTCGAGTGACGCCTTCAACCCATCCGCCGCGCCCTGCAGCCGACTTGCAAGCCCCGGTGAGAGCAGCGAGGGGTTCGCGGCCAAATTTCCTAGAAATGCATTGAATTTGCTGGTCAGGTGACGGGTCGCATCGACCACCGCCGCAATATCTGGTGATACCCCGACCGAAATCGTCACCGTCGATGTGGTTGGTCCCTGCAGATACAACTGAACCCGTCCAGTCGTCGATGACGAATTCGCCAAGTCCAGGTGAACAACGTTGCTCGATGACGTCTGTTGGGACCCGTTCAAGGTGTATGACGAATCACGCGCCGCGGTCGTTGTCGTGAAACCGAGGACGGTTGCGATATTCCCACCAGTGGTGAATGTGGCAGAGGTGCCGGTGGACGTATGGGTGAGCGCAAGCGTGGAAGTTCCACCCGTCGACACTGCTTGCGCCCTGACCGGTATTCCCGCAGCGTTCACCGCGGTCGCGATTGCCTGAAGCACGCCAAGATTGGATGTGACTGTAGAGAAGTCCGGAGTGATCGTCGTCGTGGTGCCACCAGTTGTGACGGTCATGCTCGTTGACCCGGTGATAGGGGACGTGTTGGTGTCCGCGTCGACCACTCCGCCGCTCGTCAGGCTCTGACCCGCGGCTGTTTGTGAGACCGTGACTGCGTACGTTGCTACCCTGGCTTGATCAGCGACTGACGCCAGAACCCCACCGCCATGTCCGGAGATCGCAACCTTGCGCGCGCTGAACACACCGCTTGGCGTGGTGCTTGCCGTGGAACCCGAGTTCGACCGATTTCCGCTCGTCCCCGCCATGCGTGACGACGAACCAGAAACCAGTTTCGAGGCTGATGCGCCCAACTCGCGTAGCTGGTTCAAGACGTCAGGAACGACATTCTTCAGCGCAGCCGTTGCCACATTCGTGAGGTGGTCAACGGCCACCATGACTCCGTCCCCAAGGCCGAGCTGATCTGCAGTCTTGAGGACCGCTTGAGCCCCTTGGCGATCAACCAGCGAGTTCCTCATTGTCGGTGAGGGAATGCGGTTGCCGGGGACAAACGGGTTCCCTGCACCCGCGTATCGCGGATTCCCGACGAGCGACCGACTGCTGCTCGGCTGACCGGTAGACGGCATCTTGCTTCACCTCACGTGATCGTACTTGTACCTTGATAATGGTTGGTGGGCATCGGTCACCCGGCGGATTTTCTCGGTGGGACCACGACATCTACCATCGAAGCGGTCGCGACGTGCATCGGTTTCAGCGGCTCGACGCAAAACCCAAGAGATTTCAATCCTCCGGCAACGTGAATGACAGCGCTTCCTGACGCCGCATGGCGGATTTCCCGAGACGTGGCGCGCCACCTTGGCCTCGGTGACATCCAGGATCTGGTTGCGGCACCGGGCGGGCGCCTCAACCAAAACCTGGTCGCAACTACACCGCGTGGCCGCTATTTCCTGAAAGGTTCCCGCTACCCAGACATCGAGACCATCCGGAAAGAACACCAGGTCATCGCGTACGTCGGGACCCACAACATCCCGATTGTCCCACCCCTCGCAGCCCGATCGGGTGAGACCGTGACCCGTGCCGGAAACCGATGGTGGGTGGCCTATCCGTGGATGGAAGGTGCCCCACTTGACACAGGTGGTGTCGGCCCGACAGCCGCCCGCACGATAGGTCGCACATTGGGGGCGTTGCACCGGGTGCTCGCACAAGTGCCTGTCTCGGTCTCTGCATCGCTACCCCGGCGACCACTGCTCAATGCAACCGAGGCAAGAATGCGTGACCTAGAAGCAGTCATTTCGCGCAACCCGAACCTGTCGGCATTTGACCGGCACGTCCTTGCCAGCATCGCCTACCGTCGCACCCTCATCAGCCGAGATGGTTCATCCCATGAAGCGTTCGCAATGCTTCCAACCCAAGCACTGCATGGCGATTTCCACCTCGGAAATCTCCTGATCCACAGATCCACACTCACTGCTGATGTCTCGATCAACGCCATTCTCGACTGGGAACTGACCTGTTGTGGGCCTCGGATCTGGGAAGTCGCGCGGTCGGCAGACCTGATCCTCGACCTCGCTGCCGATCTCAAGAACGATGCCCCGTGCCTCCGTGAATACCTTTCCGGCTACTTGCAATACGCACCGCTGACGTCGCAGGAAGCTTTCCAGCTTGCCCCGTTCTACCGTGCCTCGCGGGTGCAGTCGCTGTGGGTCATTGAGGAGCACTACCGTCAGGGCCAAGCCCCGACGGATGACATCGCCATCGATGACCTTGGCGCGCTCGATTGGTGGTATCGCAACGGCGAAGCCGTTGGGCAACTGGTCGGGGAACTCGTCAGGTCAACGAAGGTCATCGAGGGCTTAGCAACCTGATCCGGATGCGAGACCAGAGTGCATCCCTTGACACTTTCGTACGAGCCATCATTCCTTGAGATGGGTAACGGTCACGGTCGTCGTGATCCCACCCCGCACATTGAACGCACCGACCACGGTAATCCGGCGTGGGTCAAGTGACGCGATCAGATCATCCGCGATCTGGTTCGTGACCGCTTCATGAAATCCGCCCTCATCTCTATAGGCCCACAGGTACAACTTGAGGGACTTGAGTTCTATGCACCGCTGATCCGGGACGTAGGTGATCGTGATCGTCGCAAAATCCGGTTGACCCGTCATTGGGCACACGTTGGTGAACTCCGGGCAGACGCACTGGATCTCAAAGTCGCGTCCCGGATTGGGGTTCGGAAATGTCTGGATTTCTCTAGAAGCTTGGGTTGACATCGTGAGTTGAGTGTAACGTCGTCGTGGCTAACCCCAACTTGCAGGAAATCCACCAGATGGCCCCCCGGCATCCGCTAGATGACGTGCGCGCCAGCACTCGGAACCCGGTACCATGGCGCTAGAGATGCCAACCAACAACGTGCCGGACCCAGTCAGCCAGGCCCGTGCAGCTGCGCGTACTGCGCCCCGGGCGGTGACGCCACGTACGACCCAGATTGGCGTGGACGCACTATCTGGGAATGCCAACTCTTCGTTCCCGAACCTCCTGACGGACGCCTTACAGGGCTTGGATCCGTCACTTTCGGGAACGTCCGACGGGTTCGGTGTTCCGGGTCTGGGTTCCTCCACGAACCCCTTGTCGGCCCTCGCGAACATGACCGGCCTCTCAGGCCTTCAGCGACTAACATCCGGCGCATCTGCGCTCGGCCTATCGGGTATTCCTGGCTTGACTGGCCTTACCGGGCTAACCAATCCGGCCCAGGCACCCACCTCGCACTTGGGACAGGCGGCCGTTGACACTGCACTTGGGTATCTGGGACGTCACGACTGGAACAACTACTGCGAACGGTTCGTGGAAGTTTCCTACGGGACCCAAAACCTCTACCCGAATGCGGCATCAGCCGGCCGGGCGCTCGTCACGCATCGCGGGACATCGGCGCTTGCCACCGCGCCTGCCGGAGCAATTCTCTACTTCGCTGCTAATGCGGGCAACCAGCAGCAAGGCCATGCCGCCCTCTACCTAGGTGATAGCAGAATGGTTTCCGCGACCCCGAACGGTGTCAAGATTGAGCGGGTCGATTCGCCCGCGTATCAGGGGCAGTTTCTGGGTTGGGCAGAACCAGGCAGCTTCGGTCAGGGCCAGGTCACCGCGCCACGAGGAGCCTCACAGTCCGGGCGCGCACCAACCGTTGCACCACGATCATCAAGCACCTCACGCGTAGGCAACACCGTGCCACCCGGCCTGCCCCGCGCCGTGGCATCCGCCCGGGTGACGGCTCCACGTTCGGACGCAACTGCCCTGACGGGGGCGTCGCAGGCCTCCGACACCGGCCGCATGGCACTCAACCGGACTGTTGCACCCGCGGTACGTGGTCGCGCCACAAGTGAGCCGATTGCACCAAGTAGTGCGAGCCCCGTGGTTCGAACTGATCCGGCGGCACCGCTTGTCGCCCCGCTGCCTTTGGCCGCGCAACCGGTGCTCCCGGCAGGTCGGGCACCGGTAACGCCGCCCCAACGGGTTAACCCCTTGCTTCCTGGCCAGACCGGAAACACGGTTAGCCGTCGCGCCTGACGAGTCGCGTGTCGCGTGTATGCCGGCTCTCGGGCTTCGTGAGTGTCTGTCACGAAGTGTTGCCTGGAGTTGATCTTGGAAGTCACCCTTGAAAGTGCTGCATTCCACGAGTTCCCATCGTAGTCTTGATACGACAGCCAACTACCTTGCGCCTGCATGGGGGACTACATGCCACTTTTTCCGGGTGCCCGAAACGTTCGATTGAGCCTACCGGTCATTTCAGTACTCATCGTGATGGCCACAATCGTCGGCACGCTCGCCATGCGCTACGGAACTGTCCAGATATGGCAAGCCATCGTGTCTCACGTCCCTTACGGGATCACAACGGTCGATGCTTCCACGTCCTCGGCACTCTTTGAGACCGCAATCGTTGTTCCCGAAGGAATGCGACGGGGACGTTTCTCGCAGCCGCGCTACCTGAGCGTGCCGGAGAACTTCTCTGTTTCGGTCTTTGCGCTTGTTGACGGCGCCCGCGCGCTTCACTACGCACCGTGGGGAGAATGGCTGGTGAGCCTGCCAACCCAAGGGACAATCCTAGGGCTCAGGGACACTGATGGCGATGGAACCGTGGATCAGACACGAACTGTCCTTTCCGGATTGCGCTGCCCATACGGAATTGTGATCCGCGACGACAACCTGTTCGTCGCCCAATCAACGTCGATTGCCCGCTTCAACCATCTTTGGGGTGAAGGCACACCTGTCCCCAGCGGCGTGGTTGTGGATGGCCTTCCGGATTCCGGTTGCGGTGCTCACCATTTCCGCCCGCTAGCGCTCGATGCAACCGGAGCCTTCTACATCGCATTCGGGTCCAGCTGCAACGTGTGTGTTGAAGCCGATACCCGGCGAAGCACTATCTGGCGGTACGCAAACGACGGCACCGGTCGCGAGTTTGCTAGAGGACTCCGAAACGTCGTCGACCTCTCCTTCGACCCATCATCAGGAACCCTGTGGGCGGCGACGAATGAGCGGGATGCTCTGGGCGATGACATCCCACCTGAACCTGTCACCCCGGTGAACGAGGGTGCCGACTACGGCTGGCCCTACTGTTACTGGAATGGGGATTCTTGGCAGGTCGACACCCGAGTGCCGTCACGAAACCCGCGGTGCGAAGGATTGACACGCTACTTCGGAGTGCAAGCCCATTCGGCACCCCTAGGAATAACGTTTCCCGTCGGGACGAGCCTACCTGAGTCGTTCCGCGGGAACGGTTTCGCCGCGTACCACGGATCATGGAACCGCAGCATCGCTACCGGCTACAAGGTTGCGCGGGTCATAACCAATGAAGGACGACCGGTGGCTTCCGAGGACTTCGTGACTGGTTGGAACCGCGGTCCGCGTGGCCCAGGAGATGCCTGGGGGAGACCAGTTGACATCCAGGAAGGTCCGGATGGATCACTCTTCCTGACCGACGACGTGGCCGGGGCGGTGTATCGAATTGCATACACGCCACCGGCCCAGTAACCCACTTTAGCGGGGCGCGAGCGAGAAGCGGACCGTCGCGTCCCAGACCTGCCCGGGTTCTAGGATCACCAACCCCGCATCAACCCCCTCGATGTGGAGATTGACGGCGTTTGTCGTTCCGGAATACGGTTCGAGGCACACCACCGGACGGAACGGGGGAGCGAAGATCACCCATTCACGAAACTCGGGGCTCGCCTCTACCAGAAGTCGCAAGCCGGAATCCGGATAGATCACACCTGCCTCTGTCCAGCCGTCGGCACGGCGCTCGACATCGGTATACACGTGATCAAGCTCACGGGTGGCAATTTCCGGCCAGCCCCGGAGGTCTAGTTCATTGCCCTGGACCGGTATGCGCGTTCCCGTCGGGACGAGATTGTCAAGTTCCCAGATTGAGGCACCTGGCACACACACCTGCGTGGCCTCGCGAGGCGATGGTCCCATCGTGACCGGGAACCATGGGTGAATGCCATAGCCCATCGGCATCGCACCAGTTCCGTGATTGGTGACGATCGTGCGCTGCGTCAGATGGGCTCCGTGCAGCGACGTAGTTATTGAGATCACCGCAGCAAACGGGTATTGCCGTTGGACATCCGCGTCCGCCCGGAGATCGAACGTCGAGATCTGCCAAGCACCGCGCATTTCATCGACGCCCACACCATCGACCCTCCACGGTCGCCGGTTCACGAGCCCATGGATGTGGTTGCCACGCGCAGTCTCATTGACATCCAACTGATGCTTGACGCCTCCAAAGGTGTATGTGCCACCTTTGACCCGGTTTGGGAATGGAAAAAGGATCGGGTTTCCATATGAATACCCACTATTTGCCTCGTCCGGCGGAACAAGCACGTCTATGAGCTGGTCACCGCCCGCGACATGCACCTGAAACCGTGCCACGTTGTTGCCTTCGGCCACGCGGATCACTGCCCGTGCCCCGGTGGAATCAGTCAGCGTGACCACGTCGCCGGAATGTGTCGCCGAATACCCTGTACCGACGGTCTCGTGAGTTTGCATCACATGTCCCTTCATCTTCGCCAGTGCCGCGGAAGCCGCCCTCTAGTGGCAACGGCTCAAAGAGAAATAACCTGGTTTGTGCGCGCTGACTCCGCCGCAGCTTCGAGTAGCAGGATTGATCGAAGCACCGATGGCGCCGTGACCATCAATTCCTCACGACCCAAAATCGCTCCCGCGACATTTTGGTAGTAGGCGAGGTAGTTGCCCTCAAGCCCGTCGAGTGCAACGTCCTCGAGCACGCCCTCAACCTCTCGAACAAGTCGTGGTGCATGCTCGGGAAGCATCTTCCGAGGCCCCACCTCACCCCGGTGCAGAGCCTGTTCCTGTGCGTCGCGCCCGTACTGGACATACGCGCCCGCAGACCCACGAATGAGCCACCGGGGCTTCGGAACCGCCGAGATGTTCCCCACCTCGACGACGAACCTGACCCCATCACGGCCTGTCCCATCTCCCGCACCAAAGACAAGGGTCGCGGTTCCCGCGGTCTCCACGTCCCAGTCACGTCGATACTGGAAGTCTGCAACCACGCGCTTCGGCGACCCGCCACACAGTTGAACCGCCTGATCAAGCAGGTGCGCGCCCCAATCACGGAACGGCCCACCGCCGAACTCCGCGTACGTCCGCCATCCGCGGGGACGATCACCTGCCGGCAAGCGATAGCCAGGCGTCAACCCAAACCCGGTCACCGACGACTCGATCACGAACGGTTCGCCAAGCAGCCCACGGGTGATCACGTCTTGCACAGTCAGGAAATCCGCGTCCCACCTTCGGTTCTGAAACACACTCAAGAGGACCCCGTTCGTGTCCGCCGCCGCGATCATCGCCTCGCCTTCCAAGACATTCATGCACATGATTTTGTCAACAACGACATGCTTGCCCATTTGGGCAGCTTCGATGCACAAGGAGGCGTGGGTGTCGTGAGGCGTGGCAATTACCACGAGGTCGACATCGGCATTTGCGAACAGTTCCGACGCAGACGAGTGGATGGTCGCTTCCGGGTGATCCGACACCGCTTGCGCGCGACGGCCTTCGTTGCGGACCGTGATTGCGCGAACGGCGAACTCTTCGACGTTGCGTATCAGGGTCGAGTGAAAGACTCGACCGGCCAATCCATACCCGACAATCCCGACACCGATAGGGCGTTGTTTCATTGAGGCTTCAACCGGATCTATTCGACGGCAAGGTCAACGGACGGGATCGTATCACGCACCCTCGTGCCATCTGTGGCGCGCCCGCCCGAATTCCGGGAAGACCGTCGCACCAAGTCTTGGCCGATTACTCGGGCGCACCCGCACACGCGCTATACTGCCGCTCATCCCTTGCGCGTTCAGGGTGCGATCTGACCGTTTCCGCAAGTTGAACGCACGATCACAGAGGATCACTACGAACCATGAGCGAATACCGACCCTACCCCACTGAGGATCTCCCTCCCGAAGACCCCGATGCCGAGGTCAGTGGCGAACATGAAGAGGTCGACGACTTGTCCGAATCTGGTGGTGAAGGTCGTCCTGCACGTCCGGCACCGAACACCGAACATCCCGGCGGACATCTGCAAGGGACTGTTGCACGACTGAACCGCCCGCGCCGGTTCGGTTTCCTCCGGGTTTCCGAGGGTGTTGAGGTCTTTTTCCATGCCTCAGCGATTGACAGCGGCCCACAAGCCTTCGACGCCCTGAGAACGGGCCAGGAAGTGGAGTTCCAGTGCCATCAGGACGATGGCGGCCGAGGATTGGCTGCGAGTGTCGTGACGGTCACCGGCGCACCTCCGGAAGCACCAGTAAGGGCACCTCGCCCACCGCGTGCAGAGCGACCGGAACGTCCGGAGCGGGCAGAGCGCCCGGAGCGTCCCGAACGTCAGGCAGCCCCACGACCAGTCCGCGCATCGTCGCAGACCGGTTGGCATGTCGCGGTCCTTCGTGACCGATATGACATGGCGGTGCCAGCACAGCTTGAGAGGCTCCTTAACGAGCGTCACATCCGGCCGGGCAACTTCACGCTTGCGGTGAAGGAAGCGTCAGATGGAACCGCTGAGTGCTGGGTGGTCTACCACCTCGGCGACTAGCCATCCCCTTGCGAACGTCGTGAACATGCTTTTGGAGGCCTCCCGCTACAGGGTCCGGCCTCCTTTTTTTGGCCCGTTATAACCGAGCTGGCTTCACGCGTGTTGGGCAACGCCACGAATGGCGTTGTCCTGCTGCTCCCACTCGCGTGAAACCACCGTGAACTCTTCGGGAGTGAGGCTCCAGACCTGAACATCGGTGAGCGCTCCAATCGGTGACCGACCGAAATGGCGCAACGTCCCATCCAAGTGGAAACCGCATCGCTCGGCAACCCGCGCACTTCTCCAGTTCCGGACGTCACACCTGATTTCGATCCGGGCTACCCGGAACGTTTCCAGGCACACCCTTGAAACGGCCCGGACCGTCTCCTGCATGATGCCGTGGCCAGCGGAGTCATCGGCAAGCCAGTAGCCCAGTTCAACCCTTGGAACCGACCAATTGATCGACTGCAAACCAACCCCACCAAGCAACATCCCCTGATGATTGGTGATCACCAAGGACAACATGTCCTCGTGAATCTGCCAACGATGCAGGGCCTGCACGATGAATTGCCGTGTGTTCGCTTGGTCGAGATGACCCGTCTCGGCCCACGGCAAAAACTCTTTCAAAGTGCCTCGAGAACCGTTGATCGCATCAAACAGCGCGTCTACATCCCCGATCGCATACGGCCTGATGACGAGCCGCGGGGTCTCAAGCCGTTCCGGGAAGCGGATCCGACGGTCAGTCAAGGTGGAAAACTTCCTCAAGTGGAAGCATCGCCTCATCGGGCCGTCCCGTGATGCTTTCGAAGAACGGAGCCATGTCGGCCTGCCACCGCGCGTTGACTTCGCGGTTTGCCATTCCGGCCCGAGCGGCCTCGAAATCTGGCGTCTCGAGATATCCAAAAAGCATGCCGTCGGGACGCATAAAGATCGAATAGTTGTGCCACCCGGTCTCACGAAGTGCCTGCAGCATGTCGGGCCACACTTCAGCGTGGCGAATCTTGTACTCCTCAAGTCGATCCTGGCGGACTTTCAATATGAACGCAACTCGTTGCATTGCACAGCCTCCTTCGGAACGTCGCGCCTGAACACGACCACGGGACAGATGCGGATGAAACGTCCGCGACGCCCGCGAGGCAACAAGTCGCGTCAACCACATCCCGGAAACAATTTGTGCGATTTGCGGGATGTCCGTTACAGGCACGTTCCGTTCCTGCGCGACGCCCTTGACCCTTCCGCCAAATACCCTTTAGTGTTGCAAAAGAGTTATGGGCCAAAAGGAAACCGGCGGCGCGGTGCTCGCCAAAAACGACGCCCCTACTGAACGGATTGCCGTTGCCGTCCCACGAGCCCTCGTGATCGACTATCTCAAGATCTTTGATGAACTTGAACGGGCAACGCACGCACAGCGCCAGTTCCACCATTCAGAGGCTTCGCGCCTCTCGCAGACACTGCTGAAGCAGCCCTTTCCAGAGCGACGGTTGGTGTCTCCAGCGCAGGTGCAACTTGTCATTGACCTGTCGGAACGGGGCCCGGGAACGATCGGAGAACTTGCGACCCGCCTGAAAGTAACACCATCTGCAATCAGCCTACTGGTTGACCGGATTGAGTCGCACGGGATAGTCGAGCGGGTACGGAGCACACTTGACCGTCGGGTAGTGCAAGTACGTCTCACCGATGTCGCCACGCAGATCTCCGCCATCATGCTCCGTGTGGCGCGCGCTCAAATCGAAGAGTTCCTTGAGGCAACCCCTGCGGATGAGCGGGAGCCCTTCCTTAGAAACCTCACCCGGTTCGTGAAGACAATCGAACGGGTCGAGGATTTCATCCCCGATACACCACGAGTCACGACACCGGAGGCCACATGAGACGTGGCCCACCAGTCCAACCAACAAGGCTCCAGTCACGCACCATGAATTGCACACCGAAGGACGACCGTTCACAATGACCAGCAAGACCACTCCAAACCAGCCAGCAAGTCACGAAGTTGAAAGTGCGCTGAATGACCCTTCCGGTGGCATTGGTGGCATCACCGCGCTGTCGATCCGCAGGCCACTCTTGATGCTCATGGTCATCCTCTCGGTGATGATCTTTGGACTGATCGCCTACGGACGCCTAGGCGTTGACTTGTTTCCATCGGTGAATTTCCCGGTGGTCAGTGTCAGCATCCCATATCCGGGTGCGAGCCCCGAGGTCGTTGAATCCCTTGTGACTCGACCGGTCGAGGACGCGGTGTCCGGCCTCGCAGACCTTGACACGATCAATTCGACGTCGTCAGAAGGCGTGGCGGTCGTGATCGTCACCTTCAAGGACAAGGCAGACCCTCAGACGGTCGCCATTGAGGTGGAAAAGCGGGTCAACGGAATTCGTGGCCAGCTACCCAATGACATCATTGCCCCCACAATCCTCAAATTCGACTTCACTGCCGCCCCCATCATCACTCTCGGACTGACGGGCGCCAACGTCACTCCTGCGCAGGCTTTCCGGATTGCAGATGAATTGGTGCGTCCGAAGCTGGAGACCACAAACGGTGTTGGTCAGGTCTCTATCTTTGGAGGCCAGCAGCGGGAAGTTCAGGTCAAGGTTGATCCAAATCGCCTTCGTGCCTACAACCTGACCCTCGCTCAGGTCTCCCAGGCACTTGGATCAGAAAACATCGACGCACCCGGTGGTCGCGTCGACGACGGCTCCCGGAACCTCAACATCCGCCTCGATGCAAGATTCCGCTCGGTCGATCAGATCAGGGATACGGTCGTACAGGCTTTGCCTACAGGCGGCACCATCCGGGTGCGTGACCTTGCTGAGGTGATCGACGGATACAAGGAACAGACCTTCCTGGCCCGCGTCAATGGGAGCCCCGGCGTCGGTATTTCCGTCTCAAAGCAATCGTCCTCAAACGTGACCCAAACAGCCGCCAACGTGCGGGCAACCCTGGCAAAAATACGGACGACCCTCCCTGAGGGCGTCCAACTCATCGGTATTCAGGACCAGTCCGAATTCATCCAGACTTCCCTGGCTGGTGTTCAGCGAACCCTGCTGGAAGCGAACATCCTTACCGGTCTTGTCCTCCTTGCATTTCTTCATTCGTGGAGGAGCACACTGATCGTCCTGTTGGCGATCCCGACCTCGCTCATCGCCACGTTCGCCTTCATGTATTTGCAGGGGTTTACATTAAACTTCCTGACAACTCTTGCCTTGACGCTCACGGTCGGCATCCTCGTCGACGACAGTATCGTCGTGCTGGAAAACATCTTCCAGTTCCTCAAGCGCGGTGACTCCCCTCGAGTTGCCGCCGTACGGGGTCGCGCGGAAATTGGTCTCGCGGCCATCGCGATCACCTTGGTGGACGTCGTCGTCTTCGCTCCGGTAGGCCTTCTTTCGGGCCAGATCGGGCAGTTCTTCCGTCAGTTCGGGTTCACCGTTGTCGCCGCGACCCTCGCATCGCTCGCGGTCAGTTTCACACTCACTCCCTTGCTTGCGTCCCGCTGGCTTACATCGGAAGACGAACACGGAACCGGACCGCTCGCAATCTTCGGTCGCTGGTGGGACCGAGGCTTCGATCGACTCGAAGATCGGTACCGCGGGATCCTTCGCTGGTCACTCAGCCACCGTTGGGTCATCATGTTGGTGGCTGTCCTGTCATTTGCCGGGAGCATTGCCCTGCCGGCTGCAGGTCTGGTGAAGACCAGCTTCTTCCCGAACCAGGATCAGGGCACGTTCAATATCATTCTCGAACTCCCCCCGGGATCCACCCTTGACGCTACCGCGTCTGCGGTTGCTCAAATGGAAGCAGGGATCACCAAACTTCCCGAGTTCAAGGCCATCTATTCGGTCATCGGCCAAGGGGAAGGCGGAACGTCCCGCCAGTCTCGATTTGCAAATCTCCAAGTCATCCTCGTCGGGAAGCGCGAACGCACCAAATCAGTCGAACAGCTGGCACGGGAAGTCAAGGCTTTCGGTGAAGGTTTCCCCGGCCTGAAGGTTCGCGCAGGTGTTCCAGGGCCTGGAGGAGGCGCCGCGCAGCCGGTTAGCCTTCGTGTGTATGGCGACGATCTCAAGGTCCTCAACGATCTGGCCGATAAGATCATCGGCAAGTTCCGCGAGACTGGTGGTCTCGTCGACATCACCAACAGCGGTCAAGCGGGTGCCCCGGAATACGTTGTCACGCTTGACCGGGCAAAGGCCGCTGATCTCGGTCTGTCCGCTGGCCAAGTGGCCCAGACGCTGAGGACCGCGTACGCCGGTTCTGTGGCCACAACCCTGCGTCGCGACCAGACTTCCGGAACCGCGAGTGGAGTTGACGTTCGTGTCCAGCTGACGGACGACACTCGAAAGGACATCACCCTTCTCCAGCAGGTGCCCCTCATTAGCCCTGCAAAGGGTGGCCAAGTTTACCTCGGCCAAATTGCGACCGTCGTTCCAGCTGCCGGTCCATCGCAGATCCAGCGCACCGACCGGCAGCGCGCGCTCACGATCGGTGCCAACCTCGGTGCAGGCCTGATCCTGAGTGATGTGACGAAACGGGTCAATGAAGCAATCGCTTCCGTTGAAGTTCCAGCAGGCTACCGGATCAAGATCGGCGGACAGGCTGACCAGCAGAACAACACGTTTACTGAATTCGGCAACGCGCTTCTCCTCTCGATCGCCCTTGTCTACATCCTCCTTGTAGCCCTCTACGAGTCTCTCCTCTATCCGCTGATCGTCATCGCGGCGCTGCCACTTGCCCTTGTCGGGGCAATGGGAGGGCTGGCCCTCGGACAAGAGACCCTGAATACCTTTTCGCTTATCGGGATCATCGCCCTCGTCGGCCTCGTTGGCAAGAACTCGATCCTTGTGATCGACTACACCAACACTCTCCGGCGGGAGCAAGGGATGGGTAGATTTGACGCGCTCATGGAAGCGGGGCCACGACGGCTTCGTCCGATCCTCATGACCTCATCAGCACTGATCTTCGCGCAGATCCCGCTGATGCTCAAGATCGAAGACGGCGCGGAGGTCCAGGCACCGATTGGCTGGGTCATTTTCGGCGGGATGATCAGTTCCACCATTCTCGCCCTCGTCTTCGTCCCCACGCTGTACACACTCGTCGACGACTTCCAGAACTGGATTTTGCGGGGGTTCAAGCGCGACCGGTCGCGTGGACCTAAGGAGAAGGATATGAATGGATCGGGTTCCTCCACATCGGGCAACAACGACGAGATCGTTGTGCGTCCGGCCACGGAGAAGGTTGGCGTCGGGGCCACCGTCTCGCGCATCGCCACCACTGGCACCAACCTCGCAGTTGCAAT
The DNA here is from genome assembly GCA_947446285.1 of Chloroflexota bacterium. Classification (GTDB taxonomy): domain Bacteria; phylum Chloroflexota; class UBA11872; order UBA12225; family UBA12225; genus UBA12225. The sequence continues at coordinate 39,270 of CANFGH010000004.1, forward strand.
CGTTGCCGTCGGAGGACTGTTCCTGAGTGCTTGCGGAACCCAGCCAGACACCGCCAAGGCTGCCCCGGTTGCGCCACCACTCAATGTGGCGGTCGTCGACGCTCGCAAGGAAACGGTTCGTGCGTCCGTGACCAGCAGTGGCGCGGTTGAGGCAACGGATCAGGTTTCAGTCAGTACAAAGGTTTCGGGACGGGTCACCCGCCTCGACGCCGAAGTCGGCCAGAACGTGAAGGCCGGGCAACTGATCGCCGAACTTGATCGCGTGATCATCGAAGCCCAAGTTGCCCAAGCCGAAGCCGGACTGATGGGTGCCCAGGTCCGCTTGGGCCAACTCGAACGGGGACCACGCGCTGACGATGTCGCCGTGGCCGCCGCCCAGCGCACCGCTGCCGAGAAGCAAGCCGACGCCGTCGCATCGCAAGCGGCTGTCGCAGAACAGTCCCTGACCACCTTTGACGCCCAGATTGATGCCTCCACCAGCCAGGCCAACGCCTCCAAGGCGTCGGCACAGGCAGCAAAGACGCAGTCCCAAGGCGCACGTGCCCAGGCAAGCGGCGCGCGCAACCAGGCCAATGCCGCTCGCGCTCAGGCAAACGCCGCCAAAGTCCGCCTTGACCAGCTGAAGAACCCGCGTCCCGAAGACCTCGCTCTTCTTGAGAGCCAGGTCGAGACTGCCAAGATCCGACTTTCCCAGGCGTCCCAGCGTGACGAGGAAATCCGGGTTGTCCAGGCACAGGTCGAAGCCGCCCGCCTCGCCCTTCAGCAGGCGCAGGATCCGGCCCGCCCGGAACAGCTCCGGGCCGCTCAGGCACAGCTCGATGTCGCCAAGGCGACGCTGTCGAACCTCACCGAGGCTCCAGTCCGCGCTGAAGACCTTGAATCGATCCGTCTGGCGTATGAGAGCGCCGACAAGGCGTACGAAGCATCCGGTGACAGCCTGCGAATCGCCGAGAAGGCATATGACGCGGCCAAGCGCAGCCGGTCCACGTACGGCCCAGCCGTCGTGTCCGACTCGGTTCTCGCCCAGGCCGAAGGTGGTGTCGTCGCAGCTCAGGCAAATATCGAGCAAGCACGGATCCGCCGTGACACCGCCCGCGAGTCCTACAACAAGGCCCAAGCCGGCGCGACAGGTTGGGACCTCCGCAAGACCCAACTCGCCGTCGAAGCCGCGCAGGCCACCGTTGACCTGACCCGCAATCCTGACCCGGTCCGCGTCAAGAATGCCCAACTCACCCTCGAACAGGCTCAACTCAACCTCGAACTCCGGCAGCGCCAGATTGGCTTCGACCTCCAGACCGCCAAGGAAGGCCTGAAGGTTGCCGAGAACCAGCGCGCCAAGGTCGTCAACCCCGGAGAGTTCGACATCAAGTCCCTTGAAGAGGCTTCAAAGGCCGCTGAGGCCCAGGCACTCGGTGCGGAAGCTTCGGCCCAAGCCGCCGAAGCCAGCGCAGACGCCTCTGCAATCCAGGCAGAGGCTGCGGCTTCACAGGCCGGCGCCGCGGCCGCTCAGGTCAACGCTCTCTTGTCGCAGCGCACTGGGGCCGAATTCCAGATAACAGGTGCCCGCAGTCAAGCCGACGGGGCGCGCGCAACCGCCGACCAGGCGGCTAGTGCGTACAAGTTGCGTGCGAACCCTTACACAGAGGACGACCTCAAGACCGCTCGTGTCGGTGTGGCTCAGGCCGAGGCGGCCGTCCGCCTCGGCCAAGCCAACCTTGCCGAAACCTACGTCTATGCGCCCATCGATGGCGTGATTACCGCCCGGAACACCTCCATCGGATCACTGCTCAATCCGGGCCAACCAGTCGTCACCATCATTTCATCTGCCATCGAAATCACGGTCCCGGTTGAGGAAGCGAAGGTCGGTTCCGTCAAAGAAGGCCAAGCCGTCACGATGACCTCTCCCGCCCTTCCCGGAGTTTCGCTCGAAGGGAAGATCAACGCTGTCACTCCATCGGGTGACACCCGTAACCGTTCGTTCACCGCCCGCGTCCGCCTGGTGAAGCCCGACAGCCGACTGCGTCCGGGCATGTTCGTCAACACATCCATTGCCACCGAAGAGCGAGCGAACGCCATCGTGGTGAACCGCGAGGCCATCATCCTGACCAACGGCAAGAGCCAACTCTTCATAGTTGGAGCTGGCAACAAGGTTGAGAGCAGGGCCATCAAGGTGGGAATCTCCACGGGCAGCCTCGTGGAGGTTCTCGAAGGCGTGAGCGCCGGCGACAAGGTCATTGTCACGGGGGTCGAGGATCTCCGGGACGGACAGGTGGTCACCCCGGTATCGAAGTAGGGACCTCTCCAGACCAGCAAGCCGAAGGCCCGGTCATGCGTGACCGGGCCTTCGGCATTTCAAGCGTCCGCAGGGTCGCCGTCAGGTGACGCAAGCAGATAGATGCCAAGAGCCGCCAAAGCCAAGAGCGCGGACAGGACAACGGGCCCGCCGTGCCTGCCGACAAATGCCACGACGACACTTGCAGTAACCAAAACCCCGATGGCCCAATTGGCAATCTGTCTCATCGTGAACCCGGCAACCAACGGCTCGGGATTGGCCTCGCCGTCTCGCAACGGGTCACTTGGGTCGGGAGTGCGATCATCCAACGTCATGCCAGTCCTATCAGGATGAACGCCACGGCGCCGGCATTGGTCACGTAATACTGGGCAAGGCACGCACCCGGAGGCCCCTCGGCGCGTGAACTCTGGTAGTCTGCAGCACTCAGCACACGTGCCAAAGACACGCTATCGAACCGTTCACGAGGCCCCGCCTCGCGATCGCCAACGACAAACGCCTCTACTCCTTGAAAAACCGCGTCGGTAGGCAACCACGACCGTGCAACAGTCCCGGCTTCGGCAATCGTCCAGTCATCCGGTTCGACATCGACCGCATTCGAACTCTGCCTTTCACGACCAACTGAGACCTGGCGCACACGTCCCCCTGGAAGGACATCGGCCACGATCCGACCCGGAGGCATCGTCCACGCCAGGCGGAGTTCTCCCCGGTCTCCAGTCGCCTGGAGTGGAGCATGGCCGGAAGCGCGTTGTTCCCACGTCGCAAGCAATCCACCGATACGCCCGCTCAGCGTTGCAGGTTCAGCAAATGGCATGCCTTCAACGGCAATGCCAATTCCAATCCCCGCAATGCCACTCCCAGCAACGATTCCGGCCGTCACAAGGCCGTCACGTCGCGACCACCTGCCCAGTCGCGAGGCTTCAGGCATGGGCCCCACCCTCAAAGTCAGTCGCCCCAATCAGTCCGATGACTTGACGCGATGCCACGTCAACTGATGGGTGAAGATTGGTCGCCTTCATGAACTTCATTGTCATGCTGGCCTTCGCCAGGGGATGAGCCCCGACCACGTCGCAAAGGTAGACGCCATCGAGGCCCGTACCGCGTGATCGCCGGGCCGAGACCGGGCGCCACTCGTCTGCCTTGATACCGTGCGTGCTTTCCAGGTGTTCCCGCAAACGCGACTGCGGTTGGTCAAAACGCCCTAATGAAACTCCCGGCAAGGACCACTCGCCAGATGGATCAGCCACCAACAGGACGGCACCGTCGGAGCCTCGGACCTTACCCACCGCACGAACGGCAACCTTCTCATTGAGAAGCCACATCGTGTGAACGCGTCTACGTTCGATAAAGACCCACGTCCAGACCCACGCAACGGCACAAACCGCCATCCGAACCATGAAAGTCAAGGAGCGCAACTCGGCGATTCGGATGCCGTCAGAAACTCGTCGATAGTGGCACGGTACGGCCATCCCGGGCCGCGACCGGGCACGCGTTCATGATTTCAAGAACGTGGCGAGCATGAGCCGCCGTGAGGACGGGTTCGCGTCCCTCACGGATCGCCCCAACCAGATCCTCAACCCCAATAGCCTGCTTGGCTCGGTCAAGCCGTGTCATCGGGGACATCCAGCCTCGCACACCGTGGTCCGCATCATCCAGATAAATCTCGAAAGGGAGACCACCGGCACGATCTCCACCCGGACTCCCGACGGAAAGCGATCCCTTGCTTCCGAAGATCTCCATCGATGGACCATTCGCCGCCTTCACGCAGTAACTGCTGTCCACAACTGCGAAGGTCGCGTTTCCAAAGTCCAGCGTGATGAGGTAGTTGTCCGGCACACCCGTGTGGATCTCCTTGCCGTCAAAGGCACCTGACCGAACGGTCCGGACGGCCTCCGAGATGCCCGCCAGGCAACTCACCGCCCGAGCAGGTCCCAGGATCCCCGTGATCATTGTCAGTCCATGCACCCCCATGTCGAGCAGCGGACCCGCACCTTCCTGATGGAACCAAGACGGGTCATGGTCGCGATATTGGAAGTACTCCGGCCCACCATGAGATGACCGAACGCGTGCGAGTGACACCTTCCCTAGGGCACCCGAACCGACAAGGCGTCGCATCTCCCGCATTTCAGGCCGCAGCATGTGAATTGGCGACGCAGAAATGTAGAGACCGCGCGCAGTGGCCTCGGTCATCAAGGTTGAAACCTCCTCGACCGTCGAGGCAAGCGGCTTCTGGGAATAGACATGGAGGCCAGCCTTCAAGGCTGCAAGGTTGACCGAAAAATGCGCCGGAATGCTTGCCAGATCGACAAGCGCGTCGACCTTTTCAGCCTGTGCAAATGCAATCAGCTTGTCAACATCAGTGAAGACGTGGCGAACACCAAACCTCGCCGCCTGGGTCGCCGCCCAATCCGCCCGGACGTCGCACACGGCAACGATCTCGACAGCCGACATTTGGGCGATCTGAGGCAGGTACTGGTCGACAGCAATGCCACCCAGACCAACGATCACTAGACGGACGTTTCGCGACGGGTTCCCTGCCATCTTGCGCTCCAAATTCGACGGTGTCACAACCGCTTCACTGTGTCAGGAAAGTTCCGGAACGACGTGCAACGGTCGCTCTCCCCGGTGAACCCGGAGGACCTCGTCAAGGCACATCGCCGCCGAACGTGTCTGCGCCTCGATTGCCGCACCGGCGCAGTGTGATGTCGGGATGACCTTCGGGTGTGCGATCAACGCCGCCTGTGCAGCGGTTGGTGGCTCATCGCTGAAGACGTCCAGCGCTGCCCCGCCCACATGACCGGTGACCAAAGCCTCGAGCAGGGCATGTTCATCGACAAGCTCACCACGGGCCGTGTTGATGATGCAGACGCCCGCACGGGCCTGCGCGAGAGATGCGGAGTTGATCAAGTGCCGAGTACCCGCCGTTGATGGCGCGTGCAGGGTGACAATGTGGCTAGCAGCCATCAATTCGTCAAGTGATACATAGGAAACGCCGGATTGCGATGCCCAATCATGATTGGGAAAGAGGTCGTACGCAACCAACTTCAGTCCGAAACCCACCGCCCGGGCCGCAACTTCACGACCGACGCGGCCAGTTCCCACAATCCCGAGCGTCTTGCCCCGGAGCTCGAAACCTGGAAACCGTGCCCATGTGCCATTCTTGGTCGCATTGGCGGTTTCGGTGACACGCCTCGCAAGGTCGAGCATGAGGCCGAACGTGTAATCGGCGACCGCATCGTGGTTCGAACCGACGGTACTCGTCACCCACACTCCGTGAGCTCGCGCGGCCTCAAGGTCGATCGAGTCGTAGCCAACCCCGGATCGTGCAATAAGTTTCAAGGTTGGCGATGCCGCTGCAATCACCGCTTCCGTGTATGGGTCGGGCATCGAAACCGCGGCGATGCACCCCGGCAGTTGGTCGAGCAACTCCGCCTCGGTGAGCGTCACCGCCTTTGTATCCGGGATCACCAGTTCAATCCCGGCTTCCCGCAACCGGTCGGCGTACTCGGGTAGCACCAGACGCACATTTCGCGCGGTAGCAAGGACACGTGCCGACATGGATAGGTTCAGCCTCTCAATGAAGGGTCACCACACGAACCGTGTCGGCGCCGTTCGCGAGTATATCCCCGTCCGGATTGACTGACCGGTTGACGGCGACATGGTCACCATGACACCCTCAGTGCATCATGATTGTTGAAGTCGTCCACCTCCGCGCCAAGTCGGATCAGGCTGATGCGCTTCGTGAAGGTCTGCAAGCGGCCCGCGCCGTAATGTCACAGGCAGATGGCTATCTCGACAGCGCATTCCACCAAGGGATCGAAAACCCCTTGGCGTTCCTGTTGACCATTCGGTGGACCAACGTTGACGCGCACATGGTCGGGTTCCGAGGCGGTCCCCTCTTCCCCGCCTGGCGCAGCCTCTTCACCCACACACTGGACGGTGCGCCGGTAATGAGCCACTACACAATCTTCGCCGGGTCGTGAATCGCTCCTTCAAGGCACCCCTCGCCTCGCCCTGAGAGACATCGTTCGCAACTTGGCAATCCGCACGAACACCAAGGTAGGTAGCCCACGAATGGCCAAAGCAGTCCCGGGGGCAACCCTGCCAGTTCTCCGCTTTTCCGGCGGCCATACCGCCCTTGGACGCACGATGGGCGCGTATCGTTGCATTCAAATCCTGAGTACTGTCGAAATCGCCCACGAGGTCCTGACGTCCGAAGGGACTGATGACGCGACCCTTCGGGCTCAGATCGAACCGTATCTGGAGTTCGCTGAACGGTACACGCCGGGTGCACTCCGCGAACTCGAAGGGCTGGCGTTGGGTGCCGATGTCCCATTCGACACACTCTTTCGCCTGAACTGCTTTGAATCGCGTCCCGCAGGCTCGGCATTCCTATGGTCACGTCCCGACCGACCAACACCCGACCCAGTCCCGTCGCTTGATCCGGATATTGCGGACACGGGCATCCCGCGTTCCCTTGATGCGGGCACTCACACGGATACGGATGCCGCTCCAGGTGGCTGCACAAGCATCGCCAGCCGAAGCGAACAGGGTGTCGTGGTCGGTCACACCGAGGACTCTTCGCCCGAGAACCTTGATGGCATCTATCTCCTGGACGCCACCGTCCTCAGCGAAGGCAGCAAGGTGGCAAACCGCTTCTCCGCATTGAACTACGCCATGTCCCTTGCCGGGTGCGCCGCCGCGGTCAATGGACACGGCTTAATGATCATGATCGACGCCCTCCCGGACCCGGATCGCCGCCATGGGGTCCCGAGAAGTTGCGTGTCCCGCGTCCTTCTGGATCAACCGTCGATTGATGAGGCAATCGACTTGCTTCACCAAATGCCTCGCGGTGGTGGGTGGAACTACTTCATGGTGCAGGGCCACCGGATCGTCAATGTTGAGACAACGGCCACAACCGTGATCGTCAATGACGCCACGCTCAGCGGCGCGTACGCCCATAGCAATCACTACCTGACGCCAGAGATTGCAGAACGGGCCGGAGACCCCCGCCCGAACTCCATCGCGCGCCTTGGGAGGGCCCAGGAACTTGTGCGTCCCAAGATGCACGTGCAAGACATGATTTCGGCCCTGTCGGACCGGACTGGGTTTCCAGACAGTATCTGTCGCGAGCGCACTATAGCGGCGTGGGTAGCCGACACCGTCGCGCGCACCGTCAAGGTCTGCTGGGGCGAGCCAGACGACGCGACCTGGACGACGTTTTCGTACTAACCCGGACCCTGGTCGCCTACTGCGCGGGCGCGATAGCCCGCACTGTCGCGACACGCCAGTTCACCGTCACCACCCACGGGGTGACAACGAGGGCAAGGCACCCGAACGCAATGAACGGTGCAACGGTCGCCGCCCCAAAGACCTCGGCCAACTGACCGCTCCCAACCTCGCCCGCCACGACGCCAAGCGAGTACGCCGCGTAGAAGACGCCGTACGCCATGCCTCGTTCCGCAGGGGAGGAGTGGTCAGCAATGTACGACGTGACTGCCGGGAACAGCAGCCCGAAGCCGCAGCCGAAAAGTGCCATCGCACCGTAGACCCCCGCAGTGGTGGCGGTCACCGCCAATCCAAGCAAGCTGACACCTATCAACGACAATCCACCAGCCAGTGGAAGAAGCCGTCCAAACCTGTTCACCAACCATGGCGACGGTCTTGCGAAAAGCACTAGCGACACAAGCGCATACACGCTGAACGCAGTACCGCGAACGCTCGCGGATGCCCCACGCGATTCGAGTAACAGGGGCAAGTGAACAACCAGTGTGCCTATGCCAGCAGTCCATGCAAGACATGCGACGTTAGCGACGATCAGTTGGGGGCGGCTCAGGATTGCCCCAAGTGACACCTTCGAGGCCCCAGCGACCGGATCATTCGGGTCCGCCGACACCTCAACGTTCCTGCCAAGGAAAGCCACGAGTGCACTTGCTGCGAGCATCAGCACGGCAACCGCCTGGAAAACCGCAACCGACCCGAACACTGTCCCAGCGATGCCTGCGACCGCCGGTCCGATCACGGCGGCAATCGCGATGAACGCACCCGCAGTACCCATCGCCTGTGCGCGACGGGCAGGAACTACGCTGTCACTCAGCAACGTGAAGGCACCTGGCGAAAGGACCGCCTGCCCAAGCCCATGCAAGGCGCGTACTGCCCCAAACTGCCAGGGTTCGGACACCACGCCGTAGAGTGCCAGTGCAATGGCAGAGGCTAGTAACCCTCCAACAAGGGTTCGCTGCCGGCCAATTCCAATCAGAACGAACCCGGCTGCAAGGTTCCCAATGAGGTTGGCCGCATCGTACGTGGCAACGGTGACCGCAGCGACCAAAGGATCCGCGCCAAGTTGCCGGGCGAACGGTGCCACGATCGGGAACTGGCAAAAAAGGTCAAAAAAGGCGACAAAGACCACCAGCCGTGCGACACCAGATCCAGACATTTCCGGCAAAGTGTACGTGAGGGTCCCGCTCAGAACGTTCCCCGAAGGCGACCCTCAACGGTCATGAAGGAACAATGCCGAACACCAGACCTACCCTCAAATCAGGTCCATGTGCGGGTTCGCGACATCGAAGCATCAGTGTCGCCATCCGTATCGCGTCGTCAGACGGCGATGATCCCGAAGCTAAAGGTCCGGGGGTTCGTACCCACCTTGCGTGCCTGAACCGGGGCGCCAGGCGGTGCCACTGACTTCCGAGAGCATCGACCATTCGCCGGGTGTGAGGTGCGCATAGTTGTGATAGACAACCTGACGCACGCCCCCCTCCTTGATTGCATCGAGAAGCCTGCGGAAGTCGGCAACTCCGACCGGATCGCCCCCTTGGGGACGCCGTCCCGAGCCGACCGAGGGAAGAACCCTCCACGGATACCCGTCGGCTTGCGCGATTGCCCGGCGCGCCTCAGGCACCATGAACTCACGCCAGAACGCATCGGGATATCCACGCTCGAAATCACGCAACGTGAGCATTCGTTGACCCGCCGGAGCGGCCGGATCTGTACTTGGCAAATGCAAGCCGGTCAGCGCGCCGACCGCCTCGAACGACTCCGCTTCCCAAAGCGATGATGACCACTCATTCATCGCGGCAACCCATTTCGAGAGCAGTCCATACAGGCCATCATGGCCCCGGTGATGGATGCCAAACCGGGGAACGACCATGTCGCAAACCGTGGCGAGCCCAGGGAAATCGTAGCCAGCCAAGGGCGCCAGAGACGGCATCGGCGGGCTGAGGCCAAACTTGACTTCCTTGCCACGCGACTTGCCGAGGCGTTCCGTGACATCGTGAACGGTGAGCAGGAACTTGGAAAGCGCGCGCGCACGGAACGTGAGCCAACTCACAATTCCCGGATCATTTCCCAGCATCGTCGTGGTTGCGAAGGCCCCACCCCCGGCACCAAGACGCGCAGCTTCCCGGGTCAGCTTTCTCAGACGCGTAACCAACCGTGATTGCGCGGCGATCAATCGGTCAAGGTCGAAACCCAGAGAGGATGCAACTGGCCCCGCCGTGGCAGGCAACGGCCCAAAGAAGTCCTCCGCACCAGTCGTACCCGGCAGGTACCCCCACTCCGGGCCAGTGAGGATGATCCCATCGGCCTGAGGCACCTGACCAAGCGTGTCCTCGACCCGTGCGATGAGTGCGCGCTGCCAGGATTCCTCGAAGAGAAGCCGATGGCGCAAGTCCGAAGGCAACAACCCATCGGCGTCAGGGTTCGGGTCGGGTGCGACCATGCCATTGTCTGGTTCGATGACCCAGACGGCGATGTTCTTGCGCTTGACTGCATCCAGGAACCGGCCAAGTGCCGCCCACCTTGCCAGCATGTCATGGCCAGAAGGTAAGGGCGCCACGACGCCGTAACGTCGGTATATGGTCGGGTTCGGTTCAAATGCTGGTACCGAACGCAGGTCGGATGCCGAGCACAGGGTCGCCGTACGCAGGTCCGCAATTGACGGCGCGTCTGGCAGGGCGGTATCGAAACGAAGCGGACCAATCAGGATCCCCTTGACACCAGCGGACTGCCAAGCGTCGACAACTCGCTCGGTGTCACCGAGGACCGTTTCGATCGGATAGCCGACCCGCATCCACGCTTCGAGATCTGCCATTGTAGTTCCAGTAGCGCTTGGTGATCGTCGGTCAGGTCACATGCCGTGCGGGGTCAAACGCCCTGCGACACCAGCACGGAGGGAGGACCTATGTCCCCAAACGGACGGCATTCCCGAGGCCGTCACGGAAGGGCAATACGTAGACCGTGCGCCTTCGCCGGGGTCACACCCCGTCCGGCACCGTCTGCAGTCCCTCGTTCGCGCAGGTACTCGAGCGTTGCATTCCGGTCAGATGCCTGCAGTGCGATTGCTGTCGGGTGAGGACCGGGAGGCAAGACGCGACCGCCGCTCGGCGGCGCAATCAGTTCCAGACGGATCGCCCCAAGCCCGAGGACAACCCCACGCCCAGCCAATCCATCATTGATCCTTGGCCATCCGAACGCCGTCTGGTAGCACTGGGCCGCAAACTCAGGATCCGCAACGAGTACTGAAACACTTTGAAGGTCGCGCCACCCAGCAACGTGCACGGCATTGCCTCCAAGACGTTCCACCACATCCCGGCGTCCATCATCACCACCCTCGTACTCCACGAGAATCGGCATTGGCGGCAGGGTCGGACGCGGTGCGGGCTGTCCACGTGCAGGCAACGAGGGCGCCCTACCCGAAGCGGCGATCACCGCGGGCGCTTGGGTCCGAGGGGTGGATTCCGGCGCCACAATTACTTCACGCCACCGCACCATGGACCCGTCGGGCAGTACCCGCTCGCATGCCGTGATCTCAGAGTGGGGGATCCCTTGGGCATCGAGCCGTGCCACGGCACCCTCAAGGTCATCCACGGCAACCGCGAAACTCGGAGGGTTCTCCTTCGCGATGTCAAGCCACTCTTTCAGCCACCGGATGGACGGACTTGCTTGGTCACGAACCGCGACAAGCTCGACCGAGTAGATACCGAAGTGCACGGCGGCCGCGGTTGTCCCCACCAAATCATCTCCGGCAGCCACCACCGAGAACCCCAAGCCATCGCGATAGGTCGCGATGGCCTTCCTGAGGTCCTTGACAGCGACAACAATATGGTCGAACCTTGCGGCGGTCACTTCACTCATGGGTTTAGCCCTAATAGTGTACCGGCGACGGCACTTCGGCATCCAGAGACGCCCGACGCTAGGACGGTACAACGGTGCGGGAGACCAGCGGTCGGCACCATGTTCGTGAACGCTAGGCTCGCAGGCAGGCAAGAACCTCCTGGGCATGGCCCTTTGGGGTGACACTCGCGAAGACATGCCCGATCGTCCCGTCAGGTTCGACGATGAACGTTGACCGCATGACCCCCATGTACTCACGCCCCATGAATTTCTTCAGACCCCAGACCCCGAACGCTTCCGCCAAGGCGTGGTGTTCGTCGGCGATCAGCGTGAACGGAAGCTCAAACTTCTTCCGGAACTTGGCTTGCGCCTTCACTGGGTCTGGACTGACCCCGAGCACAACGACGCCCAGGTCACCGAACCCTGAGAAGTCATCTCGGATCTCGCACGCTTCTGTCGTGCAGCCAGGCGTATCGGACTTTGGATAGAAGTACACCATCACCCGTTGCCCGTAGAAATCATGAAGCGAAACGGACTCGCCGGTGTCAGTCAACACCGAATCCGTCGGTGCCATTGCTCCAACCTCAAGCATTTCCAACCTCTTCTACGCGCCATGACTGGCGCAGACTGTTACCCCGACCCCAGTGGTGTCCGGTGACGTGCGCCATCGCGCCCGGCAACATGCCGCGCCATCGCGTCGTGGGCGAATCCGATCAAGCATGGCACAACATGATCGTCGATCAAATCGTCGTCCCAACGTGGATCAAGGCGCCGCCGGAGTTCCACCCACCCCCGGTCCGGGTCGTACCGCAGGGTCAGGCACACGAGTGTCACTGGCGCATCCATGTCCGGTGGCGGCAAGGGACCACCTGGCATCCGACGAGGCTTCACTTCATACGGATCTCCAGGCAAGACCCCCACTGGTGGAACATGCCGGGCGGGCGGGGGCCGATCGGCCTCAAGCGCGAAGAACAGCGAATGCCACGCACTTAGACGCACACCGACCGCCCCGCCCGGCCCCGGAATGCCGTTGTCCTCGAAGACTGGGTAACCAGTTGGGCAGTAGCAGTCGATGATGCTCACTGCATCACGCAATCGTGGGCCGACTCGCGCCCTAACTTCAGCGAGGGCCTTCTCACCGTCCCGCCTCGTCAGAATTTGAGGGGTCGGATAGCGCGCAACAATAGCCGCAACGCGAGCCGAAGCCCGCACCAGTTCAGCCGACCGGTGCAAACTGTCGTGACCATCGTCGAGGCGTTCGCCTGGGTTCGAGGATTCTGAGGCGGTCATCTCTAGACAAAATGGTAAGCGCCCACGCTAACGCAAGGTCCTGCCGTTGGAACATCCATGAGGCTGTCGCCGGTTGCCCGGGGACGCTACCTGGCGGCGACCCAGTCGGGCGGCAACGTTCAGTGCGCGCTATGCTGCCCGACGACCACAACGTGAAACGAGGTATGTCATGTCTGCCGGCGCCCCATCCACCACGTTCTCATCTGCCCAAGTAATCGGAACACCCGGTCAGCAGCCTCGACCTGCACCTACCGGAGCATCTACCCGCTTGCCCGACGCGCCCGCCCGACGCCTGCGCGTCCTCCTGACCGGTGCCACGGGGTACATCGCCTCCCAATTGCTGCCGACCTTGCAGACACGCTACGACGTGGTCCTTACCGATGCGCGTGGAGCCCGCCGGGACGGAACGAGCATTCCGGACGTACATGTCCTCGACTTCCAGTCGGTCAACGACGACGCTCTCCGGCCACTGTTTGCCGGATGCGACGCCGTCATTCACCTCGGCTATCACAAGCCAACCGGCCCAGTGACCGTCGGAACCCAGCTCGCCTATGAAGATGAGCGAGTGAACGTGGACATGGCCGAACGTGTCTACCGACTTTCACACCAGGCTGGCGTGCAACGGGTCGTGATGGCGTCCTCGAACCACGCCGCTGACTGGTACGAGCCGCTGATACACGCACGCTCGCTCGACCAGGTCACGCCAGCGGACCTGCCTCGCAGCGACAACTATTACGGGTGGTCGAAGATCGCCTACGAGGCCCTTGGGTTCACCTACGCCACAGGCGCGCCCGGCCGCCCACTGGAGGTTGTGCAAGTGCGGATCGGTGCTCCAAGACACATCGAGGAGGCGCACTTCGTCGGGAACCCGGTGGGGTTCAAGCGCGACCTCGGCGCGTGGATCAGTCCGCGAGACCTGACCCAACTCATCGTCCGGAGTGTCGAGACCCTTGACATCCGCAACAGCGATGGCGTGCCCTTCCTGATCGTCAACGGTGTATCCAATAACACCCGCGGTTTCTGGAGCATCGCCAACGCACGCGTCACCATCGGCTACGCCCCGGAAGACGACTCCGAGGTGTTCTACGCCGATGCAATCAGGCACATCCTGCTCGACCACGGTGATCGGGGCAGGGTTGGCACCGAACCGACGGGCCACTGAACGCACACAGCCAAAGAGGACCACCAGACATGAAAATCCGTGCCATCACCCCGTGGATTGTGGCCGTGCCGAACCGGGAACCGGGCATCCTGTATTCCCAGGGTCAACCGGGCTCCGAATCATCCGCCCCTGTGCCAACCCGCCAGTACGTCTTCATCCAGGTCGACACCGACGAGGGGATCACCGGATGGGGCGAGATCACTACGTACCCAGGCCCCGTCGCCAACCGTGCGGTATGTGCTGTGGTGCGCGAACTCGCCCCAATGCTCATCGGCCATGACGCGTCTCGCATCGAAGAGATCTGGCACCGGATCTTTCGGGCATTCACCTATGTCGGGACGCGGGGCTTCACCACGGCGGTCATCAGCGGGATCGACATCGCCCTCTGGGACATTCGTGGGAAGGCGCTCGGCCTTCCGATCTACGAGCTGCTGGGCGGCGCGATCCGTGACTCGATCGCCCTCTACACCCACTTCCCGTACGCCACGACACCCGAGGAGAGTGCGCGAAACGCCCTCGTTCCGGTCAACGACGGCGTCCACGCCATTAAGACCGATCCATTCTGGGAAGAGATGGGACGGACCGGGACACGCTATCTGGACGGCAACATAAGCGCGGCCGGCGAGCAGAAGGGCGTCGACATCATCGCCGCAATCCGTGAAGCGGTTGGCCCTGATGTCGAGATCCTGATCGATGCGCACGCCCTCTACAACGTTCCGACAGCGATCCGCCTTGCGAACCGCCTCGCCGCTTACAACATCACCTGGTTCGAGGAACCCGTCCCGCCGGAGAGTTACCACGCCCTCCGCCAGGTCAGAGATCAGGTGCAGACCCGCATCTGCGTCGGAGAACGGCTTCACACCCGTTTCGACTTCGTCCCTGTGCTCGAACAGCGCCTTGCGGACTTCATCATGCCCGACGTCACCTGGACCGGAGGCATTTCGGAACTGAAGAAGATCAGCACCATGGCGGAGGCGTACTACGTCCCCGTCAGCCCCCACGACGCGAGCGGGCCGATCAATGTCCTCGCCGGCGCCCACGTGATGATGACCGTCCCGAATTTCTACAAACTTGAGACCATCCGGTCCAAGCTAGACGCTTACAACGCGTTCATCGACACGCCACTCGACACCCGTGGAGGCCACCTCTTCGTGCCGAACAAGCCGGGGCTTGGACTGGAAATGAACATCGACTACCTGCGTGCCCACGCCCTGGAGGGTTGGGGAGGGTAGGCGCCGGCGGACGAGACAGTAACGCGAGGCAATGACGTGGCGGGTTGCGAAAGCCCGCCACGCCCACAGATCAGAGCGGGAGGCGAACTTCGGAACCGCTGATGGTCGACTCGCGAATGGCCTTGATGAACTCGATCGAGCGGCGACCTTCCTCGCCCGTCACGAGTGGGTCGCGTCCTTCGCGGATTGCCGCCAGAAAATCCTGCAGCTGCCACTTGTGGCAGATCGGGAAGGGAGAGAAGTGGTCCTCCTTGGCTTCCCGCGCCCGTGCCAGTTCCGAAGCTGCCGAAGCTTCCTCGCCTGGGATTGTCCAGATATCGTTGACGCCCATCCGACTCTCCGGGTCCTCAAGCACCGATATCGTTGCGCCAGTCTCTCCGGTAATCGTAATCCGGGATCCAAGAGTGGGCGTCGTCGAGATTGACACCGACGCAACCCCCAAGGCGCCGTTCTCCCAACGCAGTGCAGCCACCGCAGTGTCTTCACATTCAATATAAGGATGCGTCAGGTTCGCCCATTTGCCGTAGACGGATGTACATGGCCCGGCCGCTGACATGAGCCAGAGGTACATGTCGATCCCGTGGACCGCTTGGTTCACCAACGCCGCACCGTTTTCGCCCTTCCACGTGCCACGCCACGGGGCATCGCGGTAATACGACTCATCTCGGTGCCACTTGAACATGAAGTCACCGCTGATCGGACGCCCGATCTTTCCCGCCTTGATGGCTTCGTGTGCCCGGAGGGCCGCCGGCCAGAACCTGCGCATGAAGATGACCCCGAACCGGACATTTGCCTTGCGGGTCGCCTCAATTGCGCGGTCTGCCTCCGCCAAATCCATCGTCATCGGCTTCTCGACAATGGTGTGCTTCCCTATGGCAGTTGCCATGAGGGTTGCAGGCAGGTGGAAAGGCGGGTTCGTGCACACCGCGATTGCCTCGATGCCCGGGTGGTCGATCACCGCACGCGCATCGGTGTAGTGGTTCGGGATCCCATGATCCCGCGCCAGCGTGGCTGCCTTCTCCCCATCAAGGTCGGCACACGCGATCAATTCGCACTCGCCCTCGGCCTCGAGTGACTTCAATGCCATCGCGTGAAACCGAGCGATGTTTCCGCACCCGATGATCCCAATACCTATCCGTCGCATCGTCCCGCCATTCCTTCCATGCCGCTCCAACCATGGTCCTGCACAACTCTCTTGAACCCAAGAGGTATGAGGTTCCCGGTCGATTTCGTGCGATCATAGGGGCGTTCGGCCGCATACGTCGGTCAACGTCACTCACCACGAGGAGTGCTCCGGGCGTGGACAGTTATTCGATCACCTATACGCCGGTCATCGCGGCCACATTCCTGGGCATCGGGTTCATTTCCCTAACCCTCTTGATTGCCAATCTCCTCGCACCACGGGTACGCACCCGAGGCAAGGAGAGCATCTACGAGTGCGGGTCGCCGACCATCGGACAGGGATGGAGCCAGATGAACCTGCGCTACTATCTTTATGCGATTCTCTTCCTGATCTTTGAGATCGAGTCGGTATTTCTCTTCCCTTGGACGGTGGTTTACAAGGGGCTCGGCCCCTTCGCGTTCTGGGAGATGATGCTTTTCATGTCCATGCTGCTATTCGGTCTGGTCTATGCCTGGCGCAAGGGAGTACTGACGTGGGAGTAAACCTAGGGGCACCGACACCGTTTGCGACGGCTTACGCGAACGCAACCGCCCCTGACCTGCCATTAAATGACGGCGCGGCCGGAATGCTTCCGGCGGAGAACCTCTATGCACGTCTGCCCCAAGGCATCGTGACAACGAGCGTCGACCAGCTGTTCCAGTGGGCACGCAAGAGCAGCCTGTGGCCGATGACCTTCGGTCTCGCCTGTTGCGCGATCGAGATGATCTCGACCTTCATGGCCAAACACGACCTTGACCGTTTCGGCCTGATCGGTCAGGTTGGCGCGACGCCGAGGCAGTCAGACTTGATGATCGTCTCCGGCACCGTGACGACCAAGATGGCCCCCGCGGTCCGAGTTCTCTGGGAGCAGATGCCAGAACCCAAGTGGGTCATCTCGATGGGTGGATGCGCCACCTGCGGCGGGCCGTACTACCGGTATCCCACCGTGGTGCAAGGTGTTGACCAGGTTATTCCGGTAGATGTCTACATCGGTGGATGCCCACCTCGGCCGGAAGCACTGATGCACGGCATCCTGAAACTTCAGGAAAAGATCATGCGACAGGCAAAGGAAGGTCGTCGTCCGACAGCGGATCTAGAGCTCGTCTTGGCCGGCGAGGGCGTCGAGGTCGCGTAGGCGGTGGCGATCCGCAGGGATGACCCGGGCGTGCCTCGTGGTGCATCGTGACGTTACGCACGAACTCAGGAAGGCGAAGCACACGTGAGCACCGAAGGCGGGGCCGCCGGGGCGGCAATATCTCTACGCGCAACCCTTGCGAACTCCAAGTGGTTGGGCACTGCATGCCCCAAATGCAGCGAAGGGTTTGCGGTTGCCGACCAGGTAGTCCTGTGCCCGTCATGTTTCTCAGCGCACCACGCTGCTTGCTGGCGAGAGAACGGGAATACGTGCGCCAAGGACCAGACGCCTGGTCGCATCATCGAGCCCCGTGGGCGCGGTGCCTCGCCCGCATCTGAGGCTCCCGCTCCGGTTCAGGCTCCAGCTTCGGCTGGGCCAGTCGCAGCACTCGCAGCAGTTGCACGACCCGCCGCTCCGGCCAAGCCTGCTGCACCCGCCGCCCCGGTGAAGGGTGCCGGCCCCGCAGTGCGCGACGCCAAGGGCCTCCGTCCGATCGATGGTGTGCGTGCTCGAATTCAATCAGCGACGAATGACCTTGCGCCCGTCTTTGGCACCGCCATCGACGAAGTTACCGTGACCGTTCCACCTGAAAATCTTCCCGAAGCGGCACGCAGGCTGAAGGAAACCGACGGGCTGAAGTTCGATTACCTGAGATGCCTGAGCGGCGTTGATTACCAGTCAGACGGCATCGAGGTGGTCTACCACTTGTTCAGCACCCGGCTGGCACAGAAGTGCGTTCTCAAAACCCGTTTGGCAGCCGAGGGCGACGCCGTTGGGACGGTTACCACGGTCTGGGCAGGTGCCGACTGGCACGAACGAGAAACCGCCGAAATGTTCAACATCCGGTTTGAGGGGCACCCATACCCCGAACCACTTCTTTTGGAACGCGATGACCAAGGCACCATCGTTCCCGGACCGGTTCTTCTTAAGCGCTTCAAGTTGCGCCCCAAGGAACCGCCCGCTCAGTATGGCTTTCCCGAGCAAGAGTAGGAGTTCGCCATGGCCATTGCAACTTCCATCGACATGCTTCGCGAACCTGTGCCCTCGGTGGCTGAGGAGCGCAATCTCGAAACGGTCGAGATGACGATCAACATGGGGCCACAGCATCCCAGCACGCACGGTGTGTTTCGGATGGTCCTGACCCTTGAGGGTGAACGCGTTAAGAACGTGCAGTCACACATCGGGTACCTGCACCGGGGCGCCGAGAAACTCGGTGAATCTGGCGATCTCGAGGGCTACCGCAAGGCGATGATCACCCTCGACCGCACGGACTATCTCTCGTCATTGCTCAATGAGCATGCGTATGTGATGGCGGTTGAAAAACTGGCGGGTATCAGCGTGCCGGAACGCGCTGAGTACATCCGCGTCATTCTGGGTGAAATCACCCGGATAAACTCGCATTGCATGTTCTACGGCGCATTCGGTGCCGACGCCGGTGCCACGACGCCCTATATGTATGCGTTTGCGTTGCGTGAAGAAATCCAGCAACTGTTCGAGGCGGTCGGTGGCGCACGGATGTTTCCGAACTACTACCGCGCCGGAGGCCTGCGCGAGGATGTTCCCCAGGACTTCGTTCGCCGGGTCCAGGCGATCGTTGACCGGGCCCTATACGCCTTCGATGACTTTGACAACCTGATCACCGCCAACGAGATCTTCCTGTCGCGGACCCGGGGCTTGGGCATCCTTGATCAGACTCGTGCCCTTGACCTCGGTGTATCTGGCCCGTTGCTTCGTGCGACCGGACTCCCATACGACGTGCGAAGGTCCGAACCCTATTCGATTTACGATCGCTTCGCCTTCGACGTGCCCATCGGCACGACCGGAGACTGCTACGAGCGGTACCTCATTCGCCTAGAAGAGATGCGCCAGTCAATCCGTATCATTGAACAGGCGCTCAAGGATCTGCCCGCCGGCCCGACCATGGGCAACGCCCCCAAGGCACTGCGTCCCCCGAAAGGCGAGGCGTATGTCCGCATCGAGAACTCCCGAGGCGACTTCGGCGTCTACTTGGTGTCGGATGGGAAGTCGAGTGCGCCATACCGGGTGAAGTACCGTTCCCCCTGCTTCGTAAACCTTCAATCACTCAACGACATGGTGATCGGAACCTACATCGCCGATGCCGTCGTCGCGCTTGGGTCGATTGATATCGTCCTCGGCGAGGTTGACCGCTAGCCCGTCTCCCGGCCATTCACTGTGCGATCAGCTCAGCCCAGACACCGAGGTTCAGACATATGACTAACAATGCCGCGTCGGAGTTGACGCTTCAGGCCGTTCCTTCATGGATGCCGGCATTTCTCGTCGCTCCGATGATCGGGGGACTCAGCCTCGCCGACCTCATTGCGCTGGTCGTCCTGCTGCTCTTCGTCCTCAACTTCGTCATGATCGAAATCTGGATGGAGCGCAAGGTTGCGGGGCATATCCAGCTCCGTCGCGGACCGCTGCACGTCGGCCCACACGGGTCACTGCAAAGCCCGGCCGACGTCCTGAAACTGCTCACCAAGGAAGACCTCACTCCAGTCGCTGCGGATCCAATCGTCTTCCCAATGGCTCCCTACCTCGTCTTCGTGCCCGTCTTCCTGACCTTCCTGGTCATCCCTTGGGGTCCACTCGTCCTCTTCGGGAATTTCGTGATCCGACCGTTCGACCTCGGACTGGTCTACATGGTTGCGATCCCCGCTATGCAAGGGATCGGGCTGGTAATGGCCGGCTGGTCCTCTGGGAACAAGTATTCGCTGCTTGGCTCGGCCCGGGTGGTCGCCCAGCTCATCTCCTACGAACTTCCGATGGTGATTGCCCTGCTTGGCGTTGCGATGATGGCGGAGAGCCTGAACCTCACCACAATTGTGGAATCCCAAATGAAGCAGGGATGGAATGTCTTCCTGCAGCCAATCGGCTTCCTAGTCTTCTTCCTCGCCACGATGTCAGAAATGAGTCGTGCCCCGTTCGACATTGCCGTGGCTGAGTCGGAAATCGTGGGCGGCCCGTTTGTCGAGTACAGCGGCATGCGTTGGGGCATGTTCTATCTCGCTGAGTTCGCCGCCGTCTGCCTCAACTCGGCACTTTCGACCGCCCTCTTCCTCGGAGGATGGGAACTGTTTCCCGGATCGCGTGCCCTCGGTCTTGGGTGGATCTCCGATCAGTTCGGGCTTCTGTTCTTCATGGGGAAGATGATCGTCCTCGTCCTGATCATCCAGTGGGCCCGTTTCGCGCTTCCCCGTCTCCGCATTGACCAACTCATGGACTTCGCATGGAAGTTCCTTCTTCCGGCAGGCTTCGTGAACTTCATCCTCACCGCAATCCTGCAGGTATTCGGCTTTGTGCCGTTTGCCATCGGGATCGGCTTGACCCTCGCATTCGCCGCCGTGTTGCTTGCGACGTATCAGGCACGACGAAGCCCTTCCACCGTTGCGCTCATCCGGACAGCAGCAGCCGCCGCCGTGCCGACCAGCCAGGGCGTCGGCCTTCCAGTCTGACCTCCTGACGCTGACCCACAAAGGATTTGACCGATGCGTGGCGTTCTCGGTGGCTTCTTGCAGACACTGAAGTCATTCCTGACCAAACCAGTAACCCGCCTGTATCCATATGAAAAGCCACCTCTCGAAGCGCGGTTCATGGGTGCACCTTCCCTCCTTTGGGACGATGCGGTAGACGAGGTCGTCTGTGTTGCATGCAATATCTGTGCGCGTTCTTGCCCGGACGACTGCATCACGCTTACCGGAGACAAGTACACGGACGGCAAGACCAACAAGAAGAACATCATCAAGGACTATTTCATCGACCTTGGCCGATGCTCTTACTGCGGCATCTGCGTGGAGGTGTGTCCATTCGATGCCAACGAAATGTCCCCGCACTTCGAACTGAGTACCTACGACCGCATGACCTTGGTCTACGACAAGGACCAGCTGATCGAGATTGGTAGGGGTGTGACCCGTCGCACCGGCAAGCCGGAACCAGTGGGGCCGCTCCCGGGGATCCTCGATCCATCCACCTATCGCTAGTCACAAATCGGTTCGCCCGGACCGTCGAAATCGGGTGTCGGGTGTAGCATCAACGCTTGCACGCGCGAGCTAATGGATGCGGCATCGTGTCATTGGAGAAGCCATGGAACTGAGCGCGCTCGCCTTCTACGTCGTTGCCGGGGTCACCCTCGTTGCAGCGCTTGGCGTGGTTGTCGCGCGCAGCGTCGTCTACGCCGCTCTCCTGCTGATCCTGTCACTCGTCATGACTGGCCTCATTTACCTTCTTCTGCTCGCAGACTTCCTCGCCCTCATCCAAATCCTTGTGTACGGCGGAACAGTGAGCATCCTTCTCCTGTTTGCCCTGATGTTGACGCCACCTGAGACACGCCCGGAACTCAACCATCGGGGATGGGCGCTTGGTGCCGTCGCTTCGGGTGCGCTGTTCGTCCTCTTGCTTGTTGCATCACTTGCCGACAAGTGGCCTGCAGCCGGGGGAACGCGTCACATCAGCCTCGTCGACCTGGGTCGTGCACTCTTCTCGACGTGGGCGGTCCCCTTCGAAGTGGCATCGGTAGTCTTGCTCGTTGCGCTTCTCGGCGCGCTGACCATCGCGCGCAGCACCACACCTGGCAGCAAAATCGCCCCCCGTGCTTCGGCATGATGATCGTCTGAGGCGAAACGAATGGTTCCCATCGAACACATCATGGTTTTCACCGGCGCCCTGTTCTGCATTGGCGTCTACGGTGTCATGGCTCGCAGGAACGCCGTGCTGGTGCTCATGGCGATCGAACTCATGCTCAACGCCGTTGCCATCAACTTGGTGGCTTTCGGCACGCTGGTCTATCCCGGGCAAATCAATGGCATGGTGTTTGCGATCTTCGTCGTGACCATCGCCGCTGCCGAACTCGGGCTCGGTCTTGCAATCGTCCTGCGGGTGTACCGGATGCGTTCAAGCATCAATGTTGACGATATCGATTTGATGAGGTGGTAGCTCGTGGACTACGCGTGGCTCGCGCCCGTGCTGCCGATCGGTGCCTTTGCGCTCAACGTGCTGATCTGGCGACAGATGGGCGCCAGAAAGCATGCCCTGTCGGCTCTGACAACACTCGCCGCCATCGGTGGCGCGTTCCTGGTTTTTCTCGCCGTCTTCTCAGATGCGTCAGCGCACCTTGAAGAAACCGCAACGAGCAGTGGCCGACATCTGATCTTCGAGGGTGCGCCGTGGTTCACGGTGGGCATCTCGCCACACCTCTATGTCTTCGCGCCAACATTGGTGGTCGACTGGCTGTCGATCATGATGCTTGGCGTCGTCACATTCCTTGCATTCCTGATCGAGTTCTACGCAACGGGCTACATGAAGGGAGACAACCGCTACTGGTGGTTCTTCTCCGTCAAGGCCCTCTTCACCGCAGCAATGCTCGGTGTTGTCCTTTCATACAACTTCCTGCTGATGTACATCTGTTGGGAGCTCGTCGGCCTCTGTTCGTTCCTCCTGATCGGTTTCTGGTACTCGGAACGGGCAAACGCCGAGGCTGCCAAAAAGGCATTCATCACCACCCGCGTCGGTGACGTTGGGTTCTTCATCGGCCTCGCCCTGCTATTTCTCAAGACTGGTACCTTCGACATGAAGGCGACGTTCGCCGCCGTCGAATCCGGCGCGATCGACCCTGCCACCGTCACGATTGCCGGCATCCTGATTTTTCTCGGGGCGATGGGCAAGAGTGGACAGTTCCCCCTGCATGTCTGGTTGCCTGACGCCATGGCCGGCCCGACGCCGGTCTCTGCACTCGTTCATTCGGCAACCATGGTCGCGGCGGGTGTCTATCTAGTCGGTCGTGCATATCCGATCTTCCATGCGTCGTCAACGACGATGGGAGTGATCACCACCATCGGAACCATCACGGCCATTTTCGCGGCAACGATCGCGCTGACCCAACGCGATATCAAGCGCATCCTTGCCTACTCGACCATCAGCCAACTCGGATACATGATCATGGCCTTGGGTGTCGGTGCCTACACCGCGGGCCTTTTCCACCTGTTCACTCATGCCTTCTTCAAGGCCCTACTGTTCCTTGGTGCCGGATCAGTCATCCACTCCATGGAACCCGTCCTGCACGGGACCGGGCGCAACCCAAATGACATCTTCAACATGGGTGGCCTTCGCAAGCAGATGCCCGTGACGTTCTGGACCTTCCTGCTGGCTTCACTTTCCCTGGCGGGCATCGCGCCTCTCGCTGGCTTCTGGAGCAAGGACGCCATCCTCGTCGGCGCCTATGAAGCCGAAGCCTGGTTGCCTTTGTTCGTTGCACTGCTTACGGCGTTCCTGACCGCCTTCTACATGTTCCGGTGCATCTATCTGGTGTTCTTCGGACCGGCCAAGTGGCAGGTCGCGACGGCAGCAGGCGACCACCATGACAACCGTTCGACTGACCACGTCACGGGTCACCATGCAGTGCCCCACGAAAGCCCGTGGACGATGTCACTTCCACTTGTGGTGATATGCGTGCCCGCGATTGCAGCCGGGTGGATCGGTATTCCCGGATTTTCTGAGGGCTTCGCCGAGACCGTCCGGTTCGGTCCAGTGATCGAGGAACACATCAATCTGGTCCTTGCCGGGGCCGGAACGCTTGCCGGGGTGCTCGGCATCGGTCTCGCAACATTGATGTACCTCACGCCCGTATCCGGACCTCGCCTCATCTCGGAGAGTTTCCCGTCCGCCTACAAGACCCTCTACAACAAATACTACTTTGATGAGATGTACCAGTGGATCATCGACCATATTGTGCTTGCGATTGCCTCACTGGCTGCGACAGTCGATCGGAAGATCCTTAACGATCGCATCGTTGACTGGTGCGGGCCATTCCTGCAGGGCGCGGGCGCCCGCCTGCGCCTCACCACCTCCGGCTACATCTATCACTACGCGTTCGGCTTCATTGTCGGCATCATGGCCATTGGTGTGGTCATGTCGGGCGGTATCCCGGACATGCGGTTCGCACTCTGGTAGGAACCCGCCACCTCGAGTTGTCGGTCACCAACGTAATCTGAAACCATCAATCGCTACCTGTAAGGACAAGCTCAGTGGGCTACCTGTCGACGATGACCCTCGCGCCGTTCATAGCGGCGCTCATCATCATGCTGATACCGAGTCAACGGCCGGGTCTGACCCGTGCGGTGGCGCTCGTAGCCAGCGTCATATCGTTCGGGTTGTCCCTTGTGGTCTTCGCCGGGTACGACTGGCATCGGGCCGGGTTCCAGTTCCGCGAGGCTTACCAGTGGCTTCCGGACTACGGGATAACGATCAGCCTTGGCGTCGACGGCATCTCAGCTCCTCTGATCATTCTCAATGCCGTGGTCCTTCTGACCGGCACGATCGTCTCATTCAAGATCGCTGACCGCCCGAAGGAGTTCTACGCGCTCTTCCTGGTGTCGGTGGCCGGGGTCTTCGGCGTCTTCGCTTCCCTCGACCTTTTCATCCTATTCCTCACCTATGACATCGCCGGCCTTCCGATGTACCCGCTGATCGTGATCTGGGGCAGTACCCGCAAGAATTACGCCGCACTCAAGCTCACCCTCATGCACGTCTCCGGAAGCCTGTTCATATGGGTGGGCATGATTGCCATCTACGTCCAGGCCGGTGCGAAATCCTTCGATCTTGAGTACCTCGCTTCCCAGGCACATTCCCTTCTCACACCGGGCTTCCAGACCATCTTCTTTCCCGTCATCTTCATCGGGTTCGGCTTCCTCGCCGCGATGTGGCCACTTCACACGTGGTCGCCCGATGGTCATGGTGCGGCGCCAACCGCAGTCTCGATGGTGGCTGCTGGAGTGTTGATGAAGCTCGGCGCCTACGGATGCATCCGTGTCGGCGTCTGGCTCCTGCCTGAAGGTGCGATGGTGTGGTCTCCGGTCTTTGTGACCCTCGGGACAATCGGTGCCGTATACGGTGGCGTCATGGCAATCGCGCAACGTGACTTCAAGTTCGTGATCGCCCATTCATCGGTCAGCCACATGGGATACGTGATCGTAGGCATCTCAACGATGTCACTGGTCGGCTTGAATGGCGCGGTCTTGCAAATGGTCAGCCATGGCCTCATGACTGCCCTCTTCTTCGCAATGATCGGTGCCATGTATGACCAAGCACACACGCGCGAAGTTGGCATCTTTGGCGGGTTGGCCAAAAACATGCCCTGGTACACCGGGTTCTTCACCATTGCATGCCTCGCGTCACTTGGCCTGCCAGGGTTGTCGGGGTTCGTTCCTGAACTACTCATCTTCCTGGGGGCCTTCCAGACATATCCAATGGTGGGCATCCTTTGTGTTGCGACCGTCGCACTGGCGGCCACCTACATGCTCCGGTTGGTGGCTCGTGCATTCTTCGGACCACTCAGTCCTCGCTGGGCGTCACTCCATGACCTCCTTCCAAACGAGTGGTTCGTGGGTGCTTTCCTTGTGATGACACTGATCATCGTCGGCGTCTATCCCACCCCGTTCCTCGACATGATCAACGCCTCAGCCGCACCAGTAATTGAGCGCGTGGGAGGGATACGTTGATCTCGGTACGAGCCGGCACCAAGAGGTTTTCCGATGCCCAACTTTGATCCAGCGACGCTCGATTACGTCCTGCTCGCCCCCCAGTTCATCGTCACCGGCCTGATTTTCGTGTGCCTCACGCTTGACCTCATGGTCTCCGGGCGAGGGCACCGGTTCATCGGGTGGGTCGCAATCCTGGGCCTCGGGATAGGCATAGGCGCACAGGCATCGCTGTGGGGTGTCCGCAGCTCGTTCGCAGGCGTGCTCCGCGTCGACGACTACTCGAACCTGTTCAACATCATCTTCATGGCGGCTGGCATGGGAGTCGTCTTCCTGTCGTTCGACTACGCCGAGCGGTTCTTCACGCAACCTGGCGAGTTCTACGCGTTCCTTGTGGCCGGGGTTCTCGGCATGGGACTGATGGCCCAAGCCCAGGAGCTGCTAACCGCGTACATCGCGCTGGAACTGCTGAGCTTTTCCAGTTACGTGCTCGTGTCGTACGCCAAGACCAACTTGAAGAGCAACGAAGCGGGATTGAAGTACATCATCCTCGGATCGTTCAGCTCGGCAATCCTCCTCTACGGAGTGAGCCTCCTGTTCGGCGCCGTTGGCTCCACCATGTTTACCGACATCAGGACAGCGCTCGGCACCTCGGTTGCCACGAGCGCCGTAGCCCAGATTGCGCTTCTGATGATCACCGCCGGCTTGGCGTTCAAGGTCGCGGCCGTCCCCTTCCACATGTATTCACCGGATGTCTATGAGGGGGCACCAACCCCGATTACCGCATACCTGTCAGTTGCCTCCAAGGCCGCTGGGTTTGCCCTCACCATGCGGTTCGTCGTCATGGCCCTTTGGCCAGTGCGTGGCCCCGTATCCGACGTGATCGCCTTCCTTGCCGTCCTCACAATGACGCTTGGCAATGTGGTCGCTCTCCGACAGACAAACATCAAGCGTCTGATGGCGTACTCAAGCATTGCCCAGGCCGGCTACGCACTGATCGGGGTGGCAGCGTTCTTTGCCGCAGGTGAAATCGCCGAGCAGGCTTCCCGGGGCGTGATCCTGCAACTCATTGGCTACCTGTTCACCACGCTGGCAGCGTTCGGTGGGATTATCGCCTTCCAAGTGGTTGCCGATGGAAGAGAGAACATCTCAGACTTGGCAGGCTTGTCTCGGCGGTCGCCATTCGCCGCGTTTGCCATCATGTCCGCGCTGTTCAGCCTTGCCGGCATGCCCATCTTTTCGGGGTTCATGACGAAACTCTTCCTGTTCGCACCCGTGGCCCGCGCGGGCCTCCTTTGGCTGGTGGCAATCGCCGTACTCAACAGCACCATTTCCCTGTACTACTACTTGCAGGTCCTCCGCGTGATGTACTCAGAGTCACCTGCGGGTGTCACCGCACTCAATGCTTCCGCCGTGGCAGCTATCAAGGCGGCGGCTATCCACTACGAAGTACCGGTACTCGTCGGTGCTGCAGTCGCTCCTGGGTCCGGACACGCATCGGACAGCCACGGAACGGCTCATGGAAGCCGTGGTGCCGAAGCGCATACCGAGGTGGCGCCGTCACCCGTCGGACCGTGGTGGCGACGACGTCTCACCGATGGCATGGAACCCGAACTGCGTTTCCCGATCGATCCGATTTCCGTTGAGCTCGGGATCGGGATCACGCTTGCGCTTGCCGGCATCTTTGCATTGGGGCTGTATCCAGCCCCGTTTGTAGACCTTGCGTATGACGCCAGCATGGCCCTCTTCGCCAAGTAGCGGTGACAATCTGGCGGAGTGACCCTTCGTCGGGAAAACAAAAAGAAGGAGGAGAGTTCGAACTCTCCCCCTTCTTTTTGTTTTTAACGCACTGATCTGGGATGTCCCGCCCAGCTAGTCGGCTAGTCGGGAGCCGACTAAACCCCGGTGAACTTCTGCATGAAGTAGATCCCACCGATTGTGAAGAAGAGGACAAGCAGCACGCAGACCAACTGCATGGTTTCGCTGATCACGACGCCATTAATCATTGTCCAAGACTCCAGACGAGCCAGTTGGGCAACGTATCGTGCCCGGCCCCTAAAGGCGGTTTTCACTGTCAAGGATCATCGTAGCAAACCTGCCCGTCGACCCGCGCGATCACTCATGAAAAACGTTCCGCACGCGACCGCCATCAGGACTGACGCGATGACAAAGACTGGCGACCACCCGATGTTCTCGGCAACATAGCCAAGCGCGGGCGCCGCCACCACCGGTCCAACCATCGACGCCGCGTTGTACACTGCAATCGCGGTACCGCCTCGCTTGGGAAGCAAGTTCTGGGCGTGGACGATCCCGAATCCAAACGTCGCCGTAACGACGATCGCGTAGAGGACCTCGATGGCGAGGAATGGTGCGAATGTCGATGTGAACGCGATGGCACCAAAGTAGAAGATGCCAGCCGCATTGCCGATAAACAGGAACGGCACCACCCCGTAACGGCGCACCACTGACGCCGCCAACAACGAGATCGGTATCTCGTACACCGGTTCAATGCCGAAGACGATGCCAACCGATTCAGTGTCAACTTTGACGACATCTCGGAGATACAAGGGCAGCATCGTCATTCGTGCCACTGAAGCGGCGCCAGTACATATCGTGGTGAGCAGGTACCACGCCATTGGTGCCCGGATGAGGTCGTGCCAAACCGACTTGGCCACGACCCCGTCAACTTCCACGACTGGCGCAATGTTCGTGAATGGAGCATCACGCACACCCAAAGCGAGGACCGCGAACGACAGGAATTGCAGCACGGCAGTCGTGAGAAACAGCCCATCAAAACCAACCATGGCAACGACGCGTCCCGCGGCGAATGAGCCGATCAGCCAGCCGATGGTGAACCCAAGCCGGACGATGTTCGTAATCTCGGCCCCGCGCTCGTCTTTCCGATGCCGAAACCAGTCCCCAAGGATTGCGAAGAACAGGGTAAACATGGCCACGCTGATGGCCGCATAGAGCAACGTGCCGATGATGAAGTTTTCGGTCCAGGCAATCGCGATGCGCAGCGGGATCGCAAGGCCGAATGCGACCACCAGCCATGGCACACGCCTCCGCGTCCGGTCTGTAACCACACCGTAGCTCAGGCCGAATGCGGCCGTCGCAAGTGATGTCACCAGCGAAATCGTTCCAACCTCTACAGGACCAACGCCAAGGCGTTCGGTTGCCCAAAGTGGCATGAACGGCATCTGGGATCCCAACGCAACTCCCTGGATGATGAGAATGATGAAGATTGACCGGAAGACCGGATCAGTCATCACCGCTTCGATCGCACCACCGGACAGCAACCGCGAAGCCCACCCGGGCCTCACACCTTGGCTCCTCGACGCTCCCGTCACGTTGGATCTCCCGCGGCAAGGAACGCCCGTGCCAGTTCCGTTGCACGCTCACGGTCATATTCGGCCAGTTCGCCGTCAATGACCAATCCGAGCAGGTAATCCTTGACTGGCCTGATCCATTGGCCAGGTCCACGGCCGAACAGGTGCATCAACGCGTCCCCATCCAGTGGGCTCTGAAGACGTGCCACATCCTGCGCTGCTTGGAGTTCACGGCATCGTCGCGCAAAGTCGTCGACGCGGTCATTCACGGCCTGGACTTTCTCGGCACGGTAACTCGTCACGTCAGCACGGGAAAGCGCGATCAGATCGTCAAGTTCATCGCCGACCTCACGGATCAGGCGCCGGACCGCCGTGTCGGTCCATGTCGGTTCATACGCATTGATCCGCAAATGCATCCGCACAAGGTTCGTGACCCGTGCGATCAGCGACGCATCCAGGTTGAGGCTTCGCATGATGCGGTTCGCCATGCGTGCACCTACTTCTTCATGCCCGAAGAAATGCACCGCACCCTGGTTCACAGACTTTGTCGGGGGCTTGCCAATGTCATGAAGGAGGGCGGCCCATCGCAGCCCCGCTTCAGCAGGAATGTTCTCGACCACACCCATGGTGTGCTCAAATACATCCTTGTGATGGACTGGCCGCTGGCTCATTCCACGCATCGGCAGGACATCAGGAATGATGCGTTCCATCAATCCCAGATCCGTCGCGAGACGCAATCCCATCGCCGGTCGTGTCGACACCAGGATCCGGCCCATTTCAGCCGCAATCCGCTCGCGACTGATCCGATCCAGCCCAGCGGCGCCGGTGGCGATTGCAGCGCGGGTCGGTTCCGCAAGCGTGAACCCGAGCTCGCAGACGAACCGTATACCGCGCAGCAATCTCAGCGGATCGTCAGAAAACCGGGCATCAGCGTCACCGACCGCTCGCACAACCTTCGAGACGATGTCGTCCCTGCCACCGCACGGATCATGGAGTTCGCCCGTAAGCAGGTTGACCGCGATCGCATTGATGGTGAAATCGCGTCGGGCAAGGTCTTCGTTGAGTGACGTTCCGAACTGAACGGTCGGCTTCCGGGTGCCATCCTGATACTGCTCAGTCCTGAAAGTCGTAATTTCGACACCCCAGGTCGCATCGGTCGTCCCACCGGATGGGTCAGGCACCGTGTAGACCATGCCTATCGTGCCGAACCGTGCACCAACGTCGTAGACCGCCGACGGACGTGAAACGCCCACCATGCGGCGGACTTGATCCGGCGTCGCGTCCGTCGTGAGGTCCACGTCCTTGATCGGCCGTCCGATAAACCAGTCCCGAACCGGTCCGCCAACGACGAAGAGACGATGACCGTGAGCGTGAAAAGCCTGCGCCAATTCCATGAGGCGGTCGTTGATGGGTGTTGCCAGTTCCATATACCTGCCGGTAAGTATCCCTGTCGGCCGAGGCACCGCGATGCCTTGCCCGGGATCATCGACCAATCGTCGAACCGCGGGATCAATCGGTTGGGGTGACCCGGTGCGGTGCGGGGTAATCAACCCGCTCGCGACCCGCTTGGCGACCAAGCAACCGGGCACCTGCCTCGCGAGGATCCAGTGTTCCGTCAATTACCGCTCCCAGTATCGCCGTGATGGGCAATTCAACCCCCAGTTGCGACGCCACATGTAGGGCAGCCCGCGTCGTTGGCACTCCTTCCGAGACCGATCCAGACGTCTCGATCAGGTCTTCCAAGCGCTCACCACGAGCAAGGCGAAGGCCAAAGGTGCGATTTCGGCTCAGTGGGCTTGAACAGGTCGCGACCAGGTCGCCAAGTCCAGCCAGACCCGCGAAGGTCAGCGCCTCGCCACCAAGCGCCTGCCCGAGACGAGCCATCTCCGAAAGACCTCGGGTGATCAACGCGGCCTTCGCGTTCTCGCCAGCATCGAGACCTTCGGCAATGCCGATCGCAAGGGCAATCACATTTTTGAGCGCCCCGCCAAGTTCCACACCAATCACGTCATGATGCCGGTAGATCCGCCACGTCGGCGTCGATAGGATCGACTGCACCAACTGGCCAACACGGTCATCCGTACACGCCACCACTGATGAAGCCGGCTTTCCGGAAGCGATCTCGGCCGCCAAGTTGGGTCCGGACAAGGCACAAATCGGATGAGCACTTCCGGTGAACGACGCAATGACCTCGGTCATGCGGAGTCCAGTTGCAATCTCTAGTCCCTTGGTGGCACTTACCACCGTCGCCCCTGGTGAAAGGTGCGGCGCAACCAACCCGAAATTCAGACGCATCGACTGGGCGGGTACCACCATGACCACGATGGACGCGGTAGAGATGGTGTCCTGGAGATCGGCAGAAACCTGAAGGTTGTCAGGTAAGGCGATGCCCTGAACCCGCGGGGATCGTCTTGTCGTACTGAGCAACGATGCCTCTTCACGGGTACGCGCGACGAGCGTGACTGCACGCACCTGGGACGCAACCTGCGAGGCAACCTGCGAGGCCAAAACCACACCCCACGCACCGGTGCCCACCACCGCAAGGTTCGTTGAGCGTGTGCTTGCGACTACCGGCCTCATTGGTGTCCTGAACGTCAGCAACAGCTTCACGGTGCACTTGCCCCGGAACTTCCGTGCATGGACAATGCATCACGACCTGCGTACTACCACCCCTTTGGTAAACGCTTTGCCATTTCGTCACGGATACCAATGCCTGAGTTACCTGAAGTCGAGACAATCTGCCGAACCCTCGCCCCCATTTTGGTCGGATCGGCATTCGCACGCGCCGAGCTTGTCTGGCCAGGTTGCATCGGAAACGGCAGTGCACCCGACTTCGAGGCCTCGTTGGCGGGTTCGATTTGCACTGGCATTTCCCGCCGTGGCAAGTATCTATTGATCGCCCTCGACCATTCACGGTGGTTGGGGGTCCATCTGCGGATGACCGGTCGCTTCACGATGATGGACAGCGGCGCCGACCGCGACCGCCACCTGCGTGCCGTCCTCCACCTTCAGGATGGACGCGAACTCCACTTCATTGATCAGCGGAAGTTCGGTCGCCTTGCCCTCGCGTTCGGCATCGACGGCCTACGACACTTCCTCCGCCGACTTGGGCCGGAGCCAGTGATTGCTGCCGCACGATCGTCGAACAGTCACCCCGGAGAGGCGGACGACACTGCGGGTTCTGGGTTCGCGAACGTTCCCGGACCTGAATTCATGACTGCGGCCAGCCTCGCCTCCCGATTCTCCGGTCGACGCGCGCCCATCAAGTCGCTCCTCCTCGACCAGCAATCGGTAGCGGGCCTTGGGAACATCTATGTCGACGAGGCACTCTTCCGGGCACGCATCCACCCCCTGACGTCGGGAGGCAGTCTCGGGACAGCCGAAATCGGAAACCTCTGCGAAGCGATCCTTGAATCACTTGCGCAAGGCATAGAGAATCGGGGCACTACCCTTTCCGACTACCGTGACGCACTTGGGGGCACGGGATCGAACCAGACGAAATTGCTCGTCTTCCGACGAAATGGCAAACCATGTCTGGTCTGCGGCACCGAAATCATCCGTGTCCGTGTCTCCGCGCGGGGCACGCACATTTGCCCGCGATGCCAAGTTGAACCCACTGCCACTTCTGCCGCTGTGCGCCCACCAAGTGTGAAGGGCGACTAGTCGCTCGCAGGGGTCAATCAAAAATATCCCCGTACACTCTACTTATATGTCGCTCGTATCCGCTTCAAATCTCGCCCGCGCCTACGGTGCCCAAGACATCTTCGCCGACGTGGGATTCGAGATACATGCCCGTGAGCGCATCGCCCTCGTCGGAGTCAATGGCGCCGGTAAATCGACCTTGCTCCGGTTGCTCGCCCGGGTCGAACCTCTTGACCGCGGTTCCCTCTCGCTCCCGCCACGCGACCGCGTTGGGTACCTGCCCCAGGAAGTCACCTTCGCCGAAGGCATGACCCTCCAGACCTATCTGGACGAGGCATTTGCCCGTGTCCGCCAACTGGAGGTCGAACTTCGGGAACTTGAGGACGCGCTGGCATCGCCACCGCCCGGTGTGACGATTGACGAACTGCTTATCCGTCACTCTGATGTCTCAGTTGCGTTCGAGGCCGCCGATGGGTACGCGTACCGCCACCGGATTCATGAGACGATTGCCGGGCTTGGCATCCCGGAAGCACACCTCGAACGCGAGGTGACGACATTCAGCGGAGGTCAACGAACCCGGGCAGCCCTTGCCCGGCTCCTACTAGGTGGGAGTGACCTCCTGCTCCTCGACGAGCCCACGAACCACCTCGACGTTGATGCGACCGAATGGCTTGAGGGCTTCCTCACAGGGGTCCACGCGGCCGTGGTTGTCGTCTCCCATGACCGCTACTTCCTCGACGCTGTCGCAACCCGGACGTGGGAAATAGCCGACGGCAACTTTGAGACGTACACCGGCAATTACACCCAATTTGCGCGTCAGCGAGCCGAACGGGAAGCGCGAAAGCAGCGCGACTTCGCAACCCAGCAGGCGCACATTGCCCGGACCGAGGCATTCATTCGACGCTATCGCGCCGGGGTCAAGGCTCGTCAGGCACGCGGTCGCCAGAAGCAATTGGACCGCCTCGGCCGCGTCGGACCACCGCGTACACACGGGCAAATGAACCTGGCAATCCGGGCAACCCTCCGGGCGGGAGACACTGTCCTCGCCTTCGAGAACCTAGGCATCGCCCCCGACGCACCGGTCGGGAATGGCTTGCTCGGCCAAACCCCTGGCATGCCGTTCGTTCACGAAACAACTGCCCAGTCGCGCGCCTTGGCCCCCTTGGCTCACGCGCACGAGATCGAAGTGGCCCGGGGAGAACGGGTTGCGATTGTCGGGCCAAACGGAGCCGGGAAAACAACCCTCCTTCGCGTCATCATGGGAGAACTCATTCCGGTCCGCGGTCGCGTGCACATCGGCTATGGGGTCCAGATCGCCTATTACGCGCAGGCGCACGAGCAACTCGATCCCAAGGGCACCGTGATGACTGAGGTCACCGACGGGCACGCAATGAGTGAAACCGAGGCACGCACCTACCTCGGACGCTTCCTATTCACGGGCGACGACGTCTTCAAGGCCGTCCGCGCACTATCCGGTGGTGAGCGAAGCCGTCTCGCACTCGCGAAACTCGCCCTCTCGTCGGCGAATGTCCTGATCCTCGACGAACCGACAAACCACCTCGATATCTACTCGCGCGAGGCACTGGAGGGCGTCCTTGACCAGTTCGACGGAACCATCATTTTCGTGTCGCACGACCGCTTCTTCATCGACGGTCTCGCGACCCAGATCTGGGAAGTCGCTGACGGAAAGCTGACCGTCCACCGGGGGACGTGGTCGGAAGTCCGCGCCGCGAGACACGACGTCGGGCGACGAACCGCGAAGCCAGAAGACCGCCCCGGTCTGGCAAACGCGTCCACTGTGCCCGAACCGACGAAGCAACTCTTCCCACCCATTACACGGTCATCACCTGCCCCCAGACCAACGGCAAACCCGAGGGAAATCCGCGCGGCACGGGAACGTATCGAGAAACTCGGTCGAGAACTTGCGAAACTCGAGACCGATCTGCAGCTCCTCGATCAGGAAATAGATGTGTCATCACGTTCGGGAGACGGCGTCAAACTGGTCGAACTTGGGGCACGCCACGTGGTCGTCAGTGAGCAATTGCGGGCGACTGAGGAGCGTTGGCTCGACGCACAGGCAACCCTTGAGGCGCTTGAGTGCGTGACCGCGTCCTGATTTGTTGCCATCGCCCCTCTTGACGCCGTGGACCACCCACGCTATCGTGACAAGTGCCAATGGAAACTGAGAACATCATCCTGATTGCGTTCACCCTGACCATCTTGGGTAGCCTTGCGTCTTTTGTGAACGGGTACCTCGGCGCCGGTCTCGCGACGTTTGCCTGGCTGGTCCTGCTCGGCATCGTGCGTCAACCGGTGGCAGTCACCGCTGAAGTCCTCCAGGTCACGGAAAATACCTGGGCGCCGCACCTCCTCTTGCCACTCACGTTGTTTCTGATCGTTTGGCAGGCGCGTCTACGCGGACGCATCGCACCCCACATCGGTCTCCGTGACATCTTCGGACGGCGGCGCTAGAGGGTACCTCCCGTCACTTTTTGCCGGAGAATAGCGCCCGGTCTGTATCCTGTGACTGGCAATGCACGCGCACCGGAGACGTTTTTGTTACGTCAACAGATGCACATGTATGCCTGATCAGATACTCGAACCGGAAGAGAGAACCGAGCGATCATGGCGAGTCTTGACACCTTGCGAACCCATCTGAAAGGCGTGACAGCCTTCCCGATCACGCCGTTCCACGCCAACCTTGACCTTGACCTCGACGGTCTCCGCCACAACGTGGACTGGATGATCAGGCACGGGATCGTGACCTTGGTCGCCGCCGGCGGAACTGGGGAGCTCTATTCCCTCACGACCGAGGAAACAGAAGCCGTCCACCGCACGGTCATCGAAGCGGCCTCCGGTCGTGCCGCGGTCATCTGTGGAGTGGGCGGGAAACAACGTGAGTCCCAAAAACTTGCTGCAACCGCCGAAAAGGCCGGAGCGAGCGGCATCCTCATGCTCCCTCCCGCGTACGGACCCTCACCCGAGGATGGCTTGCTTGCCTTCTATGCGGGCATTGCGCAGTCGGTCCACATTGGCGTCTTGCCCTATGCCCGCGACTGGGCCGTCTTCACGCCCGAGATGGTCGAGAAACTCGCAACCACGTCACCAAATGTTGTCGCCTTCAAGGATGGTTCGGCTGACTTGCGCCTGTGGGCGCGCATTCGGGCCAGACTCGGCGACCGACTGGTTTGGGTCGGCGGGGTCGGAGACGATATGGTGCACACCTACTTCGCAGCTGGCGCCGAGGGCTTCACCTCCAGTGTCGCGAACTTCATGCCCTGGGTAAGCCAGGAGCTGTATGACACAGCTCATCGTGGTGATTTCGCCGCAACACGTCGCATCTTTGATGAGAAGGTCGCCGAGTTCTACGCAATCCGCGCGCGACGCCGGGGTTTTGAAGTCTCAAGCGTCAAAGCTGTAATGGAACTCTGCGGCTTGCCAGCGGGTCCGGTCCGGCCACCGCTCGGCGCCCTCGGGTCCGAGGAACACGCAATCATCGCTTCGGTTGTGGCACGTCTTGGCCTCGGAGCGAAGAACCCTTAGGCACCACCAACACACGCCGGACCTCCGCGCGAATCATCACGTGATGCGACGTTCCGAATTACTGACTGAGGAATATCCCGCATGGCACGATCACCAGGCACAGTAGCGAGTACTCCAAAACCAAACGGCTTGCGTGACCTCGTGTGGCAGGCGTTTCACCGACCTGGTTCCGCCGCGTTTGGTTTCACATCGCGGGTCACGTTCCTGATGATCAGCCTGTCCGTCGGGTCACTCATCGTCGAATCGATGCAACCCGATGCGGCCACCGTTGCGACGCTCAACGTTATAGAGGCACTGCTCGTCGTGGTTTTCACGGCCGAGTACCTGCTTCACCTCTGGGTTGCTGAAAACCGGATCAAGTACGCCACCAGTTTCTGGGGAATTGTCGACCTGTTGGCAATCCTCCCGGCACTTTTGGCATTCCTTCCAAACGCAGGCCTTCGTGTCGTGCGCACGCTGCGGGTGCTGCGGGTGCTCCGGATGCTCAAGTTGATGAAGCTCGCCGCCGATCAGGCTCGGGCGAGTGCCCACCTCGCATCGCGAGGCAAGCCATCGGTCTTCAACGATGCGCTCATCTACTTCATGGCGCTCTTTACCGTGTTGACAATATCCGCAACGCTTGCATATTATGCAGAGTTCGACGAGACGGCCGAGGCGACGGCAACCACTTTCAGTTCAATCCCCCAGGCAATGTGGTGGAGCATCGTGACTATCACGACCACCGGGTATGGCGACATGGTCCCGTCAACCCTCATCGGACGGCTGATTGCCGTGGCGACGATGTTTTCGGGACTTGCGCTCTTCGGCATCCTGACGAGTGTGATCGGGCGTGCAGTGTTGACCACGGTGTTCGGGCGTGACCCGGAGGTCGTTGAAGCTGACGACACCGATCCTGATCCAAGGTTTGCGTCCACGGTTTCACGGGTCGCAGCACCCCCCGTACCTTTGCGTGACGTCGGAATTGCGATCGCCGCGGTCATTTCCGTGATCATGCTTGTACTGGAAACGGTCCCTGGAATCTACGATTCTGCGCCGACCTTCTTCTCGTACGGTGAGATAGTTTTTGTAGCCATATTCTCGATCGAATATCTCTACAACATCACTACGGCACCATCGAAGCGTGCGTACCTGCTGAGTTTTGGTGGGCTCGTCGACCTCCTTTCGATCCTTCCCTCGTACATGGGACTGATCGACGTCACCGGTCTGAAGGCATTCCGTGCACTGCGCGTGCTCCGTGTGCTCCGTGTCCTCAAACTGATCAAGATTGCGCTCGCGCATCGTGCGTCACGTGTCGAGACTGGTGTGAAGAAGAACTCGTTCCTCGTTGACCTCCAGATCTACGCGATCGCGGTGACCTGTGCCATCACCATTAGTGGAACCCTCGGGTACTACGCTGAAAAAGATGTTCCAGAGTCTGCCTTCACCAGTATTCCGGCAGGAATGTGGTGGGGCGTCGTGACAATGACGACGACTGGATACGGCGACATGGTTGCCAAAGCCCCGATCCTCGGGGACGACGGCAAACCTGTGCTCGACGACGACGGTGAACCGACAATGACCGCCGATGTCCAGCCAGTCACCCTAGGAGGTCGTGTCACCGCTGGTCTGACGATGTTTGCTGGACTTGCCCTCTTCGGCGTCCTCAGCGCGGTCATCGGCAGTGCCTTGCTCAACTCGCTGTTCGGTGGCGAAAGCGAACCAGCGCCCGCGTAACCCATTGGTCGCGACTACGTGCGCCCGGGGGTGGCTTGGATGAGGCTTCCCAGTCGACGGACTGAGCACCGGGAAGCTTCCCCGAGTGGAGACAGGCCGCTACGCCGCCCGGTGCCAAGCGGAACGGACACCTGCTTTCCGCTCAGATGCCACCTGGCACGGCATGCAGTGAGTGGTATCCGGAATAGCTTCAAGCCGCTCCGGATCTATAGCTCCCCCGCACGTGTCACAGACACCGTAGGATCCGTTCTGAAGGCGCGCCTCAACCTTCCGAACCTCGACAAGTCGACGTTCAATGCGTGATCGCAGAATATCGTCGGTTTCGTCCTGCGTTGATGACTGGGCGGCGGTGACCATGCTGTCGAAAACCGAACCGGTCGGATCCTTGTCGTTCGTCGCAGCGGTCAGTTGCTCGAGGTCGGCGACGAGGCGCGTGCGCAAGGCATCAATGACCTCAAGGTCGTGCGGACGTGCCGTAGTGCGAGCGCGCATCTCAAATGAGGCCGGGGTCGCGGGATCCCGACGTGCGGTCGCTGTGCGCCTCAACGTTGCTATCGTCCGTACGGACATGGTCTTCCTGCCCTTCTGTGGCCCCGTTGCCACATCCCGGTAATCGACACTGGAGCGTAAATCCTCTGCCATCACCATCGTCATCATGGCGTCCGGCACCGCCTCGCGCCTCGCGCCTCGCCACCGGCGGATACTCTCCTCTCGAGCAACGCTCGTTGTCTATACGCAGAAGCATGGCACTTGGATCCACGACTTCCATCGTGGTTTTCCCCCGACTGCTCCTGCCCGGTTGCAAAAATGGCGGAACACGTAGAATCGGTCACATCTAATGTGCGGGCACGGCAGTCAGTTCCCGGAGGCTTGTGGGGACTTCGAAAAGACGCCGGCCCCCATGCACCGCGAAGGGGAGAACGTTTTCGTCGATGGCAGAGAAGTTCTACCGCGATGTCCTGCTCAAGCCTCGTGCACGTGTTGCCCTCGCCCGGGGGGTTGACATCATGGCAAGCGTGCTGCGCGTCACCCTTGGACCAATGGCCCGTGCCGTAGTCATGGCCCCGGTGATCTCTACCCGTACGCCGGAACTACTGACGGATGCCGGCACGATCGCCCGCCGGATTATCGAGTTGCCTGACCCCTACGAAAACATGGGCGCAATGCTCATCCGTCAGATGGCATGGCAGGTCCGCGAGAAAGTTGGCAATGGGGCGGCAACGGCGGCAACGATTGCCCAGGCGCTCCTTCATGGCGCCAACAGACAAGCGGCATCGGGCACCAACGTGATGATGATCCGGCGGGGCATCGAGAAGGGCCTTGCCGTAGCGATTGATTCGCTGAAGGATCAGGCCGTACCGATGGAGTCGCCTGAGCAAATCGAGGCGCTATCCATCGCCGCGGCGGGTGGGGACCGCGAAATTGGCCGCTACGTCGCGGAAATGCTCGAGATCATCGGGACTGACGGTGTGCTCCTCGTCGAGGAGAGCACCACGATGAAGACCGACCGTGAGTACATCGAGGGATTGCAGTGGGATAGCGGGTATGTCTCGGCCCACTTTTGCACCGACCTCGATCGCATGGAAGCGATCCTCGAGAACCCCCTCGTCGTTGCAACGGACCTGAACATCGACCGCGCCGAACAGCTTCTCCCCCTGCTTGAGGCCATTATCGCGCGCAAGCAGGCTGGTGAATCGTTTGGCGGCCTTGTCCTGTTCGCCAACGAAATCTCCGGGTCAGCCCTCGGACTCCTGGCTACAAATCACGAGCGTGACGTTCTCCGGTGCATCGGCATCAAGGCACCCGGTGCCGGTGACCGACGTGTGCGCATCCTGGAAGACATTTCCGTCCTTTCCGGCGGCCGCCTCATTGCCGAGGACGCGGGAGACCAGATGGAAAGCGCTACGTCGGTCAACATCGGCAGGGCACGTCGTGTGTGGTGCAATCGGGACTTCTTCAGCATCATCGGAGGATCCGGGACACCGAGCGCGATCCGTGAGCGCATCGCCGAGATCAAGAGGCTCCTCCCGACCGCCGAGGGTGACTTTGAACGTGACAAGATGCGCGAACGCATGGGCAAGTTGTCCGGCGGTGTCGGCGTCCTGAAGGTCGGTGCACCAAGCGAAAGGGAGCGTGAAACCCGCAAGCAGCGAGGCGAGGAGGCGATTGTTGCCGCCCGTGCCGCCGCCGAAGAGGGTGTTGTCCCCGGTGGTGGCGCCGCCTATCTCGCATGTGTCCCGAGACTGCGAGAGTTCGCGGATACGCTGAACCGTGATGAGGCAATCGGTGTCAAGGTCCTTATCGGTGCAATGGAAGCACCGACAGAATGGATCATCCGGAACTCTGCCCGTGACCACCGTGCCATCCTTGCGCGCCTCCGGCTCTCACCTCCGGGGCACGGATACGATGCGGTCGGTGACCGGATTGCCGACATGACCGAGGCGGGAATCCTTGATCCGCTCAAGGTTGTCCGCGGTGCCCTCGAGTTTCCCGTGAGTGCCGGGTGCATGGCCCTCACCACTGAAGCCC
>CANFGH010000005.1 GCA_947446285.1 Chloroflexota bacterium
ACACCGGCCATGACGGGTTCATTTGCCATGACTGGCGCCGGCATCGCGTTGACCGGTTCAACTTCGACCAGTTCAGACGCGACACCCGGTGCTTCCTCGACGTCGGCCATGACTGGTTCTTTTGCCATCACAGGCATCGGCATGGCGTAAACAAACTCAACTTCGATCAGTCCAGGCTCGACAGCCAGTGCTTCCTCGAAGTCGCCCAAGAAGGGTTCGATTTCCAACTCTGGTGCAGCCATGGCGACCGTTGTGTCCACCTCCACCAGGTCACCCTCGGAGACCAGTGCTGTCTCGACGCCGGCCATGACGGGTACGAAGGCCATATCTGGCACCGGCACCGCGAACGTCGTCACCACCTCGACCAGTTCAGACGCGACAACCGGTGCCCCTACCAACAGTTCAGATGGAACCGCGATCACAATATCTGGGCCATCTGCAACTGGTTCCGCCTCGGAACCGGTTGATTCCAAGTCCTCAGCCACATCCGACTCGACAGACGCCACCTCCTCCGAAACCGGCGCCAAGCGAGTTAGGTCGTGAAGTGAAGTCTCTGAAATCACGAACCCGTCGCCACTGTCAGGCTCGGCCAGCAGGAAAGACATTTGGATCTGAGGCGAGTGATCGATCATCGCTGGAACCAGAGCCAATTCGAACCCGTCCACGTCGCGAGCAACAATCTCCGCGTTAGTTGACATTGGACCAGCCCGGTCGTGACGCGATACGTCGGGACCAGCCTCGATTTCCGCAATCGCAGAGACCATGAGCGGGAGGCGTGGCGACCCATCAATTCCTGAAAGTCCGGCGCGCACACGGACTGGCGGGAGCACATACCCGCCCTCGACCCGAGCCGGAATCTCCGGGGTCTCCGCGACAATTGCCCGCACTGCCTCCTGTCTCGCACCAACTGGTGGCCGTACCTGACGTGGCGGGATGGTCAGCTCAACAAGGGCGCGGACCCACTGACCCCAGGACCTCGGCGTCGATGCCTCACGCCCGAGGCCACCGGACGCGTGGGAATCCGGCCGGATGACCCCAGGAGTTTCAATCAGTGGAGGCGCGACCGCCGGCCACGAGGAACTCGGGTACGGCACCGGATCCGTTTCGCCCGCGGGTGAGTCACCACGGCGTCTACGCGTCGGCTCGCGTCGCCGTGAAGTGAACCGGTCAATCCGTTCGTGGAGGGTTGCAGGCGATGCGACCTGCCTGCCAACCGGATCAGCCGCGGAACCGGGCCTTCGCGCCGACGCTCGGGAGACGCGTTGCATCACGGTTACCGGGCGGACGTCCTGCGCAACCGACGGCCCACCATTTCCACTCGCCTGCACTGGCACACGGTTCGTCTCCGACTGTCCGACCATCGTCACAAGCACGACAACGGCAGCCAACACGGGTGCAGCAAGCAGCACCACAAGCAGCGCGTATGCCCAGGAGGTCGAATCGCTCACCGAGTGTCCCTTCGCCAGGGTGGGTTGCAACCACACTCCTCCAACCGGACGAAAATGCCCGGAAAAGGCGCGGCCGCTTTATGGTCACCCAATAACCGAACGCAAATGGGATGGCGACGTTGCACGACTGGCTTGGCCAGCCCGTCATGATGACGGGTGGATCGGATCGTTGGTGCATTTCGTGAGACTTCGCAATACCCTCCACCGTGCCGTGGAAACCGTCCCGACCTACTCAGCTCGGTCCGGTGGAAGCCCGTCAACCACGTCGTAGATT
Organism: Chloroflexota bacterium; assembly: GCA_947446285.1. Taxonomy (GTDB): domain Bacteria; phylum Chloroflexota; class UBA11872; order UBA12225; family UBA12225; genus UBA12225. Next base: position 1,723 of record CANFGH010000005.1, read on the forward strand.
GCTACCGCCGTATCACCATGGACGCGAACCCGGTCGCGACGCAATCGTCCGATGACAACCGGGACCTCGTCCCGTCGGCCATATTCAACAACAACGGTCGCCCCATCGCGGGTGATGGCCGGATGCGCGACGCGCGCCAAAATGCCGGGTAACTCTTCCAGCCCATAGGGTGGGTCACAGAGGATCAGGTCGTAGGGCTCACGCACCAATGAGAGAAACCGGGCGACCTCTGAACGGTGGACGCGTGCCTGGGAAGCCAGCCTCGTGTGGGCAAGGTTCTTTGAAATTGCCTCCACCGCATCTGGCGCGCGGTCAACAAAGTCGCACCAGTCGGCACCACGGCTGAGTGCCTCGATCCCGAGGCCTCCGCAACCGGAAAATATATCCAAGACGCGGCCGAAAGCACCCCGGTCGCCAAGCATCCCGAAAATCGCGCCTTTCACCTTGTCGGTGGTGGGACGTGTCTGCGAACTCCGGGGGGCAACCAACGCAAGGCCACCACATTCACCAGCAATCACCCGCATCGCCGCTCCTGGTCTGCGGGAATCCCTGCCCGCATCTCCGTTCGGGAAAACCTATCCGGCAGCGATGGACCGGTTCCAATAGGCCTCAACCTGGCCTCGCAAGCGGGCGTGTTCGGGCAACGACAGGGTCTGGTCGCGCCCAAGTATCAATCCCGCCTGCCTGCGCGCCGCCTCAAGAACATGCACGTCCGACAACCGCGCCACCTTGAGGTCGGGCACCCCGCTTTGCCTGGTGCCGAAAAACTCCCCGGGGCCACGCATTTTCAGGTCCTCCTCGGCGAGGACGAACCCGTCACTTGTCCGCTCGAGCGCCCGTAGGCGCGCCAGTGTCGGTTCTGCGGCTGTTTCCGTGAGGAGAAGACAGAAACTCGCGTGGGGACCGCGGCCGACCCGGCCACGAAATTGGTGCAATTGCGCTAGTCCGAACCGGTCAGCACCTTCGATCAGGATCGTCGAAGCATTCGGCACGTCAATGCCAACTTCGACGACGGCCGTCGCGACGAGCACATCAACGTGCCCGTCACGGAACCGCGACATCACTTCATCCTTCTCGCGCGGGGACAGGCGACCATGCACCAATGCCAAGCGCAAGTCGGGGAACTGGCGTTGCAAGCGCTCATGTTCTGCCGTTGCGGCACGTGCCTCAATCCGCTCCGACTCCTCGACCAGCGGGAAGATGATGAACCCCTGGCGACCTTGCCTCACCTGCTTGCGCAGGAAGGTGTAGGCCTCCATCCGCTTCTCCGGCGGGATCATCGCGGTCTTGATCGGTTGGCGTCCGGGAGGCAACTCATTGATGATGGAAAGGTCCAGGTCTCCGTACACAGACAGCGCAAGCGTCCTCGGAATCGGCGTTGCAGTCATCACCAGAAGGTGTGGATTTGCGCCCTTCGCCAACAATGCACTCCGCTGACGCACCCCGAAGCGGTGCTGTTCATCGACAATTGCCAAGCCAAGACGGTGGAACCCTTCGTCCTCGTCCAGAAGCGCATGGGTGCCGATCAACACGTCAATCTCGCCAGCCGCGCACGCCGTCCAGATCTCCCGCTTCTCCTTGCGCTTCTGGCTGCCGGTCATCCTCGCCACCCGGACACCTAGCGGACCAAGTGTCGCGGCCACGCTTCGCTCATGCTGATGAGCCAGGATGTCGGTGGGTGCCATGAACGCAACCTGGTAGCCCGCCCGCACCGCCGCCAGGCACGCGGCGGCCGCCACCGCGGTCTTTCCCGACCCGACCTCACCCTGCAACAACCGGCTCATCGCGACCGGACGCACCAGGTCACCGTATATTTCTGCAGTGACGCGCGACTGCGCCCCAGTCAACGTGTAGGGCAGCCCGCTTGCGAACTCATCAATCGTCGCGTCAGGAATGACGAACGCCAGGCCCGGGTTCGAAGTCTGCCAATCGTGCTTCCGGCGCAGAACTCCCAACTGGATGATGAGGAACTCATCGAACGCAAGGCGCCGTACCGCCTCGGCGTGGCGCTCCCAACTGTCGGGAAAGTGCGCACTCTCAAGCGCAGTCACGAACGGCAGCAGGTTCTCCTGCGTTCGGACTTCCACGGGCAAGGGATCGCGCAACGCCGGACCGGTAAGGTCAAGGGCCTTGCGGACTACCGTACGTAGCTGCTTGTCGGTGATCCCCTCGGTCTTCGCGTAGAACGGCACGAGGCGACCCGCGTGCAACGAGTCCTCGAGATCGGTCTCCAATTCCGGGGACGTGAACTGCATCGCGCCGCCCGCCTGTTGCTCGACCCGGCCGCTCAGCAAGACCTGACCAGGGTTTCCCAACCGCCGCAACATGTACTGCTGGTTGAACCAGACCGCATGCGCGTACCCGGTCTCGTCCCTCACCAGCGCCTCGGTGATCGTAAGGCCACGCCGTGCGGGGTTCTTCAGATTCACCGACACGACCGTCACCATCACGGTTGCGATCTGGCCCGACTGGAGATTTGCCAACGGCGTCAGACTGCGTCGGTCAAGATGGCGGCGGGGCAGGTGATAGAGAAGGTCCAGAACCGAATTGATGCCGAGGCGGGCAAACCCCTCGACGGTTTTCGCTCCAACTCCGGGCAAGGCCGAAACCGGCGAAAGTGGCAAAAGTGGTGTTCCGGCACCCGACCCTTCGGTGACGACCGGACGGTTCCGTGGTCCCGGGAGCGCCGGCGCCCTCTCCGGCACGGCGTTGGCTGGTCCGCGGGCATCCCTGCCCCCTCGTGGAGACGGGGCCAGTCGCCCTGGGAGCGACGCCACCCTTACCGGCACAGTCTCACTTGACGCCCCGGAAACTACGGCCAAGGCCTGTTCGATCATCGCTTGACGCGCCCGGACATCACCGCGCGCGTACCCGGACAGGATCCGGCGCACCTCGTCCGCCCAGGCAACCCCCGGTTCCACTCGTGAAGTGAATACCTCGAGACCACCGACGACCGCCCGATTGGTGAACCCAAGTTCCCGCTCGTACATGAAAATACGTTGCGCCCGAGTCGCACCGGCCGCTGCCCGGTTCACGTCACTCCACCGAAATGATGAAGTCGTAGTGGGGTTGCCCCCCCGTCATCGTTTCAACAGCCAGGTCCGGGAAACGCGACTGCACCGCAGCTGCGACGCGCGACGCGTCGGCATTACTGACATCAGCACCCCGGTAGATGGTCAGCAGTTCCGCGGTCTGCGCTCCGGCCTGTTCAAGGGAACGGATTGCCACATCGTCAATGTCGGTGCCGGCAGCCACGACGTCATCATCAACAAGGCCAAGCACGTCACCAACCCTGACATCCACTCCATTGATCACGACATCCCGAGTGGCCCGGGTGACCTCAACGGTCCTTATGGATGTCAACGCACCGGTCATCGCAGAGACTATCGCCTCAGGTTCAGCGCCGAAGGTCATCGCCATCATCGCCCCGATGCCTTGGGGGACCGTCCGTGACCCGACAACCAAGATGCTTCGGTCGGCCCCGAGGGATTCCGCCGCCACCGACGAAGCTTGCTTCGCCGTCAAGACGACGTTCCCGTTGTTCGGAAGCACAATGACGGTGCGCGCGTGCGCGCGGCGCGCGGCGTCAAGAATTTCCTGCGCGCTTGGGTTCATCGTCTGGCCACCCAGAACGACCTCGGATGCCCCGAGACCACGGAATACCGACGCGAACCCTTCCCCGGGCGCAATCGCGATGATTGCCACGTCTGCCAGCGGCGCGTCCAAATCAGCCGTTTCCCCGGACATCTCCCCCTCGGATCGATCGCCCACCCTACCGGCAGCCATGCGCCACCGTTCGGCTTGAGCATCCATATCCTCGATCGAGATCCGCTGAACGCGCCCGTACTGAACCGCTCGCGTGAGAAGTGAGCCTGGATCCTCGGTGTGACCGTGAATTCTGACGAACCCGTCACCGCCCACCACCATCGTCGACACGGCAAGGACTTGCAAATCGTCACGCACCGTCTCGACTGAGAGGTCCTCACCATCGTTGGCCACGATCACGAATTGCGTGCAATACCCCCACTCGCCCGCAAGCGGATCATCCTCGGGCGAAATCGTCCCGTCATCCGCGTCCATCTGGACCGCAGGTAGGGGCAGGGGCATTTCACCCGCCGCAGGCAAGGCCTCACCACGCAGGGCAAACCCCATCCCCTCAAGGATCAGACGGTATCCCTCCCCTCCGGCATCCACCACCCCAGCCTGCTTCAAAATCGGTAACTGGAGTGGGGTTGCCTGGACGGCGCGGTGTGCGCCCGCCATCGCTGCGCCCAACACGGTCGATACGCTCTCTCGCGCCTGGGTCACGCACTCGATCGCAGCATCGCCCGCAGCCCGCGCAACCGTCAGGATTGTGCCTTCGACCGGTCGGGTCACTGCCCGGTAGGCGTTCGACGCACCCTCGGCTAGTGCCCGGGCAAGCTCGGCACTTGAAATCGACCGGGTGTCCCCCACTCCGCGTGAGAGGCCGGCCACGATTTGCGAAAGGATCACACCGGAATTACCACGGGCGCCAAACACTGCCCCTTGGGCAGCCGCCCGGACTACCGCACCTGCGCCCTCATCCGCGACCCGGCGAACCGCCTCGACAGCCGCCCGCATCGTGAGGTGCATGTTCGTTCCGGTATCCCCATCAGGCACCGGGAACACATTCAGGGCGTTTACGACGCTTACGTGCCGCTCAAGCCACGTGGTAGCCACCTCGAGCATGTGACGCACAGTCGCCCCGTCAATCCGTGAGCGCTCGCCATCATTCTCACCATCGTGGCCATCGACCGACGGCACAGGCTGTTGTGTGGAATCGGCCATTGTGGTGACCCCTGGATCTTCCGGCGTGTGTCCGACGTGCCGGACCCCATTGGAATGCTACAGTTCACGGAAGTAGATCAGGCACCCCGGATTGCCGACGTCCGCTGATTTCGTGCCGGATGCTCTTCCCGATCAGTAAACCTGCGCCTCAAATGGCCTAGGACGACGGGCGGTCAGGATAGCACAGTGAGCGGATTAACCCGGTCGTCCCACGGCGAAGTGCTGACAGAACTCGCAGGATTGAGGTCAAGCAGTGGCTACTACATGTGACGTGTGCAACAAGGGTACTTCCCACGGACGCACCATCTCGAGCAACGTTTCCGCCGCGTGGGCCAAACGCGCCCCGAAGAAGAACCGCACCTTCAAGGCAAATGTGCGACGCGCCACGATCACACTCGCCGGGCATGCCATCCGCTTGGATATCTGCACGCGCTGCCTGCGGACCCTCGCCAAGACGTCCTAACCCAAATTGCACCGGTTCTCGCCAAAAACGAGGCCCCGCCGGCAACCCGGGCACTGAGCCTGGTTCGTCAGCGGGGTTTCTAGTGTGGGACTGTGTCGCCACACCCTGAACGGGCCTAACTCAGGTTTGAGCCGCTCCCCGCATTCGCGACACGGCTGACGCAATACCGTCGAGCCCACCGGAGAACAGCGCGCTGCCGACCACGAGGTACGTTGCACCGGCAGCGACGCAGGCCGCACCAGTTTCGGGATTTATCCCACCGTCAACTGCCACTTGGATCCCGGATATCCGTGCCCGCGCGCTGACCCGCCGAATCTTTTCTATCTGATCCAAACGGAACGACTGGCCCGACGCGCCCGGTTCAACAGTCATGACCAGCAAATCGTCGATGTCGGTCTCGAACACATCGAATACCGTGTCCGGTGTGCCTGGCTTCAGCGCGATACCGGCACGCATCCCGGCGCCACGGATTGTTCGCAAGACCTCCCCGAGTTTCCGGGCCCCATCCGGGCGCGCAGCAAAGACCTCGGCGTGAACTGTCACACCACGGACACCGATGGCAGCCAGTTCATCCAGAAGGTTCTCGGGTTGCGCCACCATCAGGTGCACGTCGAGCGGTAGGGATGTTCGCGCCCTGATTTCCCGCACGAACAGCACCCCGAACGATATTGCCGGGACGAAGTGCCCGTCCATCACGTCCAGATGCAACGCGTCCACACCGGCCGCCTCAACCGCATCGAGCGCCTCGGCAACACGCAGAAGCGGCGAAGCGTAGACCGATGGCGCGATCTGGACACGCACGGCTTTTCAGGCCGTCACGGTACTGGCACGCACCGGTTCGCGTCCCTGCAGTTCGGTTCGCAATTGTCCGCACGCCGCCCGGATGTCACGCCCCATCTCACGCCGGACGGTGCAAATGACACCCGCCTCACGAACGATGCGGTGGAACTCCTCGACCGCTTCCGGCCTCGACGCTCCAAAAGGCAGGTACGCAACCGGGTTCATCGGGATGAGATTGATGTGCACGTCATGACGGCGCACGAGTGCAACAAGGTCGCGCGCAAGGGCAGGCGTGTCATTTACGCCATCGAGGAGCGTGTACTCGAACGTCACCCGGCGTCCCGTCCGTGCCTGGTACTCCCAGCACGCTTCAAGCAGCGTTGCCAAGGGAAACCGCTTGTTCAGCGGCACCAAGGTCGTGCGCAACGCATCATCGGGCGAATGCAGTGAGACGGCCAATCGAACCGCGTACTTGTCCTCGATCAGACGGGACATACCGGGCAGCCAACCAGCCGTCGAAACCGTAAGGCGGTGCACTCCGAGGCCCACCGCATCCACGAGTAATGCCACGGCGCCCATCGTTGCGTCGTAGTTGATCAATGGTTCGCCCATTCCCATGAACACCACATTGCGGACGGTCGGGGGCACGGCGCGGCTCCAGCGGAGAAAGTGCAGTGCCTGGTCCATGATCTCGCCAGTGCCGAGGTTCCGCGTGAAGCCCATCAGCCCAGTCGCACAGAAGGCGCACTTGACCGGACATCCAACCTGCGTACTCACGCAGACGGTCGACCTCTCGGCACCGGTTCCGTCATCCCGGGTCGGGTAGCGCATGAGGACGCTTTCGATCAGGTCGCCATCGACAAGCCTCAAGGCGGCTTTTCTCGTCTCCCCATCGGAGGAGACGAATTCGGCCTCGAGCGCAAGTGCTCCGAACCTGAACCGATCGGCCAGCGCCTGCCTGAGGGACTTCGGCAAGTTCGACATCTCGTCGAACGAACCAACCGGGGACCGATAGACCCAAGCCGCAATCTGGTCGCCACGATATTCAGGGTGGCCCAGCTCGGTCACAACCTGACGCAGGGAGGTCAACGAGAGGTCAGTGATTGGGGCAAGTGCCACTGGCGTGGCCGCCGGTGTAGCCGTCGAAGGGGTTGAGGCAATCATTAGGTCAGTCGTCGCGTCGCCGCATTCCCGAAAGCATCATCGCGTAGTACAGCACCTGGGACAGGGCTTGTGCCAGTCCGGCCACATACGTGAGCGCGGCGGCGTCAAGTACCTTCCGTGCCAGGTCGGCGTCATGGGAAGTCACCAGGCCATTGTCAACCAGAAGGCGCATAGCCCGGTTGCTCGCGTTGTACTCGACCGGCAGCGTAACCGCCGCGAAGACTGCAGCCCCGCTGAAGAGCAGCAATCCGATGAGCGACAAATTGAAGAAATTGAGAAACATTCCAGCGAAGAACAGGATGTACCCCAGTGAACTGCCAAGGCCGGCGACTGGCACAAGGTTCGTCCTCAGCCGCATCGGCGCATAGCCTGTCGCATCCTGAATGGCATGCCCCACTTCATGTGCCACCACACCGACCGCCGCCACAGAAGAGCGGTACATCGTGGACTCGGACAGGCGCACGACCTTGGCACGCGGGTCGTAATGGTCAGTGAGTTCCCCCGGTGTCGCCTCGATGGTCACCCCATACAGGCCCTCGGCGTCCAACAATCGCCGGGCAATCTGTTCACCAGTGAATCCACCCGAACTGTTGACGTTCTGGTACTTCCCGAAAGTGGAATTCACCTTCCATTGGGCGTACATCGCGAAGAGGAACGCGGGCATCGCGAAAACGAAGTACATCGGGTCAAAATACATCGCCTGAACCTCCATGGCGTCCAGCACGCCCTGAGTTGAACGGCCCCGCGCATTCGCAATCGGGGTGTGCGTTCTCGTTAGAGTCTACGCGCCAACCGGCGAGGTCTCCCGGGATTTCGCGTCGCGATCACGTTCACTCGCCGAGAATACGTGCCTGATGACATCGTCGATTGCCGGTTCCTCGATAGTGACATCGGCGACTGGCAACGACGCAAGCAGGCGCGCAGCCTGGGTCGAGACCTCGGCCCGGGGAATGTGCAGGGTTGCCGTGAAACCGTCGAATGAGGCGACGGTGCCAAAGCCGTCAACTTCGGCGTTGCCCACCTCTCGCTCAAACCGCACGGTAATCACTCGGTAGGCGGCATACACCGCAGACACTTCGGCCAGAGCGCCATCGTAGATCACCCGACCTCGATCAATGATGATGATCCGTTCACACAATTCCTTGACGTCATCCATGTAGTGCGATGTCAGGACAATCGTGGCGCCGAACCGGCGCCGGTAGTGGTCAACAAATTGCCGGATGGCCTTCTGCATCACGACGTCCAGCCCGATGGTGGGCTCGTCAAGGAAGAGAACACGAGGGCGGTGCAGGAGCGCCGCCGCGAGTTCGCACTTCATGCGCTCGCCAAGCGAAAGCCTCCTGACCTGCACCTGAAGGATGCGGCCCAAATCCAGAAGATCGACGAGCTCGGTCAACGTTTCCCGAAAGACCGGTTCGGGGATCTCATAGATTTCGCGGTTCAGGAGGAATGTCTCCATCGCCGGTATGTCCCACCACAACTGGTTCTTCTGTCCCATGACCAGTGAAAGTTGACGCAGGAATGCGTGGTCCCGTTTCCAAGGATCAAAGCCAAGCACACGCGCATGGCCGGCAGTCGGGTGGAGGAGGCCGGACAGGAGTTTCAGGGTCGTCGTCTTGCCGGCCCCATTCGGGCCTAGGAAACCAACGATCTCTCCCGTGGCAATCTGGAATGAGACCCCATCGACGGCCCGGACCGTGTCGTTCGTCCTTGAAACAAGACCACGAAGTGAACCCAAGACCCCGGGGGACTTGCGGTGGACTTCATAGTGCTTGGAGAGGTCTCGGACATCTATGGATACCGGGGCATCGCGCCGGTCAGACTGGGATGGCCCGTCAGGCGCCCTTCGGGCGCCTAACTGCACTTCTGGGCCGTCTCGGCATTCTCGCCGGTGTCAAACGACTGGCCGCAGGCGCAACTCTTCTTCGCATTGGGATTCTGAACAGTAAAGCCTGCACCCATCAGACCCGCTACGAAGTCAATCTGGGAACCCTTGACGAAACTCGCGCTGAACTCGTCAACGAAGACCTGCATGCCGGCGTAGTTGACGACGAAGTCACCGTCATCAGACTGTTCCTCTAGCGCCATTCCGTAGGAAAGACCGGAACAGCCACCTGGAGAGACGAAGACCCTCAAGCCAATGTCGTCGCGTTCCTCGGCCGCAATGAGCCGACGCAGTTCACTGGTCGCCTTTTCACTGAGCGTCACCAACGGTTGTTCGGTAGTGGTCGTAGTCATGCGTGATCTCCCAAGTACCTGTCCCTATCCTAGCAAAGGTGAGCAACCGATGGTATCCACCGAAACGGCCGAACGTGGGGAACCGTCCCGCGATGATGATGCATACACTTTGCGGGAGGGATATGGCGTGACGTCACCGCTGATCGAGATCCTCAAGGACGAATTGACCGTGCAACGCGTCTTCCTTTCGTCCGACGAGGAACGCGCCCTTGACCGGATCGCTGAAGACACGGACGGCGGAGATCTCGCGTTCGAGCGCGTCAAGGCACGCCGGTACCTCTTCTATGCCGCGCTCAGGGACCGGTTCGTGTATGACGGCCGCCCGATCAGGCAATGGCTGGAGTGGATTGCCGCTGCTGAATCCACCGCAGGCGAAAAGCCAACCATCATCACCGTGCTCGCCACCCGTGTGATCGAATGGTCGATACGGGCGAGCGACCGCATGTCGATGCTCCTGGGATTCGCGACCGGACTGGTCCGGTGGTTTGCAATGTTCCTGCTTGCCCTTGGGGGGTGGGCATGGACGCGCGACTTCGCACCGGCATGGTGGGTGATTTGCGTCTTGGGCCTCTGCTTCTGGTTTGGCGCGAGGTTCCTCAAGCGGTTCACCGCCAACCATGTTTCAGGTGTCGTTGCAGCAACCCGTGATCGGTACGCTGACCCGGCGTCATCAGTGTCCGCCGGAACCGTGCGCTCATGAAGGCCGCGCGATGGGCCTACATGGCAGGCAGCATGGTCTCAAGCGCGGGCAGGTACGGCGCCCATGCTTCAGCCTCTTCACGGTTCTGCCGCTGCACGCCGGTGAAATACTGCGTGGCCGGAGGACGTCGTGGAGGGCGCGCCAGGCGCATCCGCGTCTCATCAAGACGCTTTCCACCCTTGCGGTGATTGCAGGGCCGACAGGCACTTACCAGGTTGTCCCAGACGTGGCGACCGCCAAGATGGCGGGGAAACACATGGTCCAGGGTCAGTTCCCGACCTCTCAGGCCGCAGTACTGGCAGGTGTAGTCATCACGGATGAAGACCTCGCGACGGGTCAGCCTCACCTGCGCCCGAGGTCGCCGGACCAGATACTGCAACTTGATCACACTGGGGCGCGGAAACACTGCGCGCGCCGTCCGGATGTCCTCCATTCCTGACGCAAGGATCTCGGCCTTCCCCGCACCAACGAGGGCAACTGCACGGCCGAGACCACAGATATTCAAAGGTTCGTAGTTCAGGTTCAGGACGAGAACCACGTTACTCACGCGCGAACCCCTTGCCGGAATCACCTAGCATGACGGCCACATGCTGCTGGCGGGCGGGTCACATCCGGTCCGACTGCACCATGATCGACGGGCATCCCCCTGATCGTCGCGAGTGTAGCACCGCCACCTGAAACATCGTGACGGACAACGCACGCATCTGCCAGATACCCTTCCATGGATCACGATGTCGAGCCAGACGCTTGAAAAGATCACCGTCGTCGTTGCCGTGGTTGTCCTTGGCGTTGCGCTGAGCGTCGGCGCAACCGGTTTGCCACTGCTCGGCCTCGCGTTCGCCATCGTCATCACGGTCTCTGCCGGGTTGGACCTGATCCTTCGCGGTGAGGCACGGCGGGGATCCACGGTAGAGCAGTTCATCCTGCCAAGCGCGTTAGTCTTCGGCGCCCTCTTCTTCCTGCCACTGCTTCCAACGGGCGCCCAGTTTGTCTTCGGCCTCGGCGGGTTCGGCGCCTTGACGTTCGCGGTCCTCTGGACTGAGTGGGCGCTCACGAGGCAGGTCCTCCGGCGCGACTACGGCGAGACAGTTCTCGCCCTCGCCGGGTACATCGCCGCATTCGTCTTGTACGGCGCGATTTACCAGACGCGAACACGCAGCCTGTTTTCGGCGACCGCAATCGTTGCGGTCACGATCCTGCTGAGCGCACGTCACCTCCGATTGACCCAGGTGGCGTTCCCCGACCGTACGCCGGAACCGACCCCAACGCTGGACATCACTACCCTGAGTGTGCCCGAACGCCTTCGCATGAGTGGGCGGTTCCCGGTCGTGAGGGCCCCGGATCTGACCGCAAGCGGTCGCTTCAGGACCCTCGCACCGTCGTGGCGTCGGACCATCCTCTATGCGTCCGTGACGGGGATCGGTGTCGGCGAAGTGACATGGGCGCTGAACTACTGGCCGCTCAACGGCCTGCAGGGAGGGGCATTTCTCCTAGCCGTTTACTACTTTTTCACCGGCATCCTCACGTATGCGCTGCACGCACGGCTACGCATGCGGGTCACTCTGGAATACGGGGTGATTACCCTGGCCGGGCTGCTCTTGATCGCGTTTCTTGGGCTGATGCCCCGAACCATCTGATCAAGCGTTTGACCCGGCATCTCCCGGCCTGAGAAGACGTACGACCCGCCGTTCCAGTTCGCGTCGGGGAACCAGGACGCGATGGCCGCACGTGCCGCACCGCAGACCAATGTCCGCGCCCAGGCGGAATACAACCCAATCGGTCCCGCCGCACGGATGAGCCTTCTTCAGGCGCACCAGATCATCCAACTGGAATGCCATTGGCACCGACGGGTCGTACCGCGGCGCGCGCGGCGTTGCATCAAGTGCTGCCGCATCAATCACCGGTACCGGGACTATCTCCCGCGACGAGCGTCGATCGCGGTCACCCGGGCGGCGTTGATCCGATCCCGGATTTCCCGCGCCGCTGTCCGCGCGTCCTCCGCGAACCGCAACCCGCTTGAGGCGTACATGACCTGTCTGGCGACCACTACCAACAGCCCGTCCCCCGTCAGGTCCAGACCCGCCGCTACCGATGCCTCCAGATCGCCGCCCTGCGCGCCCACGCCCGGCAGCAGGATTGGTACGCCCGGCGCCACCGCGCGAACCCGCGCCAGTTGTGTCGGAGCCGTCGCCCCGACGACCAGTCCAATGTTCGCGTGCGATGTCCATGTCGGTACCTGTTCGGCCACACGCAGATAGAGTGGTTCTCCTCCAACGTCCAGTTCGGCAATGTCCGCCGCACCGGGGTTAGAGGTCCTGCAAAGTATGTACGTTCCCCGGTCAGCCCGGTCAAGGAACGGCAGCAATGCGTCTCGTCCAAGATACGGGCTGGCAGTCACCGCATCGAAACCGTACACGTCAAACATCGCCGTCGCGTAGAGGCGCATTGTGTGGTCGATGTCACCACGCTTCGCATCAGCGATCACCGGCACACCATTCGGCACGTGTCGCACCGTCGCCCGCAGTGTTTCCATGCCTTCCGGACCGAGCGCCTCATAGAAGGCAAGGTTCGGCTTGTACGCCGCCACCAGATCGCAGGTGGCATCAATCAGTTCCTTGTTGAATGCCAGAATCGCCTCATGTGCCGGCAAGCCTCGGAGGTGGTCGGGGATCCGGTGCGGTTCCGGATCAAGACCGACACACAGGAGACTTTCATTCTCCCGCGACGCCTGCGCCAGACGCTCCATGTATGTCGTCATGTCAACTTCCTTCCCCGCCTTCCAGTTCCGGACTTCCGTCCACCGTCCGGCGTTCCAACGCCATCAAGACCACCTGGATCACCCCTGAGGAAACGGCTAATCGCGTTCACCGCGTGCCAGGCGTCCGATCCGGTATCGACCACCAGGTCGAAATGCCCACCGTAATCCTCCGAAGCGGCCATCAATTGATGGATGTCCCAACCTGCCTCGGAAGAAAATGACGGTGCGCGCCCAGCCTGGCGCTTGATCATCCGACGCCGGATCACCTCATCATCAGCCATGACGCGTACCAGCAGGTGCGTGGCGCCAGTCTCTCGCGCAATCGTCGAGAGCCTCCGCCGGCCCGTCCTGCGCCCATTCGTCCCGTCGAATATCACTGCATACCCATCGCGAAGCAGCGCCCTCACCACCGCGAAACAGGTCTGGTACACCGCGCTGCTTTCGACACGGGAATAGGTTGGGACAGGGAAGAGCACCTTCCTGACTTCATCGGTCCGGACCACGACAGCCTGCGTTTCATCGTGAAGCTCACGCGCGAGGTGCGACTTGCCCGAACCGGGCAATCCTGCCAATGTGACCAGGGCCCGGGACATCGCGGTTGGCGCCGTGCCGGGGGCGTCCACAAACCCACGAACCGAGGCAACGCGTCTAGAAAGGGGTGGCACAGTGGTAGCGTCCAACCGCGACGCGAACGTGTTTGACATCGGGCGACGCTACGGGGTCGCAGCCGTCAAGACGCCGATGCGTCTTCCTCCACCCGTGCCGCCCGACGAAGAAACCACATCGAACGTGCCAATTGCTCGGTGCACTCCCTGGTCACTTCGTAAGCCCGTTGAACCTGTTCCACATCTGAATCGGCAAGGAGGGTGATCGCGTGATCGAGACGTTCCGTCACGTGAGCGAGTGCCTCCCTGGCAATCTCCCGCGAGTGAGCGGGCCCGTGTTCCTTCTCCATCAATCACCGCCTCTCCGCATGCTCGATGCGCCTGCCTGAGTGTAACGAACTCCCGAGGTCACCCAACTCATCCCTCGCACAGTCAGTGAAAAAAGGGGATTGCACCAAAGCCATGGCCGGAATCGCGAGGCCGTCCACGCAAAGCCTCAGGACCGGCGCAGTGGTTACAAGGAGGAGCCTTGGGCGGTCCGGAGACCTCGATGTCGGCTTCTCGACGCCTGCCCCCGGACGCACCACCCGGCTGAAACCGTCCGGCACTGCGGTATCCTTCGTGGCGTGGGAGATACCGACGCACCCCGGAACTTCGTGATCATTGGCAACGGTGTCGCCGGAACGACCGCGGCGGAGACGATCCGCAAGGGCGATGCCACCGCGCGCATCATTCTGATCGGCGATGAACCCCACCCCCTCTACAACCGGGTCGCCCTTCCAAAAGTTCTCAAGGGCATCACCGCCCCTGAGCGCACGTTCATCAAGACGGTCGCTTGGCACGCCGAGAACAACGTCGAACTGCTCCTGAATACGACGGTGGTGCGGATCGACCCCGAGCGACAGCTGATCGAAACCGATACCCACGGCGAATTCATCTACGACCGCCTCCTTGTGGCGACGGGTGGAACGCCAAACCTCCTGAATGTCGATGGCGCGCAAGACACCAGGGGGATTTATCACTTCCAGACCCTTGACGACACCACGACAATCCTTGGCCGCATCCGGAAGTCGAAGCATGCGATTGTCACCGGAGGCAGTTTCATCGCCTACGAACTGACCGAAGGCTTCCGTCACCACGGTGTGCGCACCACCTGGATGATCAGAGGCACACGGTTCCTGCACCGGATCCTTGATGCCGAGGGTGGCGCCTTCGTTGACAAGCTTGCCAAGGCCGTCGGCGTGGAAACAGTCTACGGCGACGAAATCACTGGCGTGAATGCCGGCGAAGATGGCGAAATCACGTCTGTCAACTGCAAGTCAGGCGCAACCATCGATTGCGACCTCCTCGGTGCGGGCCTCGGTCTTCGCATGCGGACCGAGTGCCTGCGGGACACCGGCGTGAAGGTCAATCGTGGGATTGTCACGAACGAGTTCCTTGAAACTTCGGTGCCGAACATCTACGCCGCTGGCGACGTTGCCGAGTTCTTCGACGTCTCAATCGGCACCCATAACCAGATGGGAACGTGGAACAACGCCGGTTCGCACGGCAAAACCGCCGGCGCGAACATGCTGGGCGCACGTCAGGAGTACCGTGAGGTGCCCTACTACACCAGCACGATGTTCGACAGCCAGATGGCCGCTATCGGCATCATGCCCGAGTCGGTTCCAACGATGGAAGCGCTGGGACGCATGAACGAGGAACGAGGCGTCTACCGGCGCCTGTTCTTCCACGAAGGACGCCTCGCCGGGGCTGCACTCATCGGCGATATCCGGATTCGACGCCAACTGATGGACATGATCCGCTCACAGCGTCAGGTAAGCAACGCCGAACGCGAGCAGCTTCTTAGCGTCTGACCGCTGCCCACGACGGTTAGGGTTCAAAGCGCCGTGCTTTGAACCCGCGTATCCCTTTGACATCCCGGGCATCTACCAGCTGTGACATCCCACTCTGAGGTGTTGCGGTGGGCGGGTACCGGTATCCTGCCGCCGTGAGCGCAACTACCACCCCTCAGTACATTGGTCTGGACGTCGGCACGACCTCCCTGAAGGGTGCGTTAATCGACGCAACCGGCACATTCCTCGCCACTGCGAGTGTCTCGTATGGCGTGTCGAGGCCCCGTCCGGGGTGGTCGGAACAAGACCCCGCAGACTACGCATCAGCGGCCATCCAGTGCATCCGTGAACTCGTCGCTTCGCCCCACGCCGACCCATCGCGAATTGCGTCCCTGTGCAGTTCAGGTCAGGCACCAACACTCGTCCTTCTAGACCGTGACCACAAGCCAATCCGGCCCGCAATCCTTTGGCAGGACACCAGGGCCGCGGCCGAAGCCGCCGAGTTGTCGAAAGCTGCGGGATCGGTTGCACTGGATGACCTGCTCGGAATGCGGTGGCCGGTCGATGCGTCGTGGCCCCTCGCCCGAGGCCGGTGGCTTGCACGGCACGAACCCGACACGATTGCCCGCTTGGCGCACATCCTTCTGCCCAAGGACTACGTGCACTTCGTCCTGACCGGATCAATGCGCACCGATGCCTGGTCGGCAAAAGGTCTGGTCCACCAAGGAACCCTGCATCCGATCAGCGGGATGCGTGATCTGGGGGATCTCCCTCCAGAGGCCGTCCCGGTCGCCGGCACACCACGCGACGTCGTCGGGACGATCACCGCCGACGTCGCACGTGTCACCGGACTTCCAACGGGGCTTCGGGTGGTGTGCGGGTGGTCCGATGCGATGGCCGCCATGCTTGGATCTGGCGCCTTCGGTCATGCCGGAACCGCGTGTGACGTCTCCGGCACATCGGAGGTGACTGGGGTCACGGTCCCATCCGAGGCGCAAGACACCGGCCCCCTGATGACGGCCCGAATTGTCGATACCGGCCGATGGATCCTGTACGGGCCGACCCAAGCAAGTGGCGCATCCCTCGGCTGGATCATGCGCACCGTGAACGTTCCTGTGGAAGACACCTCTCCGGACGCACGGCAAGCGGCCGCCCTCGCCCTGGCGGCAACGGTCGAGCCCGGCGCCGGAGGACTGACCTTCCTTCCCTATCTCGAGGGTGAGCGCGCACCCATCTGGAACCCCCGTGCCCGTGGTGCGTTCACTGGTCTTTCAATCAGTAGCGAACCTGGTCACCTCATCCGGGCGGTCCTTGAGGGTGTCGCGTGCTCAGTGCGACACATTCTGGAGTACGCGGTCCAATACGGGCACACACCAATTCGAGAGGTCCGGGTAGCCGGGGGCGGGGCACGCGCCCAACTATGGAACCAGATAAAGGCCGACCTTACAGGCCTCGACTTCCGCCCATGCGCGACGACTGAGAATGGCGTGCTTGGCAGCGCCATGCTCGGTGCCGTCGGGGTTGGCGACTTCCCGGACCTGTCTGTCGCAGGTGACGCAATGGTCCACCTTGGGCAAACCGTCCACCCCGACCCTGCCAGCCGCGAAATCTACGACGAACTGTTCCGGCGTTATGTCGGCCTCTATCCCGCGATCAGCGGGGTGACCGCAAGCCGTTCTGACCTGCATGGGGGCTAGGCACGGGGCGCACCGGGGGGGCGATCTCGCCGACGCACTGGGATGATGGCCCGGCGGGGCCCCCGGGCAGTCCGTGGTGGCGTCAGGTCAATGACGACGGGGACGTCAGCCACAATCGAGGCACCGGTTCCCGGCGTGTTCACGATCATTTTGAGCGACTGGGCAACGAGGCCGCGCCGGACCAGCCGGTCACCGCTTTCGAGGCGTCCAACAAGCGAGTCGTCTACTACCGCGCTACTTCGTCTGGCACGCCGACCCGGACGAGGTTCCGACCCGCCATCGGCAGCAGCCCCGGCACTACCAGGCGCCTCGGTCAGTGAACGGAGCGCCTCACGCATCTGTGATGCAAGATCCAATGTCTTGTTCATCGTGAGGAGCAAGTCACCCTCACTCACGCCGACACTATCGAGAAGCTCACCAAAGGTTTCACCACGGCACCACGCCGTCAGGACACCGTGGAAACTGCGATTGAGTCCGGAGGTGATCGTCAGGCCCACATGTTGTTCAGCCTGCACCATCTCGGCACCGAGTTCATCGAGACGGTTCCGCACCTCGGACATCACGGCCGAGAGCCAGTAGCGGTTGTAGCGAACGGTGTCACGGTCGTAACAGAACCACGAGATCAATTCCATCAGATCCGTCGGCGTCAGGGCGTCAAGCCATCCGCGACGAGCGGCATTCAACAGCAGCAATCCATTCGGGTCGTAGAGTGACCGCAATCCAACCGCGATGTCCGTCGGTTGCGCCAGACCCGCCCGTGCCGGTGTCAATGCGCCAAATCGTCCGAGGACTGACACGATCGCATCGAGTGTCCTGGTGGCCTGGGTCGACGCCTCGGTCTCGATCAGGGCCGCGTGGGCCTCAGCCTCGATGACCGACCGGAGCGCCTCACGTTCGCGGCGCCATGCACGGTCATGTGCCGAACGGTGCGGGCACTTGTGGCACGGATGACCTCCCATGCGCCTCTGTAAAGACTCCTCACGCGTGACATGAGGCGTCACAAGGCGTTCAGTAAGTTCCTGTTGCCTTGCACGCCGATCAGCCTCGAACCGGGCTAGATCGGGAAGATCGAGGGCCGCAATGCTCGCCTCGAACCTCGCCCATCCCATCGGGTCTAGGACAGTCCGCGCATCGGTCTGGGGTTGCGCATCCACCAGATCCGGTGGAACCACCACTCGCGAAATGCCGTCTCGACCCGATGCGAGGCGGGTAACCACAGACCACTGACGGACCTGGACCACTTGCCCTTCAGCCACGAAGATCCCCGGGCCCGAGCCATCGCGGCGCAGGAAGACCGACCACGCACCGCCAGCAGTTGTCGCCGGTACCGGTTCACCGTCGGATGAGGTTTCCCGTGCAACCGTCGCGCGCCAGTTTGAAAGGTAGACGACCTCGCCGCCGGTGAACCCCTGGACTGCACGCTTGACCGCGACCGGCGATGGCGGGTTCCACGGAAGGTGACCGGCATCACGCGCGGCCCCCGCAACCGTAATCCGCGCACGTTCCACCTGACGATGGGCCTCTGCGACGTCACGCCGGAGTGCCGTGTAATCGACGATCGCGTCATCGTCCACGTCAGGAACCGGGCACATGTAGTGCCTCTCGTCGGCCTCGGCACGCAGGTCCTCAACTTCGGCCATCGCCTCCTGCAAGGCATCATCCGTCTGGAATTGCCGGAGACTGGACGCGAACAGCCTTTGTAGCCGTTCACGCCCCGTTCTGGTGCCATCCCACAGCGAGACGACCGTGTGATACCGCGGTGTGAATGCACTGCGAACCGGCAGGAGATCGGCCTCGATCAGTTCCTGCACTTCGGCGCAGGTGGTCCAGGGACTGTAAAGCGATACCGCGAACCCTCGCTCATCCTTACCACGGCGACCAGCGCGTCCGGAGAGTTGCGAGTACTCGTTCGGCAACAGCACCCGCCTGGAAACTCCGTCGTATTTCGTGTGTTCGGCGATCACGACACTCCGTGCTGGCATGTTCACACCAAGCGCGAGGGTCTCAGTTGCAAAGACCGCACCGAGGAGCCCCTCTGAAAAAAGGCCCTCGACGAGTTGCTTCAAGACGGGAAGAACGCCGGCATGATGAAACGCCATGCCTCGTTCGAGGAGGTGGGTCAGATCGCGCACCTGGGCAAGCGTCCGGTCTTCAGGGCCAAGGGCCTCCATGGTCTGGCGCACACGTTCGGTACGCCGCCGTCGTGTGACGGCATCGCCACCAAGGTCGAGACGATCACAACTGGCACCGGCCACCTCACATGCGCGTCGCCCAAACAGGAAATAGATCACCGGCAACATCTGGTTCTCGCCGAGAATTGCGAGAACATCCCGTGGGCGTGGCAACTCCTTCGGTCGGGCTCCACGCCCCATACCCATTGGCCGAGGCGTCCGCGTCTCGCCACCGACACGCAAGGGTTCGTGAAGCCTTCCTGTCGCGTCTACGAGCGGCCAGATCCGATCATCATGGATGTACAGGTGATCAATCGGCACCGCCCGCGTCGAATGTTCGACAAGGATGGTCTCCCGATGGACACGCCCGATCCAACGGGCAATTTCGGCTGCATTCGAAACGGTGGCCGAGAGGCATACCAACTGGACGTGCGGCGGACAATTCAGGATTGCTTCTTCCCATGTCGTGCCCCGGTCGGGATCGGCAAGGAAGTGGACTTCGTCAAAGATCACCACGGCGGTGTCGCCGAACGCCTCCGGACTCCGCAACACCATATTGCGGAGAACCTCGGTAGTCATGACGAGGACGTCACCTGAGGCATTCTCGGTGACATCGCCGGTCAGGAGTCCGACGGCATCCCCGTAGGTTGCCCGCCAGTCGTGGAACTTCTGGTTCGACAACGCCTTGATTGGCGCGGTGTAGATGGCCCGCATCCCCTTGCTTCGCGCAAGTTCGACGCCAAACTCGGCAATAACCGTCTTGCCCGTGCCAGTCGGGGCGGCAACCAGGACCGACCGATCCGCACTCAGTGCTTGCATTGCCTCCAACTGGAACTGGTCCAGCGGGAATGGGTACCTCCGGGCAAACCCATCGACAAGGTCATTTCGCACCGCAGCCGCGACCCGCGCAGTGCGACGGCGACGGACTGGCGCCACGACCACCGGGCTTGTTTCGCCGTAACCAGCAATTTCTTCAGGCAAATCCACCGCATCCGGTCCGGGAATGTCGAAGGGTTCATCGGTCAACGGCGACGGGGCAGGGATGTTGGAGTCACTATCTGTGTCGCGGGTCGTCATTCACGTCGTTTCAGTTCGTATAGAGTGTAGTGATCGACGGCACGACGCCCGCGGGGGTCGGCGAGTGGCGAACATCAGAACGGTCAATTGATCGCAATCACATGAAAGTCCGCGCCATCACCGTCGGAATACCGGTCACCGTCGGTATTCCCGTGACCACCGGGACACAATCCGCTCTGGTGTCTCGGGCGGGAACCATCGCGTCCGGCATCCGCGAGGCGTTGGACCGGGCCGGCATCGAAACCCAGACCGTTCGCCTCGCCTTGCCACCGGTCACCGACCGGTTTACGGGCAGCGAAGCCAGTACGTCGCGAGACGTCCTGGAACAGGCGGCGTTCCTGGACGAGGCGTCTCGCCTGAGCGATTTCGGTCACGTGTCATTCGGCACAATTGACACCGTCGGCACACCGGATTCCGTCTGGGCACCACTCCTTGACCTCGTTCCCGAAATCATCGCGACGACCTCACTCATATCAGTGACCGCGTCCGTCGCGACACGCAAGCCATCCGGTCTCGCGGAGATCAACATCGAGGCGTGCCGAAGTGCCGGGAGTGCCGTCGCCCGCATCGCGCGCAGTGGGAATGACGGCTACGGCAATTTCCGGTTCGCCGCCCTCGCCAACTGTGGACCAAACATCCCATTCTTCCCGGCCGCCTATCACGATGGTGAGGACACTCCCGCAGTCGGGATTGGCTTGCAATGCGCAAACTTGGTCGCAGACGCCTTTGCCGGTGCGTCAACCCTTGAGGACGCCCGGATCCGTCTCGTCAAATCCCTTTCCCAAGCCGTCAACCGTGTCGCGACGATCGTTCGCACCGTTGTCGACAGTCTGGGAGGAGTCCGGTTCAACGGTGTCGACTTCTCACCTGCCCCATTGCCAGGCGATAGCACGAGCATCGGGAGTGCATTTGAACGCCTTGGATTGCCCGCGTTTGGCGGTCACGGCACAGTCTTCGTCGCGTCATTCCTCACCGAGTGCCTGCATGAGGTCGCAACAACGACGGGCATGACTGGAACCACCCCTGGGGGGAGACAGCGACCGTTCGCCTTCTCAGGCCTCATGATGCCCGTCCTCGAGGACAGCGTCCTTGCGCAACGCGCGTCATCAGGCCACATCGGCATCGATCAACTGTTGCTCGCGAGTGCGGTCTGCGGTCTCGGACTCGACACCGTGCCCCTGGCTGGGGACACATCCGCTGGAACCCTTGGCGCAATCATCCTCGATATGGCCACCTTGGCCGTGCGACTGGACAAACCACTGTCGGCACGCCTCTTCCCCGTACCTGGCACTCACGCCGGCGACGCCGTTTCATGGGACTCGCCGTACTTCGCGCCGTCAGTGGCAATCGGCACCTTGGAAGCAACAACAACGGGCGTCCTCGGTAGCGCCACACGCCACGTTGCGCGCCTCGACCCGTTCCGGCCTGGCTGACCTCCCTCGAACCCGACTGTGCTACAACCGTGAGACCTGCCGGTACACCAAACCCTTCACGAAGGAAAACGCAATTGACCGACCTGACCGCGCTTAGTGGAATCGTGCCGCCAATCCTGACCCCTCTGATGCCCGACGGTCAGGTTGATCTTCGTTCTCTCATGCGCCTCACCAGGTATCTCTTGATCAATGGGGTGCACGGGATATGGGCGTGTGGAACCACCGGCGAGTTCGCCTGCATCGACGCGGAGGAGCGCGAACACGTCACCGGCACCATCGTCGAGACCCTTGACGGAAAACTGCCCGTGATTGCCAATGTTTCCGATTGCAGCACGCGCCTCACCGTCGGTCACGCCCGACGCGCCGTCGCCGTTGGGGCCGACGCGATCGCCGTGACCCCGCCGTATTACTATGGCAATAGTCAGGAAGAGCTCCTTCACATGTATCGCGAAGTGCGCGATGCCATTGACGTGCCCCTCTACATCTACAACATTCCGTCAACGGTCAAGACACGCGTGGAAATCCCGACCATCATCGAACTCGCCCGGGAGGGAACCGTGGCCGGGATAAAGGACAGCCAAGGTGATCTCCCATGGGCACGTGAACTCGCGTCCGCCGTTGCGGAGGCCGGAGTTCCACTGCGCATCTTCCTCGGGTCGAAGGCCATGACCGAGGTCGCCTTGATCCCGGGCCTCCACGGATGCATTCCCGGCATCGCCAATGTCGTGCCCCGCGCCTGTGTGGACGCTTGGGAACAAGCCGAACGAGGCAATATCGACGCCGCACGGACCGCGCAACACCTGGTTGATGCGGCGATGGGCCTTCTCGACATGACCGCGGGGGGACGGCATGCCCGCAGTTTCGGGGGCATGAAGGCGTCCCTCGTTACGCTGGGCGTCATCACGCACCCGACGATGTCCTCACCCCTCCACACTGCCGACGCCACCGAAATCGCGGCGGTTGGAGAACGCACCCGGGAATTGGGGATCACTGTCCGCAAGTAGTCCAACCGCCCTCTCCGTAAACTCCTTCCGAACGCCCCTCTCCCGACTTCGGGGGAGGGAACGGGAGCGACGCTTTTCGGGAGAACCCGATCCGGACTTCGCGCCCATCAGTGGCGGAAGTGTCGGAATCCAGTGGTGACCATCGCGATGCCATAGCGGTCGGCCATCGCTGACGCGTGGGCGTCCTTCCGTCCCCCGCCGGGATGGGCAATCGCGGTAGCACCAGCCTCACACGCCGCCTCAACGGCATCCGGATCGGCGAAGAAGCCGTCGGTGGCCATCACCGATCCGGTAAGCGGTGACGAGAGTCCCTTTTCCCCCTGCATCAGCGGCGCATCACCAGTCCGTGCATCCTGCGCACTGCGTGAAGCAATCCGGGTCGCCGCAACCACACTGTCAAGGCGGCTCATCTGCCCAGCGCCAACGGCACGCACTGCGCCGTCGCGCACGAACACGCTCGCATTCGAACGCACGTGCCTGACAATCCGCCAGGCCATCCGGAGATCAGCCTCCTCGGCGACGGTAAGTTCCCGGACCGATGCAGGTGTGAAGCTCACAGTGGCCGCATTGACGGTGTCGTGCGACTGGGCCAGGAACCCACCCGTCACTGGCCGGTATTGCCAGTCGAATGCTGACAGCATCCCGGAGGTGGCCGGAACGGGCAGTGAGAAGACCCTGGTCTGGCGCCGGCCAAGGATCCTCAGTGCCTCATCGGTATATCCCGGTGCCACGAGGACCCAGTAGAGAACTCCACTCATCGCCCGTGCCATGTCGCCGTCGACGATCCGGTTGCATGCCACGACACCACCAAATGCTGACAGTGGGTCGCCGGCATAGGCCCGCCGGTACGCCTCCGCGGGCGTAAAACCAACCCCGACACCGCAAGGGTTGTTGTGCTTGACGATACTTACGGCAACTTCCGTGAAGTCCGCGACGATCGCATAGGCGCAATCAAGGTCCAGAAGATTGTTGTACGACGGGTCATCTCCCGAAAGGTGGACCAGGTCCGCAAGGCCTGGCCCGGTCAACCGCGGATCGGCTAACCGGTAGAGGGACGCCGACTGGTGAGGGTTCTCGCCGTAGGTGAGCGAAGAGGAACGGGTCAGCGGAAGGGAAACGGCGTCCGGAAACTTCTGACCGGCCATGGCCGAGAAATAGGCCGCGACGTACGCGTCGTACTGGGCGGTATGCGCGAAAGCCACCTGCGCAAGCCTCACGCGTTCCGCCATGGTCAAACTGCCGGCCCGCAGGTGTTCAAGTGTGCCCGGGTAGTCCCGCGGGTCTGTCACCACCGCGACGTGTGCGAAGTTCTTTGCTGCCGCCCGGGTCATCGCGGGTCCGCCAATGTCAATCTGTTCCACTGCCCCACGGATGGCATCCGTCAGGTCACCATCGACCATCGCCGGGGCATCGTTTCCGGAAATCGTTGAGACAAACGGGTACAGGTTCGTGACCACCATGTCGACCGCCACAATCCCGTGATCCGCAAGTGTTGACAGGTCGCCGGGGACGTCGCGCCGGGCAAGGATGCCGGCATGAATTGCCGGATGGAGAGTCTTGACCCGTCCCCCAAGGATTTCTGGAAATCCGGTTACATCGGCGACCGAAATCGCCGGAATACCGGCCTTGGCCAGGGTTGCGTGCGTCTGCCCGGTACTGACAAGTTCCCAACCCAGATCATGCAAACCCTGCGCAAACTCCACCAGACCGGTCTTGTCCCACACGCTTAGCAATGCCCGCACGATATCGCCTCGATCCAACAAGGTTCCCGGCCGACGTCGATGCGACCCTCTTCAAGCGTGACAACGCGTGCAATGGGTGCCGAACGCGAGACGGCCGGAACAGGTTGAGGGTACCCCCAGTGACCCACCGTGGACCCGAACTCGCAGGCACTCGGGTACGGTTTCTTTCAACAGAAAGGCCTCGTGACTGATGCAGCGCCTCCTAGACCAAACCATCACGACCGCCACCGCCAGTACGCCATCAGGCGAAATCGCCCGTGAAGAGGTCTACACCGACCTCGGGTTCGCAACCCAGACCCCGGACACCCGCCCGTATGTCGTGGTCAACATGGTCATGACGCTTGACGGCAAGGTGGTGATCGGCGGACCGGGGACTACCCGCCTCATCGGCAGCAGGATGGATCACTATCTGATGACCCGCATCGAGGCGCAGTGCGATGCGGTCCTCTTCGGGGCGACCCTCGTGCGCGAGGACAACCCGGGCTATCCATGGCACGACGAAGCAAGGCAGGCACGCCGTCTTGCCCGTGGTGTGCGCGCCGAACCACTCTGGGCGGCCGTCAGCACGGTAGGCGCATTTCCAACCCCTCCACGCATGTTCGAGGGAGGGCCAGACCGAACGGCCCTCTTCGTCAGCAACGCCACGCCTCCCGAGACCGTGGACGCATTCGCATCGCAAACTACGGTCATCACGCGGGGCGAACACGAGGTGCCGCTTGACGAGATGCTTCACGTCTTCCGTCAGGACCTCGGGGTCAGGACCCTCTGTTGCCTGGGCGGTGCCGCTCTGAACGCACGCATGCTTGCACTCGGCCTGGTCGATGAGGTCTTCGTGACAATCGCCCCGAAAATCCAGAATGGGCGGGGCGGGGTGACCATGTTCGAGGGTGTCGCCTTTCCAGCTGACGCTCTTGCGCATCTTGCGTTGAAAAGTGTCTATACGCATGAAAGCGAACTCTATCTCCGTTACCAAACAGCCTGAGCGTCGATGTGCATCCCGGGTTACGGGGTTCCGAACTCGGTTTTTGCTACACTGGGCGTTGGATGGGCACATAGCTCAGCTGGTTAGAGCGCACGGTTCACATCCGTGAGGTCCGGGGTTCGAGTCCCTGTGTGCCCACCACCCCCACCCAAGATCATAGGCATGACCAGGCCCCACACATGCGGTGGGACTCTCCCGATAGCGGTGACCGGCGATGAATGATCCGGCCGAACGTACACCGGGCGTCCTGCTGATCGGGACCCAAGGCTTCTCCTACGACGGGTGGAATGGCCTTCTCTACCCACCCGGTACGCGACCTGCCGATCGACTGGCCCGGTATGCACGCACCTTCCCGCTCGTCGAGATCGACCGCACCTTCTACGGGCCTCCACGCGCCTCGGAAGTTGACCGGTGGATTTCGCAGACCCCGGAAACATTCCGGTTCACGGCAAAGGTGCCCCGGCAGATCACTCACGATGCACGTCTGCAAGGTCCAGACGCACTTCGGCAATTTGAGGAATTTCTCAAAACGATTTCCAGGCTTGGCAACCGCCTTGGCGCCGTAGTCCTGCAACTCGGTCCGGGCTTCCAGTTTCCACGCGACGCGGATGGCTTGTCATCCGCCCTGCACCTGCTTCCGTCGATTGCACCCCAGTCCTTGCGCGTCGCCGTCGAATTCCGCCACCCATCGTGGATTGAAGCCCCGGACATCGAGGCACGCCTTCGTGAAGCACGCGTCGCATGGGTATGGAACGACTGGGACCCAGGTCCAAATCCATGGGCGTCGATGCCCCGGGCAATTGACGAACCGCGAGCCTTCCGTGAGACAGCCGACTTCGCGTACCTGCGGCTCACCGGTGATCACGACATCACGATTGACTACCAGACGATCACCATCGACCGCGAGGCTGACCTTCGGCGTTGGGCGGCGCTCATCTCGAAGTGGCGCGAGGAACAGACGAAAAACGGTCGGACCAATGACGTCTTCGTGCTGTTGAACAATCACTATTCCGGAAGCAGTCCACGGTCGGCCTCTGCCTTGCGCCAACTCCTCGACCTACCCCCGGTACAGTTCGACGCCGAAGCGGACGGGCCATCGCCACCCGTGCCGGAATCACAAGCGATGCGCCTTCCGGGTTTCTGAAATCCGACGAATCGCCACCGTCTCGGACCAGACCGCGAACCGTCATCACAATCCATAGTGACTGGTGGACGTTCAGCGCCGTACCTGTCACAATGCCCTCATGCCACTGCGGATTCGCGACCGTTCGACAGCCGGACAGATCACCCGTTCACGCACTCCCGGGCAACCGGCGACGCGTGCGGCCGGTGCGCCGGCAAGCTTCGCCGAAGCGCTGACAACCGTTCAGCGGACCGTTGCCCAACAGGATCTCGATCGCCTCTACATGGACGTCGAGGAACAGGGACGGCAACTTCTGGAAGATCCGTCTCCAGATGGATTGACCCGATACCGCTCATCGATCCGGAACTTCATCTCCTACGTCGTCAAGAATGGCCTGAAGTTGCGATCGGCGATTGCGCAACGGGAACTGCACCAGATCATCGACAAGATCGATGAGGAACTCTTGTCGATGGCCGACGGCCTGATCGCAAAGGAAAAGCCGTTGCTCGAACTTGCCGAAAAAGTCGGCCAGATCAACGGCATGATTTGCGACATGAAAGCCTGATCGGGAAGCAGAGCCGCTGCGAAGGCGTGACACTTGCGCAACGCGTTCGCGACCTGTGTTGTCACTTCGTTGCGATCAACTTCTATCGCCGTACGTGCGGCAGTGGGGTTACTGACCGTCTTGCCTCACGAAGCCTTGGGCATCGACGGACGCCGAAGGGGGTACACCCTGTTCGACAATGACAAACGTCCGGCCGCCAATATAGAAGTAGCCGGGCGGGTCACCACCGAACTGATCGAAGTGTCGATAGGCGGCTGGCAATACCCACGTCAACCGTCCATCGGGTCCCGGTTCAAGCGCCATTTCCGACCCTGCATGGTCGATCAGGATGGCACTCGTTCCCGATGCCTTGAGCGAGATACTCGCCTCCTGGCCGGTCCCGTTCCAGATGACAGACGCACGCACGGTCCCCTTGTGAAATACCGCGAGATGTTGCGCCCATTCGAAGCGCGATGCGAACTTGGAAAGACGGGACGGATCATTTCGTTTCCGCACATGGAGTTCCGCACGGTTGGCATCGGCGAGGAACCTCGCGACAATCCGGTAAGCGTGATAGGCCGGGCGCGCCCGTGACGCATCCTGGTCGCATTCGGGGTCGTTTGAATAGCGCACGAGCCCCCACAACTCATCGGGGACCGGATACGGATCATCCTGCAGCGCTTGGAAGAAGACCTTCGCGTAGCCAGCGGCAAACGCGAGCGCGTGGGCCTGCAGCACGTAATCCGCCTGCTCGGCCATCGTGATCCTGAACCCATCATTGCGATCAGACGGGACCCATCCGGGCAATGGGTCGTCGTACGGCATCGCGTTGATCTCAGTAAGCCAGACTGGCTTCCCAACCGCGCCCATGGCATCGAGCCGCGCGCGAAATCCAACCCGGTCCGCCGCTTCCGCTGCGACCGGGACGCCACCGTGATAGCGGTCCCACAAATCGTGGGGATTGCGATAGAGGTTCAAGGCGAAGTAGTCGAACGCGTCCGCACCCTTTGCCTTCACGATCGAGGCAAACTGATCAAACCACTGCAACCGGGCGCCACCGCCTGCATCCTTATCCTTGAAATAGGAATACGGCGAGGTCATGATCTTCGCGTCCGGATTGGCGCGCTTGGCGGCCTCGGATGCGACCTTGACTAACTGGTAGTACTCCTCCGCCGTACCCGCCCAGGTGTTGTAAAGCGCATTGCTTCCAGACGCGGGTATTTCGACTTCGTTCCAAATCTCGAACACGTCCATCATGCCGGCAAACTCCGATGCCAGCAGGTACATGAAGTAACCCCACGTGTTGTCCTCATTGATCTCGTCGTCAACGAAGACCGGTTCATAGAGACCGCGCGGAACCGATGTCCCAAGCTTCAGGTCCGGTGTTTGGGCCGCCCACTCAGGCGTGCCAAGAACAATCGCCGCAACCTTCAATCCTGAGGCCAACTGTCGCTCGAGGATGCTCTCTCCGTTGTCGTCACGGAAGTAGAAGAGGTTCAGTTCACCGGGTTCCGGCTGGACATTGAACCACTGGACCGTCCACCTTGTCCACCCGGCACCAGATGCATCACCGAACGACATCGCCTTGAATGCCTCGTTGACGCCGAGGCTCTCGGCCCGGGGCAACGGATCATCGAAGTCGATGGACGGTTCGTCCGCTGCCAACACCCCTGCCGAGATACCCGCTGCCGAGAGTGCCCCGAATGCCGCACCGGCGGTCGATCGGAATAGGTTCCGACGCCGGTACAACCTGCCTCCAAGCTGAACACTCGATCGTAGCTCGGCCGGTTGGGCATTGCGGTCAACGGGTACACCCATGTGATTCATCACTCCTCGGGAAAATCTCGGCTGTCGGTAACCGCAAACCCTATACGGGGAAGCACGAAACGGCATGTTCCGTCTTGGCCCGAACGGGCCGCGGATCGACAACGCGCCAAATCATCACATGTCGCGCATCGAGGCCACCCAACCGACGTGCAATGTCAAGGTGGCATACTTCATGCCATACCGTCGATTTGGATCCGGTCAAAGGGTCCAACCGGAGTAGGCGTGACGTCACCATTGGTCAAGACCGGCGCAAGCCTGTTCGGAACTCAGGTCATCGGACGGAGCCTCGGATTTGCGTTGGGCTCCGGTCTTGGCCGTCGTGTTTTCGAACGATTCGACAGGCAGGTACTCTCACCGTTTGAACACCGTGAGGTCGCGTCGCGCTGGGCCGGGTCAATCGGGGGGCACGTTGCCGACATCGCCGTGAACGCCGCTGGTCTGCGCAACCCAACGACGCACACAAATGCGCACCTTCAAGTGAGCAAAATGGCCTCAGCACAGCCAACCCGCGACTGGGCTGAATTGATCCAGCGAGCCGCGACAATCCTGATGGCCATTGGTGCCATCGTAAAGGTCGTTACGACCCTGATGGAAGAGCGGTCTAAGGTCGCCGACGAACACGCTTCGTGGCGCGGTTCCTCCCGGTAGCCTCCGTGGCATCCCCGCCCGTTTGAACGACCGGCATGACTGCCGACTGAAATCACTGAGCGGCCGGACCCGGCCTCCATGTGAGGTTGTAACTAGCCAATCGATCCTCTTTGGCAACCTGAGCCGAGAGCAAGTCTTCAACGGAGGCGACCGCACCGATGACTGTCAAAGGCAAGGCCCTTATTACCGGAGGTGCCGGGTTCATCGGCAGCTACATCGTCGATGAACTTCTGGCCCGTGGCTACGAGGTCCGTGTGTTCGACAACCTAGAACCCCAGGTCCACGGCGCTCTGCGCGAAAACGGGGGCCGACCGGAATATCTGTCGCGTGACGTCGAACTCATCATCGGGGATGTCCGGGACACCGATGCCGTGACACGCGCCCTCGAAGGCGTGGATATCCTCTTCCACCAAGCAGCCCTTGTTGGCGTCCCTCAAAGCATGTACGACATCCGGCGCTATACGGACATCAACGCGCTGGGCGGGGCAACCGTCCTTGACGCCGCGATAAATGACCGTGGCGTACGCGACCGTCTCCGGAAGATGGTCGTAGCCAGCAGCATGTCCATCTACGGCGAAGGCGCGTACCGCTGTCCTGACCACGGTGTCGTTGCACCAAAGGTCCGCCCCTTGACCCAGCTGCAGCAACACCGATGGGCGATGGAGTGTCCGCAACGCGGATGCGGCAAGGTGGTGACGGCGACACCGACCACCGAGGAGAAGCCCCTCCAGCCCCTCTCGATTTACGCGATCGGCAAGCGCGACCACGAAGAGATGTTCCTGTCGGTTGGGCGGGCGTACTCCATCCCCACGGTCGCGTTGCGCTACTGGCAGGTCTACGGCCAGCGACAAGCTTTGTCAAACCCGTACACCGGGGTGGGTGCCATCTTCTGTTCCCGCATCCTGGCTGGCAATGCACCGCCGGTCTATGAGGATGGCGGGCAGTTGCGCGACTTTGTTCACGCCAAGGACATCGCAAGGGCAAACGTCCTCGCGCTGGAAAGCACGACTGCAACGGATCATGCGATCAACATCGGGACCGGAAATCCCATCAGCATCGCCGACGTCGCCTGGACACTCATCAAGGAGATGGGTGCGGACCGTGACGGCTTGGCGCCGAACGTCCTGCATGAATTCCGTCCCGGAGATACCCGCGACTGCTTCCCGGACATCTCGCTAGCGCGTGAGCTTCTCGGGTACCAACCACAAATCACGTTCGCCCAAGGCGCCACGGAACTGGTCGGTTGGGTGAGGGAACAACGTGGTCACGCGGTTGACCGCTTTGAAGTCGCCCAGAAGGAACTCCGGGAACGCGGACTGGCCACCGCGCCGTAGGCACGCGCCCTAGCCGGCGGGACGGACGGCATCCGCCGCTCCCCGCCGCAACGCCGCCATTTTCAGCACTGCATCACGCGCCGTGTTCGCAAGTGCGGCCCACGGACCCCATACCGGGGTCCCGCGGTGTACGTTCGCCTGCGCCCTTGCCAACCGGTGGAGTTCGTTGCCGGCGCGGTGTGCAATCGCCGCCAGCATGACCGCCGCCGCTTCTGGGGGGACCGACGTGGTCAGCCTGAGAATTTCGGCCATCACCGCATCGGGCACCACACCCGGCGAAACCTTCGATGCGTCGGGCATGTCAACTACTGCGTCGTCTTCTCCGGACGTCATCTGGACCTCCCGCAACCACTACAGTGATTGCCTCCCGGCAAAGCCACTCTCCAGCGTGTGCCAATGCGTGATCCGCGTCTCCCCCGCCTTCCAGCAGAGATAGATCTCCTTGCCGTCTCGCAAGCTCCGGAAGTCGACCAGACCCATGGGCACGTCCTTGAGTTCGCAACCGAGGGCGTGCAGCTCATCAAAGGCCGCCTGGATGATCTCAATGAAATGGTCTGCGTCATTCATCAAGTGGTAGAGACGCTTGCCGTGGACGTTGGCCTCGTTGCCATCCGGGTCTCCCACAGGCGAGGCACCGGGGTTCTGGAGGTTCGCCTGAACCCGGGCCAACTGAGCGGCCGTTCGCTGCAAACGCGTCACTAGCCGCCCCACCCGGGGAACGAGCGCGTTGGCCTCGGCAAGCGAGAACAACCGGCGCCGGGTAGGAGTGGTCTCCATCGTTCTCTCGTCAGACATGCATGCTCCGCGTGCCATATCGTACTCGTTCACGGCCGCATTATCCTCGGTTGCAAAAGGGACCCGCGCCGCAACCCTCAGATATCATTGCCCGTACTAAGCAGTGGCAGTCCCTGCGTTCGAGGCCATCGTGCGGACAGCACGCAATCTCGACCATCGTCGGAGAACCCGAACAGGTATGGATACGGCCCGCGACTTCAAGGTGGTGGCGATAGGCGGGGGGGTTGGTGCCTCCCAAGTCATGCTTGGCCTTCGTCAGTACACCCGGTTCCAGACCGGCGTGATCTCGGTGATGGATTCCGGTCGGTCAACCGGCGTTGTGCGAGGCGCCTTCAACGTCCCTGCGCCGGGAGACATCCGGAACGCCATCGTCACCCTGTCTCAAGCCGAACCGGTTCTCAAGGACCTGTTTCAACACCGCATGGTCGGAACCCGGCTCGACAACTTCAACGGCGTCGCCTTCGGAAACCTCTTCCTTGCCGCCCTCACGCAGATGACCGGTAGCTTCGAACGGGCCGTCGTCGAACTCAACCGCTTGCTCACCCCGTTCGCCGAAATCCTGCCGGTCACCCTCGATAACACGCACCTGTGCGCCGAACTCGTCGACGGATCAATCCGCTACGAGGAAGTCAGCGTCCGAGGCATCCAGAAACCTGCGATCCGCCGGGTCTACCTTCGCGATGATGGCGTCCAAGCCTACGGCCCAGTCACTGAAGCGATCAAAGGTGCCGACTTGATCACCATTGGTCCGGGCAGCCTGTTCACGACGGTTATCGCCTGCCTCATCGTGCCGGGTATACGGGAAGCGATCGAGCATGCCCGCGACCGCGGGGCCACCGTCGTGTACGTCTGCAATACGACCACGCAACCTGGACAGACCGACGGGGTCACCATCTCCGACCACATCGCCGAGATTCTCGGCTACCTCGGTCCTGGGAACCTCGATTACAGTCTGATCAACACCGGTGTACCCGCCCCGCACGTGATCGAGCGTCACCGGCGTGATGGCCTCAACCTCCTCACCCTGAGCGCGGAGGAACTCCGGAAGATCAACGACTTTGGCGTGGAGGTCGTTGCGACCAACCTGATCGAGGATGCTTCAGAGAGCCGGTCCCTGTGGAACAAGGTGGACACGGTCCGCCACGATCCATCCCGGGTTGGTCTGGAACTCGCAGGTCTCATGGCCGCGGTAGTAGCCGTCAGGGCCACCGCCACACAAGTGGCGCGAGGCGTCGCGGAGACCGGCTTTTCACCCTCGCAGGCATGATTGCCAGGCTTGGTTCCTCGTATGCCATGCCATCTCTTATTTCTTGCACGTTCATTCCCTTATGGGTACGACGTCCCCCGTCGAGTCATGCTAGGATGCAGACTTGATGGGCACCGGGCGCGTCCTGACCGATGCACGTGATCTGGTTGCGGACCTCGGCAAGTGGTCGCGCCTTGGCATGCATGTCAAGCGTTGGATCCTGCTCCTCGTCATTGCGTGCACCGGTATCTCCCTCGGCATTGCCTTCATTCTCGTGCAGATCTATCGCACGCAACCGTTTCCCGAATGGGTTTTCTACGTCACCTTGCAACCCGTTGACCGGACGTGGCGTGCCCTCCTCTTCATGACGATCGGCATCCTTGGTGTCGGGGTCGCAGTCGTGCAACTCAACCGCTCGCTCCTTCTGGCCGTTCAGCCACCATACGCACAGGGACGCCTCGTGGACCTTGTCTATAACTACCGGCTGCCCCAGCGTCGCCCGCGCGTCGTCGCCTTCGCCGGACATCGCGGCTTCGTGGCGCTGCAAACTCATCGCGACCGGTTCGGGGAAAAGCTTCTCGGCATCGCAAGCATCGGCGATGGGTTGCTTCCCCTCGGTCTCGACGAACCGCTGGTGCGATCGGCAACCGACCGCATGATCCGTCCGGTCGACGAACCGCTTGACGTCTGTGCCGAGCTCGAACACGGCACAATCCTCACTGGTGCGCCTGCGATCCGATCCCGACGGGGAGGCGTCCCCATAAAGCGTGTCTTCCTGACCGCTGTCGGTCAGGATCCACAATCGGTGATCGGAGGCACCACCGGCCTCGTCACCCACACGGATGCACCCGTACGAGCCGAAGCCATCCACGCAATCCGCGAGGCAGACGTCATCATCTTCGGGCCAGGAAGTTTCTATCTCAGCATCCTGCCGAATCTCCTGCTTGACGAGGTCGCCGAGGCAATTCGCGCCAGCAAGGCCCGCAAGGTCCTGATCGCCAACCTCATGACTGAACCTGGCCAGACTGATCTGTTCGACGTTGGTGACTACGTCCGTGCCCTGCACGCATACGGTGGGTTCACCCTCGATTACGTCCTGGTGAACAGCGCCTCGGCCGATCGAGTGATCAGTGAGCGCTACGCCGCCTCACTTGCCACGCCCGTGGTTGCCGATACTGACCGCGACTTTGGCGGATCACGCGATACCGTGGGTGTCGGAGGCGGACACACCCTCAAGAAAATCGGTGTCGAAGACAACACGATCATCCTGGCGGCCGACTTGGCCACGCGCATGGCCGAACGTGTTCCAACCCCTCACGGAAGCCGCGACGCAACTCCCGGTGCACCGACCACCATGTCAATCGTGGTCTACCGGCATGACCCGGCTAAATTGGCCTCGGCCCTCGCAACATTGCTTGGCGTGGGGTAATCAGCAATCGAGTCGCCTCGGTGGTCAGCGTTCAACTCCCGACGCAATCACTGCAGACTGCATCGATGGGATCAGGTTGGCCTTGACCGCCACCGCAGCCGTCCGCACTCCACTCGAGATCGCGCGTGCCTTCGAACTCCCATGCCCGATGAAGACATTCCCCTGGACACCAACGAGTGGTGCACCACCGTACTCGGCGTAGTCGAGCACTTTTCCGGCCTTGACCAATCCCGGTCGAAGCACCGCGCCGGCGAGCTTGTAATGGAAGCGGCTTCGGATCGCCGTCCGCACAAGGTTGAAGCAGAGTGTGGAGACACCCTCGGCAAGTTTCAGGACAACGTTGCCCGTGAACCCATCGCAAACCGCCACATCGCAGTGCCCGGCAGCGAGCTCCCGACCTTCAATGTTTCCTACAAAGTTGAGCGTGCTTTCAGCCAATCGCGGATGCGTCGCCAGCACCAGTGCGTTGCCCTTGGAGGGTTCCTCGCCATTGCTGATCAGGCCCACCCGCGGTCGCGCCACACCAAGCATCCGTTCGACATACATGCTGCCCATGTAGGCGAACTGGATCAGGTTGTCCGCATCGCAGTCCGCATTGGCACCGGCATCGACGATCACAACACGCCCAGTCAGCAGCGGAATCACGGCCGCAAGAGCCGGACGGCGCACCCCTTCGAGGCGCCCAAGGGTGAACAAGGCGGATGCCATGACCGCACCACTGTTGCCAGCGGAGAAGACTGCGTCACCGCGCCCATCCTTGAGTGCGCGCATTGCGACATTCATCGAGGCTCCGCGCTTTGCCCGTACGGCCTGCGCCGCATGGTCGTCCATGCCGATCACATCGGTCGCGTCAATCACTTCGATTGGCAACGAGGTGGCATCCGGGTACTTGGCAAGTTCGGCACGCACCACATCTTCGTGGCCAACCAGGATGACCGTATGACCCTCACGAGCCGCTGCAACGCAACCTTCCACGACCGGTGCAGGCCCATGGTCACCGCCGAATGCATCAACGATGATTCGTGGTGTGGCATGTTGTTCGGTAGAAGCCGACAGACGCGTCACGCCATCCCTCACCAGGGCGACCGTCGGCATTGACGGCCTCCGGCACCTCGGCCGGACTTGCCGCCTGAAGTGTATCCCTGACCGTCACACAGTTCGGGATGCAGACTGAGCCTGCAGACGCCCGCGATACCCGTTCGGCACATCAGACGACCGTGTCGATGTTCCTCGCCTCTTCAGCGTGCGCCTCTATCCAGCGTCGCCTTGGGGCAACCTCAGCACCCAGGAACACCTCGATGGTTTCGCTCGCCGCCGCTGCATCCTGGACATCAACTTGGAAGAGCTTCCGGACCGCCGGGTTCATGGTGGTGTCCCAGAGTTGGGTCGCCGTCATCTCACCGAGGCCCTTGTAACGGGAAACTTCAACGCGTCCACGGGTGATCCCACGGATCTGGGTATCACGATCCTGATCCGAGTACGCGTAGAGCGTCTGCCTGCCTCCGCCAACCGTGATCCGGTAGAGCGGGGGACGCGCAACGTACAGGTACCCGTTCGTCACCAACTCGTTCATATGCCGGAAGAAAAAGGTCAGCAGTAGCGTGCGGATGTGACTGCCGTCGACGTCAGCGTCGGTCATGATCACGACCCGGTGATAGCGAAGTTTCGCGACCGAGAACTGGTCACCAATCCCTGTGCCAAGTGCGGTGATAAGCGCACGAAGCTCCACGCTTGACACAACGCGCGACAACGCCCGTTGCCGGACTTCCGCGGAGACCTCACGTGCCCGGTCAGGCGTGAGGTCATACGCCTTCTCGACGTTCAGGATCTTGCCACGGAGCGGCAGGATGGCTTGGAATCCCCGGTCACGGCCCTGCTTCGCGGTTCCGCCTGCCGAATCACCCTCAACGATGAACAGCTCCGACTTCCGAGGGTCACGTTCGGAACAATCAGCCAACTTGCCCGGTAGGGCCGACCCCTCGAACGGGCCTTTCCGCATGACAAGGTCGATGACCTTGCGCGCCGCCTCACGGGCACGCGCTGCCATCAGGCACTGTTCGACGATCGGTCGCGCTTCCTTCGGGTTCTCGTGGAAGAAGTCCTTCATGAAATTGCCGAATGCAATCTCGACCGCTCCACGCACCTCACTGTTGCCGAGTTTCGCCTTCGTCTGACCCTCGAATTGTGGATCCTGCAACTTAACGCTGACAATCGCCGAGAGCCCGCGCCGGACGTCCTCGCCCTTGATGGGCGGGTCGCTCGGCTTGCGCATCTGGTTTTTCTCCGCGTAGTCGGCAATGACCCGGGAAAGTGCCCGGTGGAAGCCGTGCAAGTGTTCACCACCGTCCGCGGTCTTGATGGTGTTCGCGAAGGCATACACCGTCTCGTCCGCATCCTCGCGATACTGGACCGCAACCTCGACACTGACGGGAGCAATCGCGGTTGGCATCGTCCGCACGACGTGAATGACCGTCTCGTGCAGGGTCTTGTACTTGCGGTTCAGGTACCGGACAAACGAGGAGATCCCTCCTTGGAACCAGAAGTTCGCTTCGTCAGACCGTCGGTCAGGCCGTTCGTCGACAAACGAAAACCGCAGACCCGCAGTCAGGTACGCCATTTCCCGGAACCGTTCCGACAGGATCTGGAACTGGAACTCCACGGTCGTGAAGATCGTTTCGTCCGGCATGAAGGTCACGGACGTGCCCCGGCGGCTTGACGCCCCGATCCGCACGAGCTCCCCAACCGCATCTCCACGCTCGTAGCGGCGACGGTAGGCAGAGCCGTCCCGGTGAACCTCAACCTCAAGCCAACGGCTCAGGGCGTTCACCACTGACGCACCAACGCCATGCAGGCCACCGCTGACCTTGTAGCCGCCTCCACCAAACTTGCCGCCGGCATGAAGCTTCGTGAAGATCAGATCGAGGGCCGGGACATGGTGGGTTGGATGCATGTCCACCGGAATGCCTCGCCCGTCGTCGCTGACTCGGACTGAACCATCGGCAAGGATCGCGATGTCGATGCGGGTGCAGAATGAGGCAAGTGCCTCATCAACGCTGTTGTCGACGATTTCATAGACGAGATGATGAAGACCACGGTCGTCGGTGCTGCCGATGTACATTCCGGGACGGCGCCGCACGGCTTCGAGTCCCTCGAGAACCTGGATCTGCGCAGCCGAATAGGCGCCGGCCGCATCTTCTGGTGCATCCTCGGTACCTGGTCGGAACGCCTGTTCCTCATCGACTGCCTCAAAAGGCAAGCTTTCGGACTCAGTCACCGTGCGGGCTCCAAAACGTTCATCACCATGTATCAAATTTTACATTATTAAGGAGAGGAGAGGTGAGACCCCTGCCCCGGATCTTCTTTGACAGTGACGCCCGTGACTTGGCTATCCACCTCCTTGGCCGACATCTTGTCCGTACATCCGCGGACGGCGACCCGCATTCGGGAGCCGTTGCAACCATCGTGGAGACCGAGGCATACCTCGGTTCACATGACCTCGCGTGTCATGCCTGCCGCGGGCGCACACCGCGCACGGCGACGATGTTCGGTCCCCCGGGCCACGCCTACGTCTCCCTGATATGCGGCATGTACCGCAGCCTGAACGCGGTGACCGGCCCCGACGGAACCGCCGGTGCCGTGCTCATCCGGGCCGTGTGGATCGACCACGACGAACCGTCACGGCAACGCGCGCCGTACCCCGGCAGCGGACCAGGTCGGCTCACCCGCGCGCTTGACGTCACACGGCGCCACGACACCGCTGACCTGTGCGAGGTGTCTTCGCAAATCCACGTCGTATCCGGCCCGACGTCAATTGCCCAGACGCACCCTGAGCATCCCTATCGGTGCGGTCCACGCATCGGCGTCAATTCCGCAGGCCCGGAGTGGGCCGGGAAACCGCTCCGCTTCTGGCTGGAAGGACATTTCGCAGTATCCGGAACACGCAAGCGAAATCGGGCCGGAGAGCGATGCGCCAATTGACGTTGCGGCGAAGGTGCTGATCAGTCGGCCGGGTGGTAGGTCACCCCGAATGCACCCGGACCGGCATGGGTACCAAGAACCGGGCCGATTTCGACGCTGAACTCCCGCTCAACGTCGAACCGCGCCAGAACCCTTCGACGCAACTCGTCGCGGACCTCTGGCGCTTCGGCGTGCATCAGGCCAAGGTGACCAAGACGCCCGCCGGGCACGTCCTGCGCCATCAATTCCACGATCCGATCAAGGGCGCGTGGTCGGG
The DNA here is from genome assembly GCA_947446285.1 of Chloroflexota bacterium. GTDB lineage: Bacteria > Chloroflexota > UBA11872 > UBA12225 > UBA12225 > UBA12225. The sequence goes on from CANFGH010000005.1 coordinate 40,361, forward strand.
TCCGCACGCGCTCTCGCGCAGTCAGGTTTCCGTCAGCCAATGACAGGATGGGGCGGACATTCAACACGCCCCCAATGAACCCGGCAACCCGACCAAGCCGACCACCTCGTATCAGGTACTCCAAGGTCTCGACACTGACCATCGCGTTCGTGCGTGGGGCCAACGTCGCAATCAGGCCAAGGATTGCCTCAACCGACTCTCCGCGTGCGGCCGCCTCGGTCGCAGCAACAACCACCATGCCTTGGGCCGGTGCGATCACCTTGGTATCGAATACTTCGAACCGGACGTCGGGAAACTCCGAGCGGGCCATCCCGGCAGCCACCTGGGCCGATCCGAACGTCCCACTCAGCTTGGCGGACGCGTGGATCGAGATCACCGCACCCGCGGTTGGTGCGATGCGTCGATAGGCGTCAAGGAATTCTCCCGGCGATGGCTGCGATGTGGTCGGCTGAACCGACCCCGTGCGAAGCCTGCGGTAGAACTCCTCGTTCGTGATGTCCACGGTCTCCGTGAACTGTTCATCGCCAAACGAAACGTGAAGGGGAACCACCGTGACGTCATACTGGTGCAGAACATCGGCCGGAAGCCATGCGAGACTGTCGGTGACGATGCGGATCGGCTTGTGTGCCCCGGACGTGGCGGCGTCGATGGCGTTCTCGGTCATCATGTCCCCCCTGAGCCGTTCGAGCCGGGCAATGGTCAAGGTCAAACCGACGCCTGAACCCACACCCGGCATCTCCAGTGCTGGCCGCACGAGTTTACAATTTCCATGGCCCGAACCTTCACGCAACAGACAGCCCGATACCGCTCTGAACCGGTCGTGGGTCAACCCTGATGCCTGACGAACCGTTGATGTCGAACCAGCCCGAGGATTTGGCCGGGCGTACCGACGACGCCGGTCTCGCACCCCTGTTGTCGCCCCTCTTCCACTCGCGCGTGGTAGCCGACCAACACTATCAACGTGGTTTGGACCAGGAATTGCGTGGTCAATGGGACCGCGCCCTCACAAGTTTCCGGACCGCTTGCGCGTTGCATCCCGAACGCATTCTCTACCTGCTGGCGCGAGGACGCGTCTGCCAGACGCATGAGCTCGATCTCGAGGCCGAAGATTGCTACGAACACGCGCGCCGCGTTGCCCCCCGGAATCCGGTAGTGCTGTTCAACCAGGCCGAACTCTGGGCACGTCACGGACGGCTCGCGATGGCCATCGAGAACCTCGAGGACATCCTGTCTGACGGAAGTCGCCACCTTGGCGCACGCGCAATGCCCGTGCACCGGCTCCGTGGCGAGTTGGCCCTGCGTACCGGCGACTATTCACGAGCCGACGAGGCATTCAGGACCGCACTTATCCTAGTGCCCGAGGATGCCTACCTCCGCACACTAGCCCAGGGCGTGCCTCGCTTCGCCGAGTTCACTCTCGACAGCGACGCCCTGTCGGGGGCGAAGCAGTTGGTCTATGCCCACGCTGGAGCGATGCTCTTCGGGCTTCTCGAAGACGATGGCGTCATGATCCCCGAATATCCTGGCATCGGTTTCGAGACGCTTGACGAAGTCGCCGAAGTCATCGCGCGCCCTGCACGGACCCTCCAGCATCTCGGGGCGCCAGCCTACATCGGCGCGCTGGATGCGCCGTCGCTACCGATCGCCCAGGCGATCACCGACGTGCTGGGAGGCAAGCTTTTCGACCCGTCAGCGCCCACTCAAGATGCCGCCGAGGGCAATACGTCGGTCCTTCTGGTGACCGTGAACGCGTACGATCCGGAGGCCATCGATGCTGTCGCCAACCGGTTGACGGAGCAGGGCCAGACCGTTTGGACCTACGCAATCGGCCTGCGTCACCCCGCTGGTGCGTATCACGGAACGATTGACCTCATCAGTTCGACGGGATTCGTGGAGGTGCCATGGGATGCACCCAGCCGCGAGACCAGCCTTCCCAAGGGAGAGTTGGGGTCCCAATTGGCGTCTTGCTTGCGCCGTGCAATCGTTGCGCTCCCCACGGTGACAACCGTCTCATCACATCTGGCGTGGCATGCGAAACATCACCGCTTCGCATCGCAATCCTTGCGGGATGCGTTTGCCCAATCCGGCATTTGCTAAACTTTGGGAACGTAATCTGTGTGCGCCGGTCGGGCGCGACCCGTCGGAGTATTCTTGTGAAGCGAACCTGGCAACCCAAGCGCCGCCGCCGTTCCCGCGTCCACGGATTCATGAAGCGGATGAGCAGCGCAAACGGGCGACGCGTCCTGCGCCTGCGTCGTCAGAAGGGGCGCAAGCGCCTTACCGTCTGACCTGTGTTGACGCCCGGCTTCCTGCCGGGCACTCCTCTTCCCCGGACTTGAGAAGGTGATTCCGCGCGCTCATCGACTTCGCCGGAATGCGGATTTCACGAGTGTTCGAAACGCTGCCCGTCCTCACAGCACCGGACCAATCCAGATATCCGCGTTGACGCGCAAACCCACCAGTTCGGTCACCTGTGCGAGGATCGGGATCGTCGTGTCGCGACGCGTTGGAAACGCGGTAGTCCGCAACCTTGTTCGCCGCCGCCTGAGGGCCGCCCTCAGCGCTCTGCTCCCACGTGTCGCCGAACGGTGGGACATCGTCATCGGTACGAGGCCGTCTGCGGCCTCCGCACCGTTTGAGCAACTCGCGTCGGCCTTGGAGAGTGGGTTGCGCCGGGCTGGTGTCCTCATCCATCCACCGGCGAGGATTGATCGCACCCCGTGACGGACGATGGGGCGCCCCAAGGTATCGCCTCTCGCCTTGCCATCGCAGGCATTCGCGCAGTCAGGTTCGTGCGCACCGCCATCTACCCGGCTCGGCTCTGCCGTTACCACCCGACCTGCACGGAGTACGCAATCGAAGCGATAACCCGTCATGGTATTCTGCGAGGAACGACGCTCGCGCTTGGCCGGATTTCCCGATGTCACCCCTTCAATGCCGGTGGCCTTGATCCCGTCCCCTAGCGTGTCGCGAAGTTTCCCGCCGAACTTCCGATCCTACGGGTGCCCTGTGCGCCACACTGTGTGACATCGCCTGCCCGAAGTCGGGCAAGCGCCACGCAACCGCCATCCGGACGCGTCTTCTGCATCCGGCGGGGGTGCACGCGGCGCGAGGAGTACTAGCGTTGCCTTCGTTCGTAGTCGTTCTGTGGGACAGCCTCCTTGTCCACCCATTGGTGGTCGGTCTCATCTACCTCAGCAGCCTGTTCGGCGCCGGCGTCGCAATCATTCTGTTCACGATCATCGCCAAAACCATCCTCCTGCCTCTGACCATCAAGCAGTTGGGTTCGCAGCGCGCGATGACGCGTCTGCAACCGGAACTGAAGGCCCTGCAGGCGCGGTACGCCAAGGACAAGGAAAAACTTTCCGTCGAGACCATGGCGCTTTACAAAGAACATGGGGTGAACCCGGCGGCCGGATGTCTCCCCCTGCTACTCCAGATGCCCATCCTCTTTGCGCTCTACGCCGCCTTGCAGTCCCTTGCGTCTCCTGAAGCATCGTTGGATGAACCCCGGGCTTGGCTCAGTGCCCTCGGGATGGATGGCGCCACGTTTGAGACAGCCATTACTTCGTTCAAGCAAGGGTTCTGGTGGCTCGAAGGCCTAGACAAGCCCGATGTCATAAATGTCTTCGGTTACGCATTGCCGTTCATCCTGCCCGTCCTCGCGGGGCTCACCCAATGGGTTCAGCAACGGATGATGACCCAGCCGTCATCCGATCCGCAGCAGCAGATGCAGAACCAGATGATGCAGTTCATGCCCCTGATGATGCTTTGGATCGGGCTTTCGGTAAACTCGGGACTCGCACTCTACTGGGTGGCACAGAATCTTTACGGGATCATCCAGCAGTACTTCATCGGCGGTCTGGGGTCGCTTGCCACGGTCCGCCTACCTGGCACTTCGACATCCGCGGCGACGGTCATTGACGACACGCCACCGGCATCCGGCAAGGCTCGACGCGTGAACGGCGCAAACCGCTCCAGCGGTTCCAATGGCGGTGATGGGAGGCGAACTGGTGGCAAATAATGTTGTTTCAGTCGTTGAGACTTCGGCACGATCGGTCGAGATCGCAATCACTCAGGCGCTGGCCGAATTGGGTCGCACCCGCAACGAAGTAACCGTTTCGATCATCGATCCGGGTAATCCGGGGCGCATGCTCGGGTTCGGAGCGCAGCCAGCACGCGTGCGAGTCTCCGTGCGTGTTCCGGGAGACGAGTCTGAGGAAGATGAGCACCCCCAAGACACCGGACACGAAACCGTTCACCACGAGGCAACATTTGCGCCGCTACCACGCGGTTCTGCAGATGCAACCGCCGTCGCCGAGACCGCCCGGCGGATACTGAGTGAGCTTCTGCATCACATGCATTTTGATGAAGCCCACATCGAAGTCGTGGAACTTGAGCCACTGACCCTCAATGTGCGTGCGCCAGACGCGGCCGATCTCATCGGTCGCCGGGGCGAGACACTCCGGGCAATCCAGTTCATCGTCGGGATCATGGTCAACAAGGCACTCGACACCCACGTGCGGATCACCATTGACATCGACGGGTACCGGGCGCGCCGCGAGGTGCTCCTCCGGGACCTTGCACTCCGGTTCGCCAGCCGCGTCATCGCCACCGGGGCACCGGTCCAATTGGAGGCCATGCCCCCCAACGAGCGCCGGATTGTCCACATGGTACTTGCCGAACACCCGGATGTGGCCACGGAAAGCACTGGCGAAGGCGACAACCGGCGCATCGTGATCATGCTCCGCCACTAAGTGCGCCGGTGAATGGGTAACGACACGACCCCGGAAATACTTGTCCTCGGAAATGTGACCCGTGACGTCGCCTCTGGCACGCCCGATGGGTTCACGTTTGGTGGCACGGCAACGTTCGCCTCACTCACTGCAAGCCGACTTGGACGGCGTACCGCGTTGGTGACGGCCGCCGCGCATGAACCCGGTCTTCCTGGAACCCTCCGGGATGTCGACGTAGAGGTCGTATGCTCAGCAGCCACCACCACGTTTGAGAACGTCTATACCCCAACCGGTCGCGTCCAATACGTCCGCGCCGTTGCCTCCCCCTTGGTCCCAGCCAACATTCCTGACGCATGGCGCCGTGCACCCATGGTCCACTTTGGCCCGATTGCCCAGGAGCTGACCCACGACCTGCTGGAAGTCTTCCCATCAACCGCGTTGATTGGCGCAACCCTACAAGGGTGGTTGCGTGCATGGTCTCCTGACAATGGACGCGTGAGCCCTGTCGCGTGGCGGCATGCCGAGGCCTACCTGGACCGCCTTGATGTCATCACGTTCAGCGCCGAAGACCTCGGCGGAGATATGGTTCTCGTCGAGGAGTACGCGACACGCGCCCGCCTCGCCGTGGTGACCGAGAACCGTCATGGTTGCGTTGTCTGGCAGCACGGAACGCGTCGACGCTTCCCGGCCTACGACGTCGAGGAAGTCGACCCAACCGGTGCCGGCGATGTATTCGCCACCGCCTTCCTGATTCGCTTTGGGGAGACGAGGGACATCGAAACGGCCGCGCAGTTTGCAAACTGCGTCGCTTCGTTCGTGGTTGAGGGACGCGGGGCGGAGGCCATCCCGAGTGGGGCAATGGTAGGGGAGCGCCTACGCGATGGGAGCCTCCGGCCTCCGGGAAGCTGATTGTTGCCCACCCGCCGTTTCCCGGGGTTGGCGTTCACCCGGTTCACTCGGTAGTCTCTACCGTTGGGGGTGCGGACGCACCCGAAAACCCGACCACAGGCAATCCACGTCCGTCTCCACCTGAAAGGAAAAACAATGGCCAAGACCTTCAAGGACCTCGTCGCCGAGGGGCGCGCCGTTGCCCCGATGATCAGCATCGATCACGCCGAGGCCCAGATGGCTTCGCACCCTGAGACCATCGTCATCGATGTGCGTCAGGAAGAAGATTCTCACGGGAACGCCGTTGCCGGTTCGATCAACATTCCTCTCGGCCTGCTTCCGTTACGTGCAGATACCGAATTGCCCGAACACTACCGGGACGCCCGCCTCCAGGATCGTTCCACTCCGATCATCACGACATGCGGCGCGGGCGGACAGGCATCACTCGCCGCCAAGGTCCTCCATGACATGGGGTTCACGAACGTAAAGATCATGGAAGGCGGAACGACTGCGTGGAAGAACGCCGGCAAGCCGATCCACTGACCAACGGGCACGCAAATCTTCCGGCCTTCCGCTGAGCGGGGCTGACTCAACCCCGGTCCTCTTCAACTCATTTCTCACAAGGACATGGCAATGATTAAAGTAGGTGATGCCGCCCCGGACTTTTCCCTCATGGGGACCGATGGCAAGATGCATTCCATCAGTGACTACCGGGGCAAGGCTGTCGTCCTGTTCTTCTTCCCGAAGTGCTTCACCGGAACGTGCGAACGGCAGATCAGCGGTCATGCGCAGCACATTGCAGAATTCGATGCGCTCGGGGCCAAGATCATAGGCGTCAGCACCGATCATTCCCCGTCCCAGAAGGCCTTCAAGAAGGGGTGTGACCCGGACGACCACATCCTCCTCCTGAGCGACTTCCGGCATCAGCTTGTCAAGTTGTTCGCAGTAAACGTCGATGAGGGCCAACTTCCGAACCACCGAGCAACGTTCATCATCGACAGCCACGGGATTGTCAGGAGCGCACACGTAGAGGCGTCTCCGGCCGACTGGGCGGGTATCGAACCTGAGCTCGCCGCCCTCCGCGCACTCTAACCGCAACCGAAACACGTTCACTCTCGATACCGCACGGGCCCCGTCTGCGAAGGCGTCGGTGCGATATCGCGTTTTATGGGGGCGCAGATGAGTGGATTGGTCCGCATACAGGTTGATACACCGGGACTGCTGGATGCAATCCTCGCGTACGTCAACGATCCACGCGCCGATCGAAACGCCTTTCACACCGACTTGCTGTCGGACGACCTCGAGCACCAACTCGGGTTGACGCAGGACATCCTTGAAGCACTACTTCTCGACGGGGCATCGACCCGCGAGGACGTCGAACCGCTTGTCGGCTACCTTGTCACCTACGGCGTGGCTGGGGTCGCCGGCACGCCCGGTACCGCAATCGATGGTGTTCCATCACCATCATCACCAGAGGCGAGCGCCCCGCGGGTCTGACTTGCGACTTGCGCTTTCTGGTTGACGAGTGCGGCACCTTCGCCACTCTGAGGCAGGACAAACCAGACGGTTGACCCGTGACCTTCTCCAAGACTGTATGCACCAATCACCCCCCCGTGGGCCTGCACGAGGTGCTTGGCGATTGCCAAACCGAGGCCAGTTCCGCCTGACGCGCGTGATTGGTCCACCTTGAAGAACCGTTCGAACAACCGGGTGAGGTCCTCACGGGATATCCCGATGCCGGTATCGGTCACACCGAACCGAATGCCCCCGCCGTCTCGCGAGGCCGTGAGTGTGACAACCCCACCTTCAGGAGTGAACTTGATGGCATTCTGGAGGAGATTGAGCAACACCTGTCCAACTCGCATGGGATCGGCACTGATCATCGGGAGCGCGTGTTCTGCTGCCAACCGAAGATCGATACCCGCCCGCGTTGCCTGCGTGCGAAGCCTCCGGTAGGCCGTCTCAAGCAGTGTGATCGGCGCCACCGGGCGCTTTTCCATCTCGGCCTGACCGGATTCGATTTGCGATAGCTCAAGCAACTCGAACACCAGTTGGGTGAGGCTATCGACCTCGACATGCATCAGCCTGAGGAACTCGCGTGCCGCCGGAGGGTCGTCAAGCGCGCCCTCCTCAAGCGTCTCGACAAGCGCCTTCAGCGAAGCGAGGGGTGTCCGCAACTCGTGCGACACGTTGGCGACGAAATCCCTGCGAATGCTCTCGGACCGGCGCAGTTCGGTCTCATCTTCAAGAAAGATCACACCGGCCCCCACACCAGACGTGCGCCGGCTTGACCCAACCCCGACGTCGGACGGCAAACGACCTTGAGACGCGAACGGGACGGCCGACACCTTGACGAGGCGAACGCTTGTCGCGCGTCGAGCCATGGAGGGTTCACCCATCGTCGAGAATGGCGACAGTCGCACGTGTCTCGTCACCGGGCCCCGGGTTTCAATTGCCTTGATGAGCGTTTCAGTGACCTCGTAATCCCGAACCGCGGTCACCAGGCTCTGCCCCACCAGTGACGAACCATCTCCCGGCAGGTCCAGAAGACGTGCTGCTTCGGGATTGACAGCCGCCACCCTTCCTTCTTCCGATGAAATGATCAGGCCTTCGGCAATCGACGCGAGCGTCTGCCGGACACGGACCCGCTCCCGGGCGACACTTTCGCGGTGCGTCTCCAAGGTGAGCGCAACATCGACAAGTGCCTCGGCAAGTGGTTCAGCCTCCTCGGGCAACCGAGATGCGACCAAGGCGGACGCAGGCGCATCCGAGTACATGAGATCGGGTGATGTCGCCTCGACGGCATACCGAACTGACTGACGCAACTGGCGTGCCGACACGGCGAACGCCTCGCGCGCCGCCGCTTGCCTCCCCTGGTCGGTTCGGTAGACAACGAACGCACCGAAGGCTCCGAGCGCAAGACCAACCGAACCGGTCAGGAGCGCCCACGCAGGATCCGACATCGCCATTGGGAGCGGGTCAGCGCCGGGCGCGCGCCCCACCGCGGACAGGAACCATTGACCGACAAACCACGTCACCGAAATCAGCGCGCCGACAACCACGTGAAGGTCGATTTTCACAATGAACCATTTTTGTGATTGGCGGTGGTCACGATCATGGCACCAACGAGGAATTACTCCTCGTCAAGCTCTTCACGTCGCCCCTTGGCGAGATAGATGACCCGCTCGCATACATTGGTAATGTGATCCCCAACGCGTTCGAGGTTGTGCGCAATCCACAAGAGATACGTCGCCCGAACGATCGTACTTCCATCCTTCTCCATCGTGGAAAGCATCAAGTCGTAGACATCGTCCTGCAACTGGTCAAGCTCGGAATCTTGCCTCGCACAGGCAAGTGCTTTGTCGGCATCACGTTCTATGAACGCATCGAGGGCGAGTCGCAACCGTTGACGACATGACGCAACCATGCGCGGGAACTCATTAACCGATCTCATCGGAGGTTCGGCGCACAACTTCACGCTTAGTCGCGAAATACTGCGTGCGTGGTCACCCATCCGCTCGAGATCAGTCGCAATGTGTTCGACACTGGTTATGAACCGGAGGTCGGAAGCCATCGGCTGTTGCGTGGCCAAGAGGATGACTGCCCCATCCTCAATGCCCATCCGCTTGGCATTAATAAAGGAATCGTCAGCGACGACTTGCCTGGCCTGATCGACGTCACGTCGCGCCAACGCATCCATCGACCGCTCAAGGGCCTTGTCAACCATGCTGCCCATGGTCAGGATTTGATCTCCAAGCTGGGCAAGCTCAAAGTGATACGCCTTGCGAATATCGGGCTGACGCGCCATGGCAGGTACTCCAAAGGCCAGTCCGCAGCGCGCGGTTCCGGTAACAACCGATCCGAAACCGGTGCTGTGGACCAAACGATAGGGGAATGGTATGCAAGCAATGTAACAGCGACATGAACCTGCCGTTACCTCAGAGCATCACAATCGGGGGTGGCGTATCCGCAACACCGCCATCAGGGAGACCGCTGCCGTGATCGGTACCATACCTCACATGGGATCAAAAATCCTAGTCATCGAAGACGAACCCGCGATCATCACGAGTGTCAGCTACAGCTTTCGCAAGGAAGGCTACGAAGTGGTCACCGCCACCGATGGGCAAACCGGTCTTGAAACCGCACGACGCGACCCACCAGATCTGATTGTCCTCGATGTGATGCTTCCACGGCTGACTGGATTGGATGTGTGCCGGGCAATCAGGAGTTCGCCCTCGGCACTGCTACAGAACACTCCAATCATCATGTTGACTGCACGCACCGAAGAGCTTGACCGTGTCGTCGGACTTGAAATCGGTGCTGACGACTACGTGACCAAGCCGTTCTCGATGCGCGAACTAGTCGCGCGCGTCAAGGCAATGCTCCGGCGAAGCCAGAGCCGCACGGACGAAGCGTCAGCCCAACGCCCAATGACTCTCGGACCCATCACGCTCGACCCCGCGCAACGTCGCGTCACGAGAAACGGGACCAACGTCGCGCTCAAGCCCCGCGAGTTCGACCTCCTTGCATGCCTCATGAGGAACCCTGGTCAGGTCTTTACGCGGGATCACCTGCTCGCACGGGCGTGGGGCAGCGAATTCTCCGGGGACATGCGCACGGTGGACGTGCACATCCGGTGGCTCCGCGAGAAACTCGAGGAAGATCCTGGAAACCCAAAGATCATCGAGACGGTCCGAGGGGTCGGGTACCGCTCCTGTGCGCCCGACTGACCCGAATGTTCAAGGGGCGTCCGACATCCGTCGACTAGTCCGCATTCTGCGCGAGGCATTGCGCGCCCGTCCCTCAACCGTCGAGGAAATGGAGTCCCTACTCAAGGCAAGCCCGGAACACGTAGTGACCGTGCTACGTGCCCTCCGTCGCCGACAGGGTCGCCTGCGGGTCAGCCTTCGAAACGGCCGGTCGGCTTGGTCGTGGGAACCGGAACCCGCCAACACCGCTCTGGCGCGACTTCTCGCCCCGCCGGTTCGCGAAGCGCAGGCCCGCACCGTAGAATCGCGGACGCCGGAATCAACGCCGGGCCAGACATCGCAAGGAGACCCCGACCATGGGAACCGCGCCAACGACCGGCGACGCCAAACCACCTCTTGACCTGGTCACAGATCCACGGCATCAAAGCCGGATCCAGCTGGATGGCCGCGACCGCATTGCCGCCCGGGCAATGTTGCATGCCATCGGTTTCACCAACGAAGACCTGAGCCGGCCAATCGTCGGCGTGGCGCACTCGTGGATTGAAACGATGCCCTGCAACTGGGGCCTGCGCGCGCTAGCCGAACAGGTCAAGAAGGGCATTCGCGACGCCGGTGGGACGCCGATGGAACTGAATACCATCGCCATCAGCGACGGCGTCACCATGGGCACGGAGGGCATGAAGGCGTCCCTCGTTTCGCGGGAAGTGATCGCCGACTCCATTGAACTCGTCGCGCGCGGCCACATGTTCGACGCACTCATCATTCTCGTCGGGTGTGACAAGACAATCCCTGCCGGCGCGATGGCACTGCTTCGACTGAACATCCCTGGCGTACTGCTCTACGGGGGCCCAATCAAACCCGGGCGGTTCAGAGGCAAGGACGTCACGATCATCGACCTGTTCGAAGCCGTCGGTGCCCATTCCGCAGGGAAGATGTCCGATGCAGACCTCGATGAAATCGAGAACTGCGCGATCCCTGGCGCTGGCGCGTGTGGGGGCCAGTACACCGCGAACACCATGGCAATGGCCCTGGAGTTCCTTGGTCTCGCCCCGCTAGGCAGCGGCAGTGTTCCCGCAGTGGACAAGCGCAAGAACCAAGTAGGCGTTGACGCTGGCCACCTGGTCATGGACGTCCTCCGACGTGGCGTGCGCCCGCGTGACATTGCCACCAAGGCCGCCTTTGAGAATGCCATCGCCGGTGTCTGTGCATCCGGCGGGTCAACCAATGCGGTACTCCACTTGCCAGCCATGGCCCACGAAGCCGGTTTCGAGTTGACCCTCGATGAGTTCAACGAGATCAGTCACCAGACACCGCTCATCTGCGACCTCAAGCCAGGCGGACGCTTCGTTGCGGTCGATCTCGATAACGCCGGCGGCATCCAATTGGTCGCCAAGCGCCTCATCGAGGGCGGCAAACTTGACGGTTCGTGCCTGACCGTGACCGGCCACACCCTCGCCGAAGAGGCGGCCAAGGCCATCGAGATGCCCGGCCAGGAAGTCGTGGTCACCGTGGACAAGCCACTCAAGGAGACCGGGGGCATCGTCATCCTCAAGGGCAACATTGCCCCCGAAGGTGCCGTGATCAAGGTGGCTGGCTACGACCGGACATTTCATCAGGGACCGGCGCGGGTCTTCGAACGCGAAGAAGAGGCCATGGCAGCCGTGACCGGTGGCAAGGTCCACCCGGGAGACGTGGTCGTGATCCGCTACGAAGGACCGCGGGGCGGTCCGGGAATGCGCGAGATGCTTAGCGTGACTGGCGCGATCAACGGTGCCGGCCTCAGTGCGTCGGTCAGCCTGATAACCGACGGTCGCTTCAGCGGTGGCACTCACGGGTTCATGGTCGGGCATGTGTCACCCGAAGCCGCCCTCGGTGGCCCCATTGCCGCCATGCGTGACGGCGACATCGTGACCATCGATCTCAAGGCACGAACCATGGACATCGCAGTTTCGGATGCCGAAATCGCGGCACGCATGGCCGGATGGAAGCGCCCCGCACCCCGCTACACCAATGGGGTGTTTGCGAAATACATGGCCCAGGTGGGAAGTGCCTCACGGGGTGCGATCACCAGTTCGCCCGACCTCTCCTGAACACCAAACCCCGGCACGGAGGTCCCGTGTCGGGGTTGTTGGGGGATCGGCCCGTCAAGTGAAAGTCAAAACCGGTGCGACACAACTGGCATGCCGGGGTTGCTAGTTCACCCGGTCGCGCAAGGTCGCCGGCACGTGGGCAACATTACCTCGGGTCTCCCGACTGGCGTTACGCACCGCCTTAATGGATTCAAGGCGGGTCAGTAGCCGGCTCAATTGTGCGAGGCTTCCGAGTTCCACCGTGGTCATGATCGTCGCGATCCCCTCCTGGGCATCGACGGTGACCTGTGAACCGGTGATGTTCAATTTTTCCTCAGCCACCACGGCAGCAACGTCTCGCAGAAGACCCGGCCGGTCAAACGCTTCGACCCGCACCGTCACCGGATAGTTCTGACCACCGCTGCGTCCCCAGTCGACGGCTACCAGACGGTCTGGTTCATCTTCCGCAAGCACATTGTGGCAGTCCTGACGATGGATCGTAATACCACGGTTCCTGGTGATGAACCCGATGATCCGGTCGCCGGGAACGGGCTTGCAACAGGGGGCCATGCGCGTAAGAAGATCTCCCACCCCCATGACCTGCACCGCCCCAGTCGAGTTGGCACCGGTCGCCGGTGCAACTTCCGGCAGGTCGATGAACGCTGGTTCAGGTACCGAACGCAGCCCCAGGCGCCCGATGACTGTCTGCAGTCCGACGCCACCGTACCCGATTGCCGCCAGGAGACTGTCGAGCGACTGGAAGTTGAGCTGGGTAGCCGTGGTCTCAAGCTGTGTCTCGGCAACGGAACTGATGCCACCAAGCCCGAGGCGCTTGAGTTCCTTCTCCAATACGTCGCGCCCTCGAATGATGTTCTCCGCGCGCTGCTGCTGCTTGAACCACTGGCGGATCTTTTCCCGCGCATGGCTTGTTCGGACAACCGTCAGCCAGTCGCGACTTGGGCCGTGCGATGACTTGGTGGTCAGGATTTCGACGATGTCACCGTTCTTGAGTTCGTAGTCAAGGGAAACCAATTTCTGGTTGACACGGGCGCCAATGCATCGGTGGCCCACATCAGTATGGATCCGGTAGGCGAAATCCAACGGTGTTGCCCGAGCCGGCAAGTCCTTGACCTCACCGCGAGGGGTGAAGACAAACACCTGATCCTGGAAGATATCCATCTTGACGGTCTCGACGAATTCCTGCGCCGTCGAGAGTTCCTGTTGCCACGCCATCAACTGCCGTAACCACGCAAGTTTCGCCTCGAACTGGGTATCCGGCTGACTGCCTTCCTTGTACCGCCAGTGAGCCGCAATGCCGTGTTCGGCAATCCGGTGCATATCATGCGTCCGGATCTGAACCTCGAGGAAACGTCCCGTGCGCGCTACCACTGCCGTGTGCAGCGATTGGTACATGTTGCCCTTCGGCATCGCGATGTAGTCGTCGAACTGCCCGGGCACTGGCGGCCAGAGGCTGTGGACGATGCCGAGCGCGGCGTAGCACTCCGGGACCGTGGCCACCACAACCCGAAGCGCGAGAAGATCGTACAACTGGTCGAAACTACGGCCTGTCCGCTCCATCTTCTTGTAGATCGAATAGATGTGCTTGGGCCGGCCAGTGATCTCCGAGGCAATACCGGTCTTTGCCAAGTGGTCGCGGATTGACTCGATGCATTCCTCAACATGCGCCTCGCGCGCCCGCCGGGTATCGTTGAGGAGACGCTTCAGGTCCTGATAGTGCTCGGGCTCGAGGTGATAGAACGCAGCATCCTCGAGTTTCCACTTGACCTGCCAAATGCCAAGACGGTGGGCCAGAGGCGCGTAGATCTCGAGTGTTTCCCGGGCGATACGGTGACGCGCATCGGGACGCTTGCCACCGAGGGTTCGCACATTGTGCAGACGGTCGCACAACTTGATCAGGACAACACGAATGTCCTCGGCCATCGCCAGGAACATCTTGCGAAGGTTTTCGGCCTGCTGTTCCTCAAGACTGTTCCAATGGATCCTGGACAGTTTGGTGACACCATCGACCAGCCGGGCAACTTCGATGCCAAATGCGTCACACAGTGCGTCAAAGGTGACGCCAGTGTCCTCGATGACGTCGTGCAGAAGCGCCGCCGCAATCGTTGCTCGATCAAGCTGCAGATCAGCCAGGAGCAGTGCGGTCTCCAGTGGATGCTGGATATATGGCTCGCCCGAACCACGGTTCTGGCCTGAATGGGCCTTGGCTGCGTACTCGTATGCCCGCTCAACGATTCCCAGGTCAGAGTTCGGTGGCAAGTAGGCACGCAACCGCCCCAGAAGGTCATCAAGCGTCGTCAGGCGACGCGACGCATCCGGTTCGTTCTCAATCGCTGGAAGTGGCGTCGCAATCACGGTGGCATCGGGCATGGCTTCAATCTCGGCAACGGGCACCTCGCCCGGTTGCAGGTGACACGATCAGCCGACGCTGCGGAGAGATAGAATCGAAAGCCTCCATCCTCTCCTCAGAGGAGGATAACGCCGCCGAGGCCGCCGCACAATCCCTTTGCGCGAAGCGCGGCCAATTCCGAGACGTGGCGTATACCCTTTACGGAGGCGCTCGCTGCGTCCGACTGAGGCACCATGTTTTACGACCACGCAACGATCAGCCTGAAAGCCGGGAACGGTGGCGACGGCGCCATGCACATGCGCCGGGAAAAGTACGTCTCACTCGGCGGTCCAGACGGCGGCGATGGCGGGCGTGGTGGCAGCATCTACCTCGAAGGCGACCCCAACCAGAACACCCTCATCTCCTTCCGGTTCAAGCGACACTTCGTCGCACCGGACGGCACCGGAGGCGGACGGCGTAACAGCCATGGTCGCGCCGGACAGGACACGGTCATCCGTGTTCCCCTCGGCACTGTCGTGCACGATGCCGCCAACGGTGAACTCCTTGGTGATGTCACCGAACCAAAGCAACGCGTCCTCATTGCGCGTGGTGGCCGAGGCGGACTTGGCAACACCCACTTCAAGACCGCGACCCATCAGACACCAGAATTCGCCCAACGTGGCGAACCCGGCCAAAAGCGCGACGTGGCCCTTGAACTGCGGGTCATTGCCGACGTCGGCCTGGTGGGCTACCCAAATGCCGGGAAGTCGTCCTTCCTTGCAGCCGTATCCGCCGCCCGTCCAAAAGTTGCTGCCTATCCGTTCACGACCCTCGAACCGAACCTCGGCGTGGTCGGGTTTGCCGACGACAGTTTCGTCCTCGCGGATATCCCCGGTCTCATTGAGGGTGCCAGCGATGGCGCCGGTCTCGGTCTCCAGTTCCTTCGGCACATCGAACGCACCCGCCTCCTCCTGCACATCATCGATGTCGCAGGCGTGGATGGTCGAGCCGACCCAATCGGTGACTTCCACCGGATCAACACGGAACTGCAGCGATATTCGGAAGCGTTGGCGACCAGACCGCAGATTGTCCTCGCAAACAAGCTCGACCTCCCCGAGGCACAGGAGGCATGGCCAGAGTTCCGGGCCGAGATGGCATCACTCGGGATTCCCGTCTTCCCGCTGTCCGCTGCCACCCGTGAAGGTGTCGACAACGTCCTCAGGGCGGTCATCATCCGCCTGAACGCCATGAACCAGGCCGAGGCGGACGCCCGACAGGCCGATGTCGACAGCTTTGCCGTCGGTCCCGGCTTTGAACGCTATACCCCGGCCCCGCGTGACCGCGCGCGCGACTTCCACGTCGAGAAGACCAACGATGGGTTCATCGTGTCGGGCGAACCTATTGACCGCCTTGTGGCAATGATCGACGTCCACCTGATCGCCGGACAGGCGTACCTCAAGCAGCGTCTCCGCCAACTCGGCGTGATCGCATCCCTTGACGAACTCGGCATCAAGACTGGTGACACCGTGGTCCTGGGGTCGGAACGGATCAGGTGGGGTCCGCCGGAACCGCCTCCAAAGCGCCGTTCGGCGTTGTCCCGGAAACTCGGCGTCCGCTGACAACCCGGCGACTATCCGGGGTGGACCCCACCACAAAACGGTGGGTGGCCCTGCACTACCAAGCGACTGTGGGTCAACGGCCCGCAGCCGTCTGTACTAGCCGTGTCAGAACGCACCCCGTCCCCGCAGGACCACCGGAACCGTCCGCAACAGGATCACCACGTCGAGCCACGGTGAGTAATTCTGGATGTAATAGAGGTCGTATTCGACGTTTTCGTGAAGAGGACGGTCACTGCGACCATTGATCTGCCACCATCCCGTCATGCCCGGGGGCGCAGCGAACCGCTTGCGCTGCCATGGTTCGTACTTTTCGACAATCCACGGCTGTTCGGGCCGCGGACCGACAAGGCTCATCTCACCCATCAGAACATTGAAAAGATTCGGAATTTCATCAAGGGACCATCGACGCAGAAACCGACCCAAGCGCGTCACGCGCGGGTCAGCGCGGCGCTTCAGATGCTGCTGGCTTTCAGAACCGACCCGCATCGTCCTGAATTTCCACATGCGAAATTGACGGCCATTCTCCCCCACCCTTGGCAATCCGACAAATGCCGGTCCGGGATTATCGAGGGCGATGGCAACCCCAACTACGATGATTGCCGGACCAAGCAGCACGACGCCGATACCCGCGATAACCAGGTCGAAGAGACGCTTGACCACCCGATCCATGCCAGTGATTGCCGGGTCACGGATGCCAATCAGCGGTACGCCCCAGAAGTCCTCAATGCGGGCACGAGCCGCAATCATGTTGAACCGTTCGGGCACGATGCGAACGCGCACCGGAAGTGGTAGCAGGGAAAGCGCTACGCGCACCGTCTGTTCATGCCGCTCTGGAGGCAGCGCAACAATCACCTCGTCAACGTGACGGTCGGCGACAACCTTTGCAGCATCGGAGGTCGATCCGAGGATCGGATGACCGTCGACTTCGGTTGCCTGGGTATCGTCGAGAAACCCGACGACCGCAAGCCCTGCCCAAGGTCGCGATGCCATCAGCGATGCGACTTCCCGTCCGGCCGGACCTGCGCCAATGATCAGGACACGGCTACCGGCGCGCCCACCTGATGCAAGCCATGTCATCAGCAGGCGGGCAAACAAGCGCAGATTGACCAGGATCACCAGATCAAGTCCGACAAAATACGCCAGGAGCAACCGGGAGATGAAACGGAACTCGAAAACGTAGAAGAACCCCACAAGAGCCAGTGACGCCACGGCGATGCCGGGCACCACTACCCCAATCTCATCAATCAGCGACCGGGTCCGATGCGTGTCGTACGCGCCGAATGCCCGCAAGGCAACCGGCCAGAGCACGATGACCGCAAGGTAGACCGGCGGCTTGATAAACCAACCTGGCACCACCTCATCGCCAATGGGCATTTCATGTCTGCCCCAGTCGGCAACGAATAGCGCAAGGCACGTCAGGACGGCATCAGTGACCAGGAGACCCGCTGACCACCAATTGGTCACATGCCTCAACATCAGGTGTCGTCTCTCTGCCCCGTGCAGGGAGGGACGCGAACAGCGCCCCTTCCGCTATTGTCCATCAACGGGGGGTGGGGTTGTTCAGATGCACGCACCCGCGCAATCCCTTGCCCGTCCAGAAGCTGGCCGACTATCGTCGCTTGGGTTTCTCGTGCATGACGTCACGGTATGTCGCCAACGTGCGGGCAACCATCTGGGCGATGGAAAATCGATCTTCGACATCCCTTTTCCCGGCCAATCCAAGAGCAACCGCGCGTTCACGATCATCGAGAAGCGACAGCACATGACCGGTCAGGGCTTCCACATCTCCGACCGGCGCAAGGAGACCGGTCACCCCGTGCCGGACGACATCGCGGTTCCCCGTGACATCTGTTGCCACCACCGGAACCTGCATTGCGAGGGCTTCCACAAGCACATACGGCAAACCCTCAAAGCGCGATGTCAGCAGAAAGACCGTGGACGCCGAGACAAGCTCACGCGCATCCTCGCGATAGCCCAGGAAATCAATCCGTCCACTCAGGCCAAGCCTCGTTGCCTCAGCCCTGACCATTTCCTGCTGGTCACCACCCCATACCCACACGAACCTCACATCATCGCGTGCCGCCGCAATCCTCGCCGCCACCTGCAACCACGTCCCGGGATCCTTCTGGGGTGTCATCCGCGCCACCGTCATCACGACCGGGGCATGTCCCCATCCCTCACGCGCACGGACATCGTCCCGGTGTTCCGGTCCCGGCATCACCGAAGGATCGACGCCGTTCGGGATCGCCACCACCCGGTCACGCCCCACCACGCCATGCTCCACCGCAACATCGGCCTCGGTCGGCGACACGGCAATCATGCGGTCGGTCACCAACCCGAGAAGGCGTTCGATCAATCGAAATACTGTGCGTCTGACCACACCCCCTGCGAGGAACGCGAAACCATGGGGCGTGTACACCACCATCGGGCGACGAGAGCGAGGGACAACTTGCGAGGCAACGCGTGCCACCGCCCCACCGATCGATGAGTGCGCGTGGATCACGTCATATCGATCACCATGCAGGAGGCCTGCCAAGCGTCGCACGGCCACGATGTTCGCTAGGGACCAGACCCCGCGTTCCATTGGCAGTTCGCTGACCGGAATTCCCGCACGAGACACGTCATCCCAGAATGAAGTATCTCCATGGGACTCGTCTCGGATACGCGGACAGGCGATGGAGACGTCGCACCCCAGTTGACGCAGACCGTAGGCGAGTTCCAGGAGGTGGCGCTTGGTACCCCCGATCGTGGCTTCCATCACCATCAAGACCCGGACCGGGGCCGGGGCCACCGGTTCTGGTTGGCGGGTCACATGCCACCAGTGACCAGTGAGGCATCGAGTGCTGGTGTGGGGGGAACGTCCTCGGGGAAGATCGTGGCCGGGTTCATGATCCCGTGCGGGTCGAGGGCACGCTTGATCTGGCGCATCGTCTCTAGAGCCGCGCCATGTTCCCGTGTCATGTACGGTGCGCGTGCCGCACCGACACCGTGTTCGCCCGTCACTGTCCCGCCCAGGTCAAGTGCGAGGTGATGGATCGCATCGGTCAGCGCAATGACGCGCCTGACATCATCCGGGTCGCGCCCGTTGACGAGTACCGCTGGATGCAGGCTTCCACCCCCGATATGCCCGTACGTGGCGACTGGGACGTCGTACTTCACACTCAGCTCCTGGATACCCCGCAATGTCTCCGGAATGCGCGACAACGGGACACAGATATCCTCACCTGCATACGCCCGCGTGCTACCGGGTCGAAGCGCCCCGACCGCCGCCCCAACGACCGATCGCGCCTCCCAAAGCTTGGCGATCCGTGGTTCCTGATCTGACCAATCCACCTCGACTGCCAACGGCCGCACGGTCTCGGCAATCTGCTCCGCATCCCAACGGACACCTGCCGGGTTCCCATCGACCTCGAACAGCAGGAGCGCCTCGGCTTCACGCAACCCAAGGTCGGGACGGTAGAGGTTTGCAGCCCGCAAAGACCGGGAGTCGAGGATTTCGATTGCCGATGGTGATATGCCAGACCGGTAGACTGCCTGGACCGCCTCGCCCGCCCGTTCGAGAACATCGAAGACCGCAAAGACCATTGCGCGTGCCTTCGGCCGTGGCAGCAGCTTCAACCTCAGGCGCGTGATGACTCCCAGCGTGCCTTCAGCACCCACGAACAGTTTCGTCAACTCCAAGCCGGCCGCCGACTGCTTTGCGCGACTGCCAACCGATCCGGTCTCAATCACGTCACCATTCGGCAAGACAACCGTCAGCCCAAGCACCCACGAACTCGTCGGTCCGTACTTCACCGCGCGGACGCCGTGGGCGTTCGTGGATGCCATGCCACCGACAGTCGCCATCCGGCTGGATCCTGGATCAGGTGGAAAGATCAGGCCATCCGGCGCGACTAATTCGTTGAGCCGGGCGTGCACGACACCCGGTTCACAGATCACCTGACCGTTGGGACCGTCAATCTCGATCACCCGGTTCATGGCATTCAGAGCGAGGACAATCCCGCCTCGGAGCGCAACACACCCGCCGCCACACCCGCTGGCGGCCCCCCGTGGGGTCACCGGGATCCGGTGTTCATTGGCGTAGCGCATCACCGCAATGACATCGGCCTCCGAACGCGCGATTACCGCGACATCCGGGACAACCGGCTTCAACTGCGTGAGGAACGATGCGTCGTACCCATAGACCTCCAGATCGGTCCCAGCGTCAAGCACATCCCCCGTAGTCACCAACCGGCGCAAATCGGTCGCAATGGCTACGCGGGTGGCCCGCGACACCCGTGTGACAACATCGGTCCGAAGCATTGTCATCGGGCGACAACCGGCGAGGATGCCGCATCAAGAAGTTCCATGATGTGCCGGACTTCGGTTTTCGACCCAGTTGCCCGAAGGCGAGCACGCAGTTGCAAGTAACACCCAGGGTTTGCCGTGACGACGACCTCGGCGCCAGTCGCGATGATCGACTCTGCCTTTCGGGAACCCAGCTCCCGGGCAGTCTCCGGGTGGGTCACGTTGTAGACACCAGCACTGCCGCAGCAAAGTGACCGTTCGGCCATCTCGGTCAGTTCGAGACCAGGAATGCTCCGCAACAGATCGCGCGGCTGCGACGTGATCTTCTGCGCATGCGAAAGGTGACAGGCGTCCTGATACGTCACCCGCACCGAACCCGCACCGATCGGATGCATCACCGGAAGCGTGCGCGTGGCAAGAAACTCCGAGGCATCCATCACGCGGGCACTGAACCGCTTTGCGCGAGACGCCCAATCCAGATCATCCGCAAGAAAATGCCCGTATTCCTTGAGCATCGCGCCGCATCCGGCCGAGTTCACGATCACCGGGCGGTCGCCACCGACCTCGAATGACGCGATCGTTGACCGGGCAAGCGAGACCGCACCGGCCCGATCTCCGCTATGTGCATGCAAAGCGCCGCAGCATCCCTGTCCGGATGGACACGAGACCGCGCAACCACTTCGTTGGAGAACGCGCACCGTGGCGTGGTCAATCGCAGCCAATGCCGTCGACATGACGCATCCGGCAAAGAGGTCCACCGTTTCGACCCGATCGCTCCGGTCACCCTCGGGCGGGTAGGTCTGGCCAGAAGAGATCAGGAAATGTGGGACAAAAGGCGGAAGCAGAGCGTCGGCATCGGACATACCGATCAGGCGCAAGGCACCGGTAGCGCGAAGCACCGTTCGGAGGCCAGACACCTGATAAATCCAGACCAGCCATACGAGAAATCGAAAGCGAGGCATTGACGGGAATAGCCAATCGAAGACTACGGTTCGCAGCGCGCGCACCCACACCGGACGACGCACGGCCGGTTCAACCGCCGCGCGAAACGCTACTTGGATCGGTTCCATGCGCACGCCCGCCGGGCAGACGTCGGTACATGCATCGCACGCTAGGCAGTTGTCCTCATGGGTGAGCAGTTCATCGGTGAGAGGGATCCGTCCCTCGGTCAAGGCTCGAGCAAGCGCAATCCGGCCTCGCGGGCCTTCGTTTTCGTTGCCTGTGAGTACGTACGTCGGGCAGGACGTGAGACACAGGCCGCATCGCACGCACGCGAGCATGTTCTCGTATTCCGCCTCGAGTAACGCCTGCGCCCCGGTCGGGAGCGCGATGCCGACGTCATCATCCCGGACGTCGGACGGTGCTCGGCCCGGAATCGTGTAGCGCGGCACCACGTCGGCTTCGCCGTTACCGGTGCTTCGGTGGCCCGCAACCAAACTCTCCGCCATGGCATCACCTGTACGCGTCATAGATAAACCCGTTGCGACGTCATCCGAAAACGAAACCTCGCCTAATCAAAGAGTGGCCGATTGCGGACACCCCGGACTTGAGCATACCGGCGAACACTCGCGTCACTCGTGTCACGGTCTCGATACGCACACGCCTACCTTGAACGAGTAGCAATGACTTCCCGGTAGGTCGCGAGTGTCTCAAGCACCATCCTCGGTGCGCCGAACTCACGTTGAACCCGACGATATCCCGCGCTTCCCATCCGGGCCCGCAAAGCACCGTCGGACACGATGCGATCAAGCGCCGAAGCGAGCCCCTCCACGTCATCCGGCTCCACCAACAAGCCGGTCTCGCCATCCAGAACGACTTCGGGCACCGCAGACACCCGCGTCGCGACGACCGGCTTGGCAGCCGCCATTGCCTCGGCAAAGACCAGTCCAAACCCTTCCCAACGCGACGCCAACGCAAAGAGATCACAGGCCGCCATGAGGTCAGGAATGTCTCGACGGACGCCGGCGAAGTGGACGTACCCAAGCAGGTCTGGGTCCGATGCGCGAGCGCGCAGGTCGTCTACGTACTGAGGATCACCTTGTTGCGGTCCTCCAACAATCACCAAGTGCGGCCTGACCCCGTCACGACTGCCGATTACCCGGGCCATCGCATCTAGAAGGATCGGCCATCCCTTCTGCGGATCGAGGCGCCCGACGGCGAGGACGAACGGGGCACCATCGGGAAGACCGAGATCGCGACGCACCTCGGCGAGCCGGTTGGGACTGAGTGCGATTGGCCTCGCCAGATCGATACCGTAATAGATCCGACGGATACGCCCCGCAGGAACCCTTCCCACCGACACGACATAGCGTCCAACGTGATCCGAACAACAGATCACCGCGTCGTCCGCCCTCGACAAAAACCCATGGACGTGCGAAATCCATCGACGCCTCAACGGTGCCTCATCATTGTGCTTGCTTGAGATGATTGCGAGGGGCCTCGCCTGCCGACGCCCGACCCGCGACAACCACCCGCACACCGCACCAAACGCATCCGCCTTTAGCAAGTGGGTGTGAAGGACGTCCGGCTTGATTGCGGAAATTGCGGCCATCAACCGCCCGACCGTTGCAATTGCCGACTCGGCCGTGGGCTGTGCGCGCCCATCGCTACCGGAAAGTGGGATCGGGAAACCGACGTGGGGCACGAAGTCCGCAACCATCTCGCCATCTTTGAGATAGGCGAGTTCGACATGATGGCCGAGGGCACGTTGTCCCTTGATCAGTTCAAGGAGGTGTGCCTGCGCGCCTCCCCGGGCCAGTGACGTGATGACGTGGAGAATTCGGAGCGGTTGTCTCGCACCTGGGGTGAACCCATCCGCACCATCGCCGTCCCTTCCGGTCACGTCTCCCTACCTTGGCGCGCCAAGGGCGTCGGCAACGACCGAGACGACGCCATCACGGAACGGAACAAACTGCCTGTTCCCGAAGAGTTCTCGTAGGCGTGTGGTGTCTCCGACGGTATCACCGCCAGCCAAACCCGGCACGTCCTCAAAGACTGGCACCCGACCGGCAACCTCGCCAACGATCGTCGCCATTTCACGGATTGACAGGACCTCCTCTCCGGCGAGGTTCACCGTGTGGTTGCCGCCCAGTTCAAGCGACGCGATGAAAACCTTGACCACATCACTGATCCAGACCGGGTTGATCCGCGGGCGCCCACCTTCTCGGAGCGATACGGCATCCCCCCGCAGGACGCGCCCCACCAGTCAAGGAACAAGACGTGCCCGCTGGCCCACACCGTACGGACCGAAAAGTCGGAGGGTGACCGTGGACATGTGGGCAGTGAACGCGCCAACAATCCGTTCCGCAGCCACCTTGGTCGCCGCGTACGCACCCCCACCAACGACCGGGTCGTCCTCATGCCACGGGCGTTCCCCTGGCCCGTACACGGATCCGGTCGACGCGAACACGAACGACGTCGCGCCTGCGTGACGCGCCCAATCAAGCAGGCGGGCGGTGCTTCCCGCGTTGACCTCCCAGAGATCTGCAAACGCGTCAGGAAAGCCAACATTCGCTTGGGCAAGGTGGATCACGGCATCGATCCGCGTCGGCAAATGCCCGGCCAGGTTGCGATCACGAAGATCGACGACGCAGCGCGACGCCACTGGATATTTGGCAAGGCGGCGGTCATCATGCCCACACGCAACCACATCGTGGCCGTAGGTGAGCAACGCCGGGATCAGGTGGGATGCAACGAAACCAGTCGCGCCGGTGACGAGAACCTTCATTGCGGACCCTTCCCATTCGTCCGAACCCTACGGAGTTGCCAACTTATGAACCCGCGTTGCCGAAATACTGTTCGGCAACGACCCGTCGCAGCCCTTCGGTGAGGTTCACGCCCGCGCGCCAATTAAGCAGGCGTGAGGCCTTCTCGCTAGAACCTACTCGGCGGATCATCGGGACCGACACGTCTCGGTAGTCCGGCTTAAGATCCGACCCCGTTAGCTCGAGCAGGGACAGGGTGACGTCCTTGACCGTCCGTTCCTCACCACTACCCACATTGAATGCCTCATCAGTGACGTCACTCGCCATGGCTCGAACCGTCGCGCCACCAACATCACTGACGTACACGAAGTCAAACGACTGGGACCCATCGCCGTTGATTTGTGGCGCCTGTCCAGATGCGATCCGCTTGAGGACGGCATTGACAAGGCCGAACCCGGCATTCGGGCCATAGACATTCATGTAGCGGAGTGCTACCCAGTTGATCCCGAACATGCCCCCGAATGCACGGAGGAACGCCTCACCGGCAATTTTCGAAGCTCCGTAGATGTGGCGGGAATTGAGCGGGTGTGCCTCATCCATTACCGCAAGGGTGTCACCATAGACCGATGACGCCGAAGAGAAGACGATCCTCGACACGCCAGCATCCCGCGCCGCCTCGAAAACATTGAACGTCCCGTTGACGTTGACTTCGACGCAGCGTCGCGGATCCTGTCCCGACGGGTTCAAGGCAAGCACACCCATGTGGAAGACACCGTCAATACCGTCACAGGCACGGCGGCAGTCGTCCGGTAGGGTGAGATTGCCACCAAACAGTTCAAGCTGGTCAGACGGCCTAGCGTGAGAGACAAGCACGTCACCGCGACCCGGCAACTCCATGACCCGGACGTGTGCACCGGCCTCGAGGAGGTCCTGCACGACGTAGCGACCGATGAATCCGCCGCCGCCGGTCACCAGGAACCGTTTACCTGCCAGTTGCACTCCCGCCTCCGTTCGTAAGCGACCCATCGGCAAACTGCGTTGCGCGCGTCGAAACCGCCCGCGGGAGTGTAGCAACGGCTAGCCGACCACCCAGATTGAAGGTGCCAGCCCTTCGTACAAACCTCGGAAGGCCGATCCGTCGAGCCATGCCGGAAAGCCGACAACCAGTCCGATGTGTGGCATTGCAGGCACTTACGACCCGTCAGGCCAGTCCAATGGGCGGGACCCCGGCCGCGTTCGCCAGACCCTGACGGCAATGGGTAATTTGATTGCGCATCGGGGACCCGATTCTGACGGGTATCTCATCGATGGCGCGGTCGCGCTTGCGAACCGCCGCCTCGCGATCATCGACCTGAGCAGTGCCGGCCGGCAGCCATTGTTCAGCGAAGATGGCAGGATCGGGATTGTCTACAACGGCGAACTCTACAACTTCCAGTCTCTTCGAGAGACGCTGGTGAAGCGGGGACACCGGTTCAGGTCCGCAACAGATACCGAGGTCATCATCCACGCCTATGAAGAGTATGGCGACGATTGCGTCCAACACTTCAACGGTATCTTTGCGTTCGCAATCTGGGATCGTCGGTTCGGAGATGGGCGCCTTCTCGTTGCCCGCGACCGCTTCGGAATCAAGCCCCTCTATTACACGTTCGTCGACGGTGTCCTTGCTTTCGCATCGGAAATAAAGGCTTTCCTCGGGCTCCCAGGGTTCCAAGTGGCCCTCGATCTCGACGCAGTCACTGAATACCTCACCTTCCAGAACCTCTACAGCGACCGGACACTGTTCCAAGGTGTCCGCATGCTAGCCCCTGGGTCGATAATGACGGCATCGACCGGCCACGCACCGCGCACCGCCAGATACTGGCAACCGACCTTCAGCACTGGGGCCGACAAGGGTGAGGCGTTTTACGTGAATGGTGTCCGCGAACGCTTTGAGGAGGCTGTTCGTCGCCAACTCATGAGCGAGGTGGCCGTGGGAAGCTATCTTTCCGGAGGCATGGACAGCGGATCCATTACCGCGGTCGCCTCACGTCAAATCCCCCACCTCCACACATTCACTGGGGGCTTCAACGTTCGAGGTCTTGGCGGGAGCGAGGCCCTCACCGACGAGAGAACAGCGGCTGAGATGATGTCGCAGCAGATGGGGACGGAGCATTACACGGTCGTGGTTCAACCATCAGACGTGGAACGCCTCCTGCCTGAACTGGTCTGGCACCTGGAAGATCTCCGTCTTGCCTCGAGTTACCACAATTACGCCGTAGCGAGACTCGCCAGCCGGTTTGTCACGGTTGTCCTGGCCGGTGCCGGTGGTGACGAACTCTTCGCCGGATACCCGTGGCGGTATGCCCACGCCTCTGGAACTACCTCGCTGGACGACTTCGCGTCACGGTACGCCAGGTATTGGTCAATTCTTGTTCCGGACCGGGCCAAGCCCGACCTCTTCGTTGGCGACCTTGCACGAACGTCGGCTAGGTTCAGCGCGTTTGAGGCAACCCGGGCAGTCATCAGTGATCTTCCGTCTTCAGCTTGCCGGGATTCGTTGCACCTCGCGATGACCTTCGAGGCACGTACCTACCTGCCTGGCCTGTTCGTGGTGGAAGACAAGGTTTCGATGGCACATTCACTCGAAAGTCGCGTTCCATTCCTGGACAACGACCTGGTTGATTTCGTCGCGGC
Organism: Chloroflexota bacterium; assembly: GCA_947446285.1. Taxonomy (GTDB): domain Bacteria; phylum Chloroflexota; class UBA11872; order UBA12225; family UBA12225; genus UBA12225. Next base: position 67,393 of record CANFGH010000005.1, read on the forward strand.
AATGCCATCCCACTACAAGCTGAGGGATGGCACCGGAAAATGGATATTGCGACGGGCGATGGCAGGCGTGATCCCCGACGAAATCCTGAATGCGCGCAAGCAAGGTTTCGCCCCGCCAGAGGACACCTGGTTCCGTCACGCCCTGCAGCCATATCTCAGGGAGATGCTTCTCGGATCCCGTGCGTCGTCACGCGGACTGTTCTCACGATCGGCAATCCAAACGCTTCTCGACGACCATGCATCCGGCACGCGAAACCACAAGAAGCTCCTATGGTCACTCATTTCACTGGAACAATGGCAGAGGACGTTCCTCGATGGTGATCGCCCGGTATTCACTGGTGGACGACGGCCCAGGACAGGAACCCAACAGTGAAGACGGCCCACTCAGGAAACATCGCCAACAACGCGTACCTGATTGCCAAGTTCCTGCGTCGCCTCGGCGAGGATGCGCACGCCTACCACTTCCGACACGAGTTCATCATGGGCCATCCCGAGTGGGAAGACGCAGACTTCGTCGGTGACCTGGAACCATTCAATCCCCCCGATTGGAATACCATCGAATTCACGAACGGATTTACGCGACCTGATTGGGTGCATTACCTGAGCGGACAGGTCGACCCATATGTCCTGCCTCCAAATGCACCTGCAGGTCCGGTCGCGAAAATGATGGAGGCAACCTACGGTGACCAATCAGCTCCCTCCCCTGGTGGACTGATTGGCCACCTGCGTCGAACAATGGCAACTCTCGGGAGGCGATACAGCGCACTGATGCGCCAGGGTCAGCGAACGAACGCCGAGGAAGTGGAAGTCCGCCTCCTCAACTTGATGAGGGTTGCACATCTGTGGATCACCGCGGTTCGGGTTGAAACTGGCCTTGCTCTCACACCAGCGCTTCGAGCGGTAAAGGCCGAGATCCAACTGATCAACGCCGACTCGCGGATTGTCACAACTGGTGGCAGTGTTGGGATACGTGACCTTCATCACGCGCCGAACTGGCCGTCATACAGATCCCTATCGCGGGATCATCAACTCGTCCAATTCTATGGTCTTGAAGCGATCAAAGGGGTTTTGGTGCCTCCCACAATCCCGTTCGTTGCCTTCGAGCACTCTACGATGCGCACATTACCGTTTGAAAACACCGTCCAGGGTCGCCTTTTGAACCTTGCATACCGAACAGCCGATGCATGCGTCATTACGAACCCTGATGTCGTCTCGTCGGCCCGTCGTCTGGGGCTCAAGGATTACCGGTTCATCCCCCATCCGATTGACGAGACGAAATATGCGCCGCCACCCAACGGCACCGAAACGGCACTTCGACGAGAACTTCGACAAGCGACTGGTGCCGAACTGCTCTTCCTCTGCCCCACCCGTCACGAGTGGAGCAACGCATTTGACAGCAAGCGGAGCGATAGGGTGCTCCGTGCGTTCGCTGCATACACTCAAAATCCGGACCACCCTCGGGCGGCACTGATCCTTTGCCGTTGGGGTCGGGACGTCCGTGCAAGCGAATCGCTGATTGAAGAGCTTGGAATCACGTCACATGTCGTCTGGAAGGCGCCAATGCACAAGATCCGCCTACGCGATCACTATCAGGCATGTGACGTGGTCCTCGACCAGTTCCATGAAGCTGTTGGTACGTTCGGCACCGTGACAGCCGAAGGTCTGAGTTGTGCACTTCCCGTGATCATGTACTTCAACCCGGGAGTCCACGAGTGGTGCTTGCCGGAAATGCCGCCTATCCAGAGTGC
>CANFGH010000006.1 GCA_947446285.1 Chloroflexota bacterium
ATTCGCCTCGAACTGGTCGAGCCGGTATGGCCGCGCAGTGTGCCAGACCGGTCTGATCGGGCGTGTGGGACCGTCGCCTCCCCGGCTTTTACGTGGATTAGTCCAGGATGCCGATGTGGTGAATGGCGAACTCGTAATGGCCGATTGCCTCGGCGGCGGCGAGTTGACCGCTGCAGACGGCGATCATCAGCCGGTAGAGGTCCTGACCCATCGCCTCTTTTGTCGCGAGACCGGAGATGATCGGTGCAGCCGAGAAATCGAAGTTATCCGACATTTTCGCGACCGTTGCGGCGTTGGCACAGACCTTCATGACGGGTTGGATTGCGTTACCAAGTGGTGATCCGCGTCCGGTCGTGAAGATATTGAGATGTGACCCTCCCGCAGCTTTCGCCGAGACGGACACCGCATCGTGGCCCGGTGTGTCCATCAACCACAGACCCTTGCCGGTAATGGGTTGCGCAAAGTCGAGGACGCCTTGAACAGGGCGGGTTCCGCCCTTGAGGATGCACCCGAGGCTCTTCTCCTCGATCGTCGAAAGGCCGCCGGCCATGTTTCCGGGGGTCGGATTGCCTCCCGCGACGGTGGCGCCGACCGCGTTGGCGGCCTTTTCAACATTCGCGACGATTTCGATGATCCGGCGGGCGACTTCCTCATTGCAGGCGCGTCGGGCGAGAATGTGTTCGGCGCCCATCATCTCCGTTGTTTCCGAGAAGCAGACGGTTCCGCCAAAGTCGATCAGGATGTCGGCGCAAACGCCAACGACGGGGTTCGATGCCATGCCGGACGTCGCATCAGAACCACCGCATTCGGCGGCCATGATGAGTTCGCTGACCGGGAACTCCTCGCGTTCAGCATTGGCGATGGCTTCGGCGAGGGCACCCGCAAGCGTGGTCCCTTGGGCGATGGCTTTCACCGATCCGCCGCATGCCTCAATGGACATGGTCGACACTGGCCGGCCTGGGGTTCTCAGGAGCGCTTCATGGGCAATATGGCTGTCACGGCCATCATTCGCCTGGTTCACGAGAAGCACCGCTGCGACGTTCGGTGCCGAGGCTGCGCCGATCAGGACGCGGTCGGTCATTGCCTCGTCTTCCTTGCCACTTACTCCATCGTCGAGGTAAGGGACAGCGATCGCACCCGGGATGCGGGCAGCAATCCGCTGGGCAACGAGGTGTGCGCCGGCAACGACCGGAAGGATGATCAGGTGATTGCGGATGCCGGGCCTCCCGTGAGACCGCCGGTAACCGAGGAAAGTTTGCGGAAGCGGGTCCGTTGCAAGATGAACTGCGATCCCGGTCGGTAGCGACAGCGCCTGCGTCATGGCAATCCCTGTACGTTGGTGTTGATGAACATGGAGTGGTGGCCACTCGGTTGGGGGTTAGCCTACCACCGCTACCGGGACGGGAATGTACGACGCTAGAAGAATAGTCTTCGACGCGTCGGGGTAGGCAGGTCTGGCAGTACGGCGAGTTCGGGCGAAGACTTGCGGGTGGTCATCCATTGACGCCGCCGGCTTGCAGTTGCGTCAATCCCGATCGGGGACGTGTCGCCGTCAAGGATCTTCTGGCGCGTCGCCTGAAGGTCAGCGATGACCTGTTCGATCCACCTCACGGCATGGTCGGAAACGGTGGTCACATCACCTTCGATCCCTTGTTCCGGATCTTCCAGCGCGCGCGTCATCTCGGCGAAGGCAACGCCGCCGGCACGGTCGAAGTCATTTGGTGACGTAGTGGTTGGCGTCTCGCCGAGGACGACCCGCACGAGGGTCGCGGCGATCAGGGTCGGCAGGACTGATGCGGCGGTAGCCAGTGCATCGAATTCGCGCGGGTCGGCGAAGAACGCCGTAGCGCCACCGGCTTCGAGGATTGCCTGCACCACACCAACCGCGTCCGGATGTGCCGACGGTGACGGACTGATTCCGGCTACTGCATCAGCGAATGGGCGCACGGGTGATGTCCCCTTGGCGGATGACGCCCCGACCCCACCCGAGCGTGGTTCGGAACCGCTCCGCGTGGGTGGGGCTGTTCGGGTCCAGGCAATCGGGGTTGCGCAGATGACGCTTGCGTGTGAAGGCAGCATCCGGGCAGCATCGTCCAGGGCGCGCTCATGACCGGTTCCGGCGATGATGACGACCGTACCGGAAGCAAGATGGGTCGCAATGTCCCGCAGGACGCTTGGGCGTTCACTCGCGCCGGTCGTGACAATCACAACGGTCGCACCTGAGACGGTCCCGGCCAAGTCGGCCGATACACGCCCGGCATTTCCTGACTTGCGGGCTGCCCGGCCAGTGTCGGGATCTGGTTCCCAGAGTTCGATGGGATCGAAGCGCGTTGCCAGAACTGCGCAGAAGGCGATGCCAATCTCACCCGCACCGAGAACCGCGGCTTTTGGTCGGTCAGCCATGTGACGGATCGTAACAACCCATCCCCACCACGCCGTGGCTGCAACGTGCCTTGCTGCAAATGCCGAACTGATCAGGACAGCGTGATCACCGAAGTCAGATGACGGTCATCTTGCGATGAATGGCAGACGGGCAAGCGGCTCGTATCGGCTTCCTCCCACCCCCATCTCACTGCGCCAGAGTTCGATCCCGTCGGGGTTCCACGTTGCCGGAGTGCTGGTGTCGTACTCCGAAAGCGCCTTTTGCAACCAAGGCGTAGTGCATCGTCCGGAGCGGGCCCGACCGAGAGTTGCATGGGGCCGGAAGGATGAACGGTCCGGGATCGGGACGATTTCGGAGAGCGAGTCCCGTACTGCGTATGCGAGACGCGTGAGAGGCCCGATGCTTCCACCGACGCGGTACCAGATGACCTGTGGATGCTGTGGGGTCGGAAAGAGTTCGACGGCGTCAAGGCTCAGACTCAGATGGTGCGAACCGAGTGGATGACCATCCGGCGAGGTGTGATGGCGATCACGCCCGACCACCTCGGCGAGGGCTTCGATGACTTCAGCGACCGTGTCACGGGGTACGTGTCCGAGAAACGCCAAGGTCACGTGCAGACCTTCCGGCCGGACCCAGCGGACATCGCGTCCCATGTCGGCCGTGCGTAATGCTTCGATGGTTGCCTGTGCACGCACCAAGGCCTCTTGGGCAAGGGGTATTGCAACAAAGAGGCGAGGCTCGGTCGCGGGCTGTTCGGTCATTTCACGTTTTCGGCAGGGGTGATGACGGAATGTTTGGAGAAATCAATGTGGATCGGCACTGTCGTGCCCACGCTCGACCCTGCCATGATGTGCGCGCACGGTGTTTGAAGCATGGGATGGTTTTGGCGTGCGTCGAGAGTTGTCAGGTCCCGGGCGGCTGGTTGGCAGTGGCATCCTACTAGGTGCAGGTAATCCATGAGGGAGTGCCCGGTGGCTACACGAGTGGTGAGTGTCCCGTTTGAATTCGCACCGAGCGAAGTGCATTGATCACGTGATTCCGGCCGGGAAGCACGTGCGGCACCGTTCCTGATCAAGACAAGTGAACACAGACCCTAGGACATTCAGGATGACGACGCGCCACCTTCCCACCGGAGCAGCCCCCGGAACCGGCACGTTTGGGCCAGTCCGAACAGCCGTCTTTCCGGCGGCAGGTTTCGGCACGCGCATGCTTCCGGCCACGAAAGCGGTCCCGAAGGAAATGCTTACCGTTGTCGACCGACCGGTCATCCAGTACGGCGTCGAAGAGGCCGTCGCCTCGGGAATCGGGAAGATCGTGGTGATCACGGCGGCGGGCAAGGGGTCTTTGGAGGACCACTTCGATGCAAGCCGTGAACTCGAACATGTCCTTGAGCGCAAGGGTGATGAGGCCAACCTGGCGGTAATCCGCGGGGTCGCTTCCATGGCGAGCATGTCGTACGTTCGGCAGGCCCATGCCCTCGGACTTGGCCACGCGGTCCTTTTGACAGAACCGCTTGTCGGGAATGAGCCGTTTGCAGTCTTCCTCCCCGACGACATCATGGACGGGGGTGATGACCCGGTCATGGCGCAACTGATGCGCGTCTACGACGAACACCGTTGCTCAGTCATCGCCGTCGAGCGGGTGCCGAGGGAGCATGTCTCACGCTACGGGGTGCTGGCCGTGGAGACCATTGGCCCCCGTCTGCACCGCATCACGGACATGGTCGAGAAGCCTGCGGTGGGCGCCGCGCCATCCAATCTGGCCATCATGGGCCGCTACATCCTGACCCCGACCATCTTTGAAAAGCTGCGCGAGACCACACCGGGCGCGGGTGGTGAGATCCAGTTGACCGACGGGATCCGTCGCCTCCTTGCTGAGGAAACCGTGCTTGCCTGCGAGTACGTGGGCACGCGGTACGACTGCGGTTCAAAGCTTGGCTACCTACGAGCGAACGTCGAGATGGGTCTGCGCCACCCGGTCCTTGGCCCATCGGTGCGTGAACTCCTTGCAGAAATCCTCGGTCGTTCCTGAACGCGCTGGTGTTTTGCACCCGGTCGGTGCCGATCGGTTGACCGTTAGGTTTGAATCCGAATGTCAGTAGGGTTCGGTGATGTAGGTGGCTTGCGGGTATCCATGCCCGCTTGTGCGGCGGGAATGCTCGTTGACGGGTGGTTATGCGCTTGAGACATCGGCTGGCGTGGATGGAACCCTGGGGGGTGATGCGATGAGCAGTCTCGAGCGTGCACGCTCACGATGGACTGGGCGGATTGAGGCGGGAATGCGTGACGTCGTGGCGCGTCATGCGCCTGATGCGCGAATCGCTCGTGTCGCCGAACCGACCGCGGACCTTAGTCCCGGAGCGCCGTCGCATTACGGCATGATGCGCTACCACCTCGGGTGGGTCGATGAAGCATTCGAACTTGCGCAATCACCGACCGGGAAGCGCCTTCGTCCCTTGCTCGCAATCCTGGGGGCCGAGGCGTGCGGGGCCGACGGTTCGCGGGCACTTCCGATCGCGGTGGCACTCGAACTTCTCCACAACTTCACCTTGATCCACGACGATATCGAAGATGGCGATACGCACCGCCATCACCGCCCCACGGTATGGAAGGTTTGGGGTGAAGCGCAGGGAATCAACGCCGGCGATGGCATGCACGTTCTTTCCACCCTTGCACTCCTTGAACTTGTGGACTCGGGCGTTTCCCCGGCACTTGTCACCAACCTTGCGAGTCGGTTCGCGCGGACAAGCCTGATCGTCACCGAGGGTCAGCATCTGGACCTGGAGTTTGTTGGCCTCGCGGATGTGACGCCCGAGGCGTACCTCGACATGATTGCCAGGAAGTCGGCAGCGCTGATCTCGTGTGCGATGGCCATGGGGGCTCAAGTGGCGGATGCTTCGTCAGAGACGGTCGCGGCGATGGCGGATTTCGGATTCGCGCTGGGGTTGGGATTCCAAGTCCGGGATGACATCCTCGGGATATGGGGAGATGCTGCTCGTACCGGGAAGCCGACCAGTGATCTCGCGCGTCGCAAGAAGACCTTGCCAACGCTCGTGGCGCTCTCCGGGTTGGAAGGTGCCGACCGGCTGAGTATCGCCACTCTTCTGGCGTCTCCGGACCCGTCGCCGAAAATGGTCGACAAGGCGCGTGACGCAATCGACCGCTCAGGCGCACGACAGCATTGCGAGTTGCTGGTTGCGAAATACTCCGAAAATGCAAGGCGTCATCTTGCGGTGCTTCCCGATGGGGAGGCCCGGAACGCCCTCGGTGATCTCGTGACCTACCTCGCTTCCCGGGACGCGTGAGCGACCCGTCACACGCGACCCCCACCCCTTTGCTCATCCCGTTGCGCGCCGGGCTTGGCTGGCGACCCAAGTCTCGCCAGATCAAGGTGGGGAGGCTGTGGCCACGAGACAGTTTTCCGTCACCAGCCTAGCGTTGCGGCGGGAGAGGGGCGTGATCTGAACCCCGTAGCGATCAGAGGAACCGGGAGGCGATGTCATTGCTCGCCAGGAGGCCACGGTCGGTCAGGCAGGCACGACTGTCGTCAACGCGCAGGAACCCATGTGGGGCGACTTCGTCGAAGATTGTCCGCCACCGCTCACGAGGGTCAATGCCAAACCGTTCGATGAACCGGGCGAAGTCGATGCCCTCGTCGCGCATCCTCAACGCGAGCATTGCGGTCTCGCCGGGTGTGGCGTCCGGACCGAGGGTCTCACTCCCTTCCTCAACCGGACGGCCAGACTGCATCGCAGCGAGGTAGTGATCGAGGCTTCGGACATTCCACGACCGGCGACCGTCGATGTACCGGTGTGCCCCGACGCCAAAGCCGTGATAAGCCTCGTTGCGCCAGTACGCAAGATTGTGGCGGGATTCATGCCCCGGTTTTGCCCAGTTCGAGACTTCATAGTGGCGGAAACCGGCTTGGGTGAGTTCGGGCAGGGCAACGTCGTACATGTCGGCAACGAGATCGTCGTCCGGAACGGACCACTGGCCGCTTGAGACCTGGCTGGCAAGTGGCGTGCCCACCTCGATTGCCAGGGCGTAGAGGCTAACGTGATCCGGTTCTGTTTCGAGGGCACGCTTCAGGTGTTCCTGCCACATCTCCAGGGTCTGCCATGGGAGGCCGTAGATCAGGTCAAGGTTCACCGAGATCGATCCGCATGCTTTCAATGCCTCAACGGCACGGATTGCCGTCTCCGCGTCGTGGGTCCGCCCGAGACGTTTCAGCGTCGGATCATCTAGGCTCTGGACCCCAAGGCTTACCCGGTTCACACCGAGGTTCACCCATGAACCGATCAGTGCCGGGTTGAAGCCAGGGTTCGCCTCAAGTGTCACTTCGGCGAGGTTCAAGCGCGCGCCAAACCGGGTGGCAATGGCCGTGATGATCGTTTCGAGTTGAGCAGGTTCCAGCAGCGACGGCGTCCCCCCGCCCAGATACATCGTTTCGAGCGGAACATCGGGGTTGGCACCCGGTGATCCAATGCGGATCTCGTCGGCAAGCGAGGCAACATAGGCCGGGATATGCTGTTCCACCCCTGCGAAGGTGGCAAAGTCGCAATACGCGCACATCGTCCGACAGAAGGGGACGTGAATGTAGGCGCTCCGGGGCGTGTGCCACCGTGGAGGTGGTGCGCCTATTTTCCCGTCCAGCCTCACGCGATTTGCATACGCTGCGCTTGGCCCACCCGCCGTCATCGGGTCAATATGCTTGTCTCCTCCGCCCAATCTCAGAATCATTTCCCCGCGCTCCGCTTAGGCTGGGCCACGCGTGACATTGCCATGAGGGTACGCCCCTGGTCGCGCGAGAGAGACGTCCTCCCCCCCTCCCCCGCACCTGGCGGCGATTGCGATTGCAGAGGGGAGACAGCCGTAGTCCTTGGTGAGGGGACCCGGCTAGGAGCGCCGGCGCACTCGGCGGCAGGGGGTTGCTGGGTGGTGTGGTCGTGACGTGACTTCGCACGGAGTGCGCTGAAGCGTGGCCAGCCGGCAAAGGCGGTACGTTGGAGTGGTGGTGGCAAAGCAGAGACCAGGCCGGGACGCAGTTGTTGATGTGCATGCGCATGTTCATGACGTATCAGTTATTCGCAATCGGGCAGCCTTTGCTTCGCAGGATCCGTGGTTTGGGGTACAGAACCCGCCCGGGTCGCGTCGGTTGTCGACGGTTTCGCGCTTGGTCGCGCAGATGGATGCCGACGGCATCGATGTTTCGTGGGCCCTGGGATTTGGTTGGCGGGACCACGGCGTTGCGGTGGCTCAGAACGATCTCATTCGTGAAGCCGCTCTCGGGCATGAAACACGGCTCCGACTGTTCGGGTCGGTCAATCCGGCCTCGGGCCTCGGGGCCATTCGGGAAATTGAGCGGTTGGCGTCTCGTGGATTTTCCGGTATTGGAGAACTGTTCCCAGAAGGGCAAGGGTTTGATGTCACTGACCGCAAAGCGATGGCCCCGTTGCTTGAGGCGTGCGAGGCCACACGGATGGCGCTTGTCGTCCATGCGAGTGAGCCGGTCGGTCGTGACTATCCCGGTAGGGACCACACGACGCCTGATCGAGTGCTCAGCCTGATCGATCTCGCAGCCGAGGTTGCGCCAACGGTGACGCTCATCATCGGTCACCTTGGCGGTGGGCTCCCCTTGTACGCCCACATGCCGGATGTCCGGCGCAGTATCGAACGCGCCCGGGTCTGGTTTGACACGGCGGCATGCCGGTTCCTGTGGGACCCCTCAGTGCTTGCGCAAGCATCGAGGCTGTGCCCGGGGCGCATCCTGTTTGGTTCGGACCATCCGGTAGGAGGGATCAGTGCGATGCGCCGGTGGGTGGACGGTGCTGATCTCACACCGGAGGTCCGGGCCGGAGTGATGGGCCTGGATGCACCCGCTCTAAGGAGCATTGAGCGAGATAGCGGGTAGCACAATCAGCGTTTCTTTTCGGTCACCGCGTATTTCACAGATGCAATATAATTCGCGTGGTAGTCTAGTTTGAGACGGAATCCAATGCAATACCTTGATATTCTTGGCCACGAGACGTGGGTTTCGGTTCCAGACAAGGATCGAGAGCCTCTGCTGCTCCTTCACGGAGGCTTGACCAGTACCGCCCACATGTTGCAGGTGGGGAACTTTTTGGACCCCAAGTACCGGGTAAGTGCGTTCGATCGACGTGGTCATGGACGCACGGCAGACTCGGCCGAGCCGTTTCACTACGACACCATGGCGGACGAAACGATTGCTGTCCTTGAGGCAATCGGAGGGCCGAGTCATATCGTTGGCTGGAGTGATGGTGGAAACATTGGACTAATTGTTGCTAGCAGGCGCCCTGATCTGGTGAAGCGTCTTGTGGTAATCGGCTCAAATTTTTGGGTTTGATGGTTTAGATTTGTCACGTGGGGGAATTGATCTGTTAAGCATGACAATTAATGATCAAGGCAAGCAGGGACTGTTTGGAGACTATGCTTCGAATTCCCCGGATGGTCCGAGTCATTAAGACATGTTTATAGAAAAAACTCTACAGATGTGGGCATCTGATCCGAACCTGACTCTGGATAATTTATCGACGATTAAAGTACCGGTCTTAGTGCTTGTTGGTGACCATGACTGGGTTCATTGGCCACATACCATTGCGTTCTACGAGAATATTTCAGGTGCTCAACTTGCGGTCGTTCCGGGTGCTGGCCACGCAGTGCCGTTGCAGCTCCTTGATAAAGTTGCCCAAATTGTTGACGACTTTCTAACGCAGTAGCAATTGGTGAGGTCCATAATCCTCTCGTGCCAAACTGTACATCCAAAATCAAATTGTGCATAATAATATATATTGTATATAAATAATATCTTCACTATTAATATTGCGTATAAAAATAATAGCGAGCGTGACTGGTGGTCAACTCTCCACCAAGCGGAGCGCGGCCATCTGATCTTCCCAAGTTCTCGCCGGGCACCTGATGATGGATTGATCAAGCTGGCACACCCCCGCCGTGGACCCGGGTTTTGCCACCCAATCCTCACGTTCGTCTCTGTCTCCCATACCGTGTCTCAAGGTCCGTCTCCGCAATGGGCGTTACTATCTCTTCCGAGGAAGAGTGCCCGGTGCCACGTGTTCTGATCGCGACGACGAATGCCCATAAGATCGAGGAACTCGGGGCGCTGCTCGGGCAGGTAGGCTGTGAATTTGTCGTGCCTGGTGACGTCGGTCTCGATGACTTCGATGTCGATGAGACCGGATCAACGCTCCTTGAGAATGCGATCCTGAAGGCGGTCACCTTTGCGCGCAAGGCCGGTATGCCTGCGTTGGCAGATGATTCTGGCCTTGAGGTTGATGCGCTGGGTGGCGAACCCGGGGTGCGAAGCAAGCGCTATGCCGGACCCGATGCAACGGACGCCGACCGGGTAAACCTGATCGTGTCAAAGCTGGCGGGCGTTGCCAACGGTGCCCGAACGGCACGGTTTAGGACTGTTCTGGCTTTGGCAACTCCGGATGAAGTGATCGGAACTGGTACCGGATCGGTTGAGGGGCGCATCGGGCTTGAACCGTTTGGTGCCCACGGGTTTGGCTACGACCCGATCTTCCTGGTTGGCGGACATCGACCAACGATGGCGGAACTGACTCCCGACGAAAAGAATGCGATCAGCCACCGTAGTCGGGCGGTCCAGGCGATCCTTCCGGTCCTTGACGCGTGGGTTGCGACGCAACCACCAACCGTGGCAGCCGACGGTTCCGAAGCCTCGCAAGGTGGGTAACCGGGAAAGCGCCAACCGCGGAGGTGGCGCGGTGCGCAGGATCGGTGGTGGTCCGCCAGTGGTCGAGGACCGCTTGACCGCCGCGATGCAACTCGCGTCGATTCTGGTCCTCGATGTCGGTGCAAATGACCGTCTCGGTCTGGGGCGACGCCTTGGGGTACCTGTGCCTTTGACAGAGCCTCGTCATGCAAGTGGGCGCGTCCGTGAGTCCGAACTCTTCGAGAAGGCGTGTCGGGAACGCTTGGGGCGGCTCGACCTGACCTTGCTGCAGCAATTGCACCGGCTCTTGTCGAATGGGGCGACCCCCCTCGGGCCAGTGGTTGACGAGGCGATGCAGGATCGCGTTCGCCTTGGACTTAGTGGTGAGGAAAGTGACACTGCCGGGAGAGCGGTGTCGGGCGATACTTCCGATGCAGCACACTCGCCAATCCAACCCTTTGCGTCGTCGGGTGCCTTGCAGAAGTCGTCGGAACGCGTGCGCATCAGCGAGGATCAGGTCATCGCGGCTCTCGGTCCGGGCGGGTCGATCAATGACGCAATGGCGGGATACGAACCCCGGCCTGGTCAGGTTCGGATGGCGCGTGCCGTGACGCGGTCGCTCAACGATGGCTTGCGGTTGGTCATTGAGGCGGGTACCGGGACGGGGAAGAGCTTGGCGTATCTGGTGCCAGCGTCAATGTTCGCGGTCGCGAATGGCCGACGCGTCGTGATTTCCACGAACACGATTACGCTGCAGGAGCAGCTATTCAACAAGGACATCCCTGTCCTCCGCAAGGCGCTACCTCACGACGTGCAAGTTGCGGTCCTCAAGGGACGCACGCACTACCTGTGCCTCAGGCGGTGGAGGCTCTTCCTTTCCAATGGGCTCGACGGTGCTCCCGAGCGAATCCTGGCGGCGCGGATCGCGATCTGGGTGCGGAACACGGAGACTGGTGATCGCGGTGAACTCGCCGTTTCCGAGGCCGAGACGGCGATCTGGACGAACCACCTCTCGGCGGATGTGATGCACTGCACGTCACGACTTTGCCGGGACAATCGCTCTGGTCGATGTTTTCTGGCCCGCGCCCGGCGCCGGGCCGAGGGCGCCCACCTGCTCGTCGTGAACCACGCCCTGCTGCTTACCGACCGCGCGATGGAAAACCCAGTCCTTCCCGAATATGACGATGTGATCCTGGATGAAGCGCATCATCTTGAGGCGGTCGCAACCGATCAACTCGGAACCACGGTGAGTGCGCGCGAAATCGGGTTCGAACTGGCCACCCTGAGCCAACCGCAGGGCGGGACGCGTTTTGGAGGCACGGTTGCCCGGATCGCAACCGTATTTGTCGAAGCCGCCGGAGAACCCGGGCGCGAACAGATTGGGTCGATCACCGCGCCCATCCATGAGGCGTGCGAGGTGGCCCGCGTGGCGGTGTCAGCGCTTTTCGAGGCCGCGACAGGCCTGATGGACCGTGCCTCGCGAGGAGGCCGTGGGGATACGGTTGACCGCGAGCTACGGTTGACGGAAAGCCATCGCGAAAGTGAATCGTGGGGCCCAGTGGCGATGGCGTGGGATGAAGCATCGGCGGCTCTCGCGTCGGTCGACCGTGGCTTGCAGGGCATGGTTGCGGCGTTTGACCCGTTCGTAGGGAGTTCGGAGACGGTTGATGATGCGGTAGCCGATCTGGCGGCAGCGAGACAGGCAATCGGAGAGGCCCGTGAAAGCCTGACCCGCATCCTCGCGTCGCCTGATGACACGGAGGTCTACTGGATTGCCGGCGCTGGCCGCGAGATGACGATGCATGCCGCACCGCTTGCGGTTGACGTGCTGTTGCAGTCGAACCTGTACGAGCAGAAGTCGGCGATCATCATGACCTCGGCGACGATCCAGGTAGGCGGATCGTTCCGGCACTTCAGGCACCGCCTTGGATTGCCGCAGGACACCATGGTGCTTGAAGTCGCTTCGCCGTTCGACTACCCCAACCAGGCGCTATTGCTGGTACCTCGTGACTTGCCTGATCCGACGTCGCCGGCCCACGGCACGGTGATCCAGGACATCCTTGCTGGTGTGGCCAGTGCCATGAATGGCCGCACACTGGTGCTGTTCACTTCGTATGCGTCACTCCGGGCGGCGCATGAGCACCTCCGCGAGATGACGCCACACCTGACAATCCTGGGGCAGGGAATTGACGGGCCACGAAGCGTGATCCTTGACCGTTTCCGTGCCACGCCTAACGCAATCCTGCTTGGCACGAACAGTTTCTGGGAGGGCATCGATGTCGTCGGTGACGCACTGTCGTGCCTGGTGATCGTCAAACTGCCGTTTACGGTTCCGAGTGACCCGGTATTCGCCGCGCGGAGCGAGTTGCTTGAGGATTCATTCATGCAACTAGCGGTGCCCCAAGCGGTCCTTCGCCTGAAACAGGGGTTCGGCAGATTGATCCGGAGCGGCACCGATCGGGGGGTCGTGGCCATTCTCGATTCTCGTCTGGTGACGCGCCGCTACGGTCAGACATTCCTCGATTCGCTCCCTCCCGCGACCATCGTCAATTGTGGAGCGCGCGAGCTTGCTGGCTTGGTTGGTGACTGGATCACGAGGGTTCCTGACAGTCAGGTGCCCGAGCCAGTTTCCGGATCCTGACCTGGAACCGAACGGGGGTGACGCGCGAAACGGGTGCCAGGGATGATCGCGCCAAGCCGGACCTGGAAGCGCTTGACAGTCGCAATGATGCCGACGTAGAGTCGGCTGGGTATGAAGGTGATCACGCCGATTTGCGCTCCCGTTGGGACACTTGTCTTGGGCAGCGTTGTGCTTGGCGGGTTTTCCTTCTATTTTTTTAGTACCCCGGTGTGAGTTGACGGCCACGATCAGGCCGGACGCGCACCGGGAGAGGCAGAGGGCAAATCCTCTGCCTTTTTTGTTGCCCGCCGGCATCCTTGACCGGCCCGGCTTGACACACGGGTGGGCGCAGGTGCCCGCGAACCACATGGGACGACCACGAAGAGGAGACTGGAACCGAAATGATCATCAAGATGAAGCGTGGCGCGACCGATGCCCAGGTTGAGGAAGTCGAGAGGCGGATCATCGCGGAGGGGTATACGCCGAACACGATCCGTGGCGTTGAGATGGCGGTGATCGCAGTGATCGGCAAGCGTCCCGAATGGATGATTGACACGGTGGAGTCGATGGCAGGCGTGGAGCAGGCTATTCCGATCGAGAAGCCTTACAAGCTCGCCGCCCGGGATTTCCAGGCGGCGACCACCGAGATTCGTCTCGGTGCGGCGACGCTCGGGAGCAATGACGTTGTCATCATGGCCGGTCCTTGCACCGTTGAGACGCGTGACCAGTTGCTTGCTACCGCGCGGGGCGTGAAGGAACACGGTGGACACGTCCTGCGTGGTGGGGCTTACAAGCCGCGTTCGTCGCCATACAGTTTCCAAGGATTGGGCGAGGACGGCCTGAAGCTGCTTCAGGAGGCCCGTGAACTCTCCGGTCTGCCCATCATCACCGAGGTGATGGAACCTGGCACGCTTGACACGGTGGTGCGCTACGCCGACGTCCTGCAGATTGGTGCGCGGAACTGCCAGAACTATCCACTGTTGCGCGAGGTGGGCCGTACCCGGACGCCGGTCATGCTGAAGCGCGGCCCGAGTGTGACGGTGGAAGAATGGATCATGGCTGCGGAGTACATCCTCCACGGCGGCAACATGCAGGTGATGATGTGCGAGCGTGGGATCAAGACGTTCGAGAACTACACCCGGAACACGCTTGACATCTCCGCAATCCCAGTCATCAAGCGCCTCACCCACCTCCCAGTGATCGTTGACCCGAGCCATGGAACTGGCAAGTGGCACTTGGTCAAGTCGATGTGCCTGGCATCGGTGGCTGCGGGTGCCGACGGTGTCCTCATCGAAGTGCATCCAACCCCGGATACGGCGTTGTGCGATGGTGCACAGTCGCTGACGATCGAGAACTTTGCCGATGCCGCCCGGGCAATCGCCCAGGTTGCAGCGGCGGTCGGACGCTCAGTCCCCGGTTTCGAACCTGATGGGAGCCGCACTGGAGCTGCAGTCACGAGGGTTGCCGTGGCATGAGTGGCGAACGTGGTACCCAGCATCCCTGGACCGCTGAACCATCGTTCGTTCGCAATCCAAGCGACGCGGGGCTGCATGGCGGCATGCGGGTAGTGCGTGCCGTCGGGCACTTGTCGGGGGCACTGACCGTGCCCGGTGACAAGAGCATCACGCATCGGGCGGTGATGCTCAACGCCATCGCAACTGGAACCGCGACCGTCACCGGTGCCGGGCTCGGTGGCGATTGCCTGTCGACGGCTGGCGCGATGCGGATGCTGGGTGCGCGCGTGCGTCGTCGGTGGGCGTCGGGCGAACTGACTGACGACCTCCGCCGCGACCCCGTGACGGGAGTGGACACCCGGGACGACGCGGTGCTGCTGGTGGAAGGCGCGGGACTGCATGGGTTGCGGGAACCCGCGGATGTGATCGACGCCGGGAACTCGGGAACGACGGCCAGGCTGCTGACCGGCATTCTGTCGGGACAGCCATTCTTTAGCGTGCTGACTGGTGACGGTTCGCTTCGGGGACGACCGATGGGCCGGGTGATCGCACCGCTTGCGGTCATGGGTGCCCAGGTTCGCGGACGCGCTGGTTCAACGCTTTTGCCGCTGTCGATCGCTCCCGCCCAATTGCAGGGGACGAGCATCGAGATTCCAGTGGCGAGTGCGCAACTCAAGTCGGCGCTGATCCTTGCCGGTCTGTACGCGTCTGGCGAGACGGTGGTCATTTCGCCCGAAGAGAGTCGTGATCACACCGAGCGGATGCTCACAGCGCAAGGGGCGGACGTGCGGACCCAGGGGATGGCGGTCCGGGTGCGCCGGCCGTCTGGTCTCCGGGCAATCGATGTTGATGTACCGGGAGATATCTCCAGTGCGGCCTTCTGGCTCGTGGCGGCCTGCATGCACCCGGATGCGACCGTGACGGTGCGGAATGTCGGGGTGAACCCGACCAGGACGGGCATCATCGATGCCTTGACCCTCATGGGCGCGACCATCACGGTGACGAACGAGAGGACGGTTGGAGGTGAGCCGGTCGCAGACCTGACGGCATCGTCGTGCCGGTTGCGTGGCGTGCACATCGGCGGACCGATCATCCCGCGGCTCATCGACGAGGTGCCAATCCTTGCGGTGGCGGCGTCGGTTGCTTCAGGCACCACGACGATCCGGGACGCGGCGGAATTGCGGGTGAAGGAAAGTGACCGGCTGCATGCCGTTGCGACCCACCTCGCAATGTTGGGAGTAGCGGTCTCGGAACATCCGGATGGGCTGACCATCACTGGTGGGCGCATCGCGGGTGGCGAGGTGGCAAGCGAAGGTGACCACCGCATTGCGATGGCGCTCGCCATTGGTGCCCTCGTCGCAACCGGGCCGGTGCACATCAGCGGAGCGGCGGCCGTGGACATCTCCTACCCGGCGTTCTGGCCGACGCTGTCAAGAATCGCTCCGGGTTGCTTTGGCGATGCCCCAACGGGCCAGGGTGATCGTGGTGCGAAGGACGGGTCTGGGAAATGAGCATGGATGCGGTGCACGGCACGCCGGGAAGGCTGGCAGGAGTAATCGGGTGGCCGCTGGGGCATTCGATCAGCCCGGCATTCCAGCAACCGGCGTTCGACGCGTGCGGTCTTGTGGTTTCCTACCGCGCAGTGCCCGTGCCGCCGGAAGACCTTGAGGAATTCATTGCCGGCTTGCGGACTTCGGATGCGCCCGTTTGGCTTGGCGTGAATGTGACGATCCCTCACAAGGAGGCCGTCGCGAAGCTGGTGGATGACGTCACTGAGGAGGCGAGACTCATCGGGGCCGTGAACACCGTGATCTGCAACGGTGGTCGGTTGACAGGTCACAACACCGACGCCGAGGGGTTCCTTCGCGGCCTGACTGTCGATGGCAAGTTCGACCCGGCTGGGGCCAGGACGCTCGTGATCGGATCCGGAGGTGCGTCACGGGCGATCTGCGTCGCGCTGTTGCAAGCAGGTGTCCACAAGCTGTCCATTGCGAACCGGTCGCCAGAGCGTGCCGAGGCGCTGGTCTGGCACCTGCAAGGTGCGTTTCCGGGCCGGGAGATCGAACCATTGCCGTTTGACGCAGGGGTGTTCCGGGAACTGCTTCGGTCGACGGATCTGCTCGTGAACACGACGAGCATCGGCATGGCCCACGGGCCGTCGCCGGAGACCTCACCGGTGCCAGTGGATGCGATTGGTCCGGGGTTGGTTGTCTACGACCTTGTCTACAATCCGGCGGAAACACCATTGCTCCGGGCGGCCCGGAAGGCTGGCGCGGTTCCGGTTGAGGGATTGCCGATGCTGATCTATCAGGGAGCGGCGAGTTTCAGGCGGTGGACGGGGGTTGTTGCGCCGGTGGATGTCATGTTCGCCCACGGTCGGCGTGCCTTGGCGGCAAGGAATTCGTAGTTCGCGGTTGGTCATCCCGAGAAGGGCACCGGCACTTCCACTCCACTCCGCCGTTTTGTATACGCGTCGCTTATGGCGCGATCAGGTCGTGGGCACCGGCGAGAGGGGTCCAGATGGGCAATAGTTTCGGCACGATCTTCCGCGTCACGACGTGGGGCGAGTCGCATGGACGGGCGATTGGTGCGGTCATTGATGGATGTCCGTCACTGCTTCCACTTGATGAGACGGACATCCAGCCTGACCTTGACCGGCGCGCGCCGGGGCAATCCCATCTGGTGACCCAGCGGAAGGAATCGGACACGGTCCAGATCCTTTCGGGAGTGTTCGAGGGACAGACCTTGGGTACCCCGATCAGTCTGCTGATCCCGAACGAGGATCAACGCAGCGGCGACTACCGTGAGGTCGAGCTGAAATACCGGCCGAGCCATGCTGACTACACCTATGACGCCAAGTACGGAATCCGGGATTGGCGTGGGGGCGGCCGGACCAGTGCGCGTGAAACGGCTGCCCGTGTCGCGGCGGGTGCCGTTGCCCGCAAGGTTTTGGTACTCGGATTCGGTGTTGAGCTTGTTGCCTGGGTCTCGGCGGTTCACACCCATCAGGTGGAGTGTGATCCGCGGACCGTGACACGCGAACTGGTTGACCAGACCCCGGTGCGCTGTCCAGATCTCGGGGTCGCTGCCGAGATGATTTCCGCCATTGAGCAGGCGCGGAAGAACGGTGATTCGCTCGGCGGTGTCGTGACGTGCGTGGTCCGCGGATGCCCTCCCGGTTGGGGCCAACCGGTATTCGATCGTCTCGAAGCCGATCTTGCCCGCGCCATGCTTAGTCTGCCGGCGACGAAGGGTTTCGAAATCGGGTCCGGTTTCGGGGGCACGATGTTGTCTGGATTAGTGCATAACGATCCGTTCTACATGGATGGCGCTCGTGTACGTACCCGAACGAACCGGAGTGGCGGTGTCCAAGGTGGCATCACCAATGGTGAAGATGTGCTGTTCCGGGTTGCGTTCAAGCCAACCGCGACGGTGATGCGTGAGCAGGAAACGGTGACGCGAACTCATGAGGCGTCGACGATTGCCGGTCGGGGACGTCACGACCCCTGTGTCCTTCCACGTGCGGTGGCATTGGTCGAGGCCATGACGGCTCTGGTGCTCGTCGATCACGCACTGCGACACGAGGCGACGCGTCCCCGTCATCCCGGTGAAGCCGGGTACTCGGTTCCCCCCGATGACTGGGGGGCAGTGTCTGACGATGATGGTGCGAGATACGGGCTGTGAACTTTCACCATGTAGTGCTTGTCGGGTTGTCCGGGAGTGGAAAGTCGACGATCGGACCACGACTGGCTCGTCGCCTTGATTTGTTGTTCATCGACACCGACAAGACGGTCGTCGCGCGCGCCGGATGTCCGATTGACGAAATCTTTGCCACCCACGGTGAGACGACGTTTCGCACGTTCGAGCGTGAAGCGGTTCGCGAGGCCATCGCCGGTCCAAGATCGGTAATCGCCACCGGGGGAGGTGCGCCCGTCGACCCAGAGAACTTCCGTAAACTTTGGGAAGGCAATGTGGTGATCTGGTTGGACGCGCCGATGGAGGTCCTGATCTCGCGGATGGAGGGATCGCAGCGGGCAGGGCGGGAAAAGCGTCCGCTTCTGGCCCATGGTGGTGCGAGGCTTCGACTGCCGGCACTTCTCGAGGCACGTGCGCCGATCTACTTGCAGGCGCACGTCAGGGTCGAGACCGGGGTTGTGCGTCCGGAAGTCGTGGTGACCGAGATCATCAGGCAGGTTCGTCCGGGTCAGGCACGCACGCGAAGTACTTCGCGCGTGATCGCATCCCCGTCTGCTTCACTGCGTCGAGGGAACGGTGGACAGGTCGGGAGGGCTCGCGATTGATCACCGAATACCGCCCTCCGGCACCTGTCCCCGAGGCCTTCGTTGGCATCCCGACGCACCTTTCTTTCGGAAACGGTAACGTCGCTGGCCTTGGTGAGCGGATCACGGAACTCGGCTTCCGGGGCCGGGTGTTTGTGATTACCGATGACAAGGTCGGCCCTATGCACGGCCCCAAGGTTGTGGCGACCCTGGCGGATGCCGGGTTCGTACCGGAGATCCACGCGGTGCCGGCGGGTGAGGCGTCCAAGTCCCTGGACCGTGCCGCCGAACTGTACGCGTGGCTAGCTGCACACCGGGCAGAGCGCCGTGATGTGATCGTCGCGCTCGGTGGTGGGGTCGTTGGAGACCTGGGGGGGTTCGTGGCCGCGACGTTCCTGCGTGGCATGAGTTTTGTTCAAATTCCAACGACGGTCCTTTCGATGGTTGACAGTTCTGTCGGTGGGAAGACGGCGGTCAACCTTCCTGCGGGAAAGAACCTCGTCGGTGCATTCCACCCGCCAATCCTCACGCTTGTTGATGTCGGTCTCATCACCGGGCTGCCGGTCCGCGAGGTGCGGGCAGGTTGGGCGGAGGTGATCAAGACGGCCTCACTCTTTGACCCAGCCCTTCTGGATGAGCTTGAATCGTTTCCCCTGGATGCAGTGCAGTCAGACCGGATGGCGGACATCCTTGAACGGACGGTGCGCTGGAAGGAACGGGTGGTTCACGAGGACCCACGCGAACGAGGCATCAGGGTTGTGCTGAACTTCGGCCACACAGTCGGGCATGCCATCGAGGCGACAACGGGGTACGGAACATACCTGCATGGTGAGGCGGTGGCGATCGGTCTGATAGCGGCGTCACGGCTCAGCGTGCGTGCGGGGTTCCTGGACGCCGGTGTGGCCTCCCGTATCGAGGCCATGCTGGAACGGACGGGGCTCCCGACGCGATATGACCCAACGTTCACCAATGCGGGCGCGGTTCTTGACCGCACGTTGACCGATAAGAAGGTCGAGTCGAACAAGGTTCGATGGGTCCTGTTGCGCGGCATCGGGCAGGTAGTGGTAACGGATGAGATCAGCGCTGACGTCATCAGGGACGTGGTCGAAGGATTGGTTCTTCGGTAGGCAACGGGGTGCATCTTGACTGATCGGCAAATGGCGGCTACCTTCAAGTCAGACGGGAAGCAATGAACCATGGTTGGAAATCTTCCGGGCATTCGCATCGGTGCAACGCTCAACATGGAGGCCGATGACCCGACGTTGGGTGCGGATACGTACCGTTGTCGGATTGAGGACTTCACAGGCGACCGCCTGACGCTGACCTGGCCATCGAAGCGCGGTCAGAGCGTCAAGCTTGCGGTTGAGGACTCTGTCTCGCTTGCCCTGACGCAATCCGGGACGGACGGGCAACCGACGGCAACGATCTACCTTGAATGTGTTGTCGTGGACCGGTTGCCTCCGTCTCCGGGCAATCCCGTGGCATTGGTTGTTGTGCGTGTACTCGCTGCCGGCCGGCAGGCACCCCGGGGCTCGTACCGCCTTCCAGTGACTATCCCGTTGACCGAGGCGGCTGTCCGCGAGAGTAGTTTTGGGGCCGCGACGTGGAAGCCAGTGTGCGGCTTCGTCCATGACATCAGTGGCGGTGGTCTCGGCCTCACGTTGGACGAGGAAGTGGCGCCGGGCCTGAAACTTCGGGTTCGTTTCCCGGTTCCCATGGGTTCGGGGGAGATGGCGGTAACTGTCGAAGTGATGAACGTGATTGACGTGAACCCGGGCGAACGCTTGTCCAAGTTCAAGGTCGGTGTCAAGTTCGACGACGCGACAGGTCTCCAGAGGGAACGCATGGCCCGGGCAGTGCATCGGTCACAAGTGGAGAACCGGCGACGTGACCAAGCCGCGGGACGCCTGCACGTTGCAGCCATCGAAACCGCGGAGGATGAGGTCGCGGCCCCATAGGGTTGCTTCTTGGAGTACCATACTTTCAGTTTAGACGGCTAGGTGCCGTGAGGAGGGCGTAGCATGGCGGGTAAGCCCCAGATGGTGTCCCTTGAGGATTTTGGCAAGCCACCACCACCACCACCGAAGACCCCGACTAACTGGCCACAGATCATCGGTGGGGTTGGGTTCCTCCTTTTCATCGTGGTGGGATTTGCGCTCCTGATGCCGTGGATGGAAAAGGTCGGCATGGGGTATTGGTCAGCGTCAAGCGAACTTGCTGACGCGGGACGTTTTGCCTCCAAGTAATCCTCTGGCTTCGTTGCGCGTTGTTGACGGCCGGATCAAGGGCAACCTTGCTTCCGGCCGTGACTGTTTTTGTGGCCCTGGCAACAAAGCACTCGCCGGGAACTTGCATCCGGTGCACCCGGGAGTGGCCGGTACAATGTCTCCATGACGGCATCTGTACCAACCGCACCAACCGCACCAACACGGCTTGGCCAGGCTTTGGATGATTACCGAGCCCGGATCTCTCCTGATGATCATGCGCGTCTACGCAAGTTTGTGACCTGGCTTGGGGTTAGCGTAACCGTGGAAGCCGTACAGGCGTACAAGATCGAGGAGTTCCTTGCCCAACAGATCAAGACTTCGATGTCTCCCCGTGCGTACCTTGCCCCACTGAAGACGTTTTTCGCGTACGTCTTGGAACAGCGCGTTATTCCAAGTGACCCGATGAAGAATGTCCGGTTACCGAGGACTGGGGTCGCTGCGGTCAAGAAGAGCGCGGCGGCGGCTGCCGCAGCAGCGGCGGCGACTGGTTCACCAACCCACGTGGCAACGACATCCGGGACGTCACGCATCGAAGATGTGGAATACGTCAGCCGTGCCCGACACGAAGAGATGAAGAAGGAACTCGACCGGCTTCAAGTCGACGAGAGGCAGCGCATCAGCGCACTCCTCGAGGAGGCGATCAAGGACGGCGATCTTTCCGAGAATGCCGGATACGAAGACGCCAAGATGCGCCAAGGGTTGCTTGAGGCCAGAATTCGCGACCTCGAGAACAAACTCAGGCACGTGGCATTGATCGAGGATCTGGACAACGACGGCGCCACAATTGGTGTTGGAAGCCGGGTCAAGTTGCGTGAGGTTGCCACGGATGACGAAGTGGAATACCAAGTCGTAGGGCCGGAGGAGACCGACCCGCGGCTTGGAAAGATTTCCCATCGCTCACCGGTTGGCAAGGCCCTCATCGGCAAGACCGCCGGCGAGGAGACCGACGTGGTCACCCCTGGTGGCACCACCCGTTACCTGATCATTTCGGTTGAACGGGGGGCGTGACCTCGGTGGCGGATGGTCGGGTTGAGAGGGTTCCGGCGCGCCCGGCGCAGCACTTGATAATGGACGCGCGACAGATCGGGGCGTGGGAGTAATCTGGTGCCACCTCTCAGCACCTTGGTTCAGGTTTTCGTTGCCTTTGGCGGGGCGTATCTCGTGGCATTGTGGTTCAGCATGATTGTCTGGACCTACTACGATATTCGTGCCCGGTCAGCAGACCTATACGTCCACATCTTTGCCACGGCGTTGGTGCTTATTTTCAACGTCTTCGGGCTTCTGCTCTTTTTCATCCTTCGGCCACGCGAGACACTCGCCGAGGCGTATGAAAGATCTCTTGAAGAGGAAAGCCTGCTTCAGGAACTCGAGGACAGGTTGTACTGCCCGAGTTGTCGACAACGGATCCATGCTGACTACGTCGTCTGTCCGAGTTGTCACGTGATCCTCAAGAACCGGTGCGGGGCATGCGATCGCCTGGTCAATCCACGTTGGGAACTCTGTGCATACTGTGGTGCGCTGCAGGGCGTCGGTCATGACCATGCCGGTGGCGAGCACCAACATGGTGACCCTGCCACTGGGTCGCCGACGGTTGTTGCCATGACGGTGGAAACATATGGCGTGGACGCGCCCGGGCCGGGTGGCAGTGTCGGCAGCGTCGAATGACCGGGTGGGCCACTCTTTGAGGGTGCCCCAGTGACCAGGAACGCTGACCCGGCTCGCGTCTCAATCTGTCTTGCATCAAGGTCACCGCGTCGCCAGGATGCATTGCGCGCCTTGGGTGTCGCGTTCCAAGTCCGGGTCTCGGACGTCGAGGATCGTCTCGACCCAGGACCAGACCCGATTGACCCGGTTCCGATTGCCATCGCAAAGGCACGCGACATCGTTGCCATCGGTGGCAACGGCTTGCCTGAGGTGGTGCTTGCAGCAGACACCATTGTCGCGCTCGGTGTGGAACCGTTGGGTAAGCCACTGACACCGGATGTCGCCGTCCGGATGTTGCAGCGGTTGCGCGGACAGCCTCATGCCGTTCGGACGGGTGTGGCGCTTGTCGCCGGAAACCGGCTTTTGAGTGGTGAGGTGTCCACACCGCTCGAGATGCGGGACTATTCCGACGACGACATCGCTGCCTATGTCGCGACTGGTGAGGCACTCGATTGCGCTGGCAGTTATGACGCGCGTGGCGTTGGCGGAACACTCATTGCGTCAATCTCGGGTTGCATCAGTTCGGTCGTTGGATTCCCGATCCATGCGATCGCTGGAATGCTTGTTGATGCCGGAGTGGACGTGCCAGTGAACCCGATCGAGGCGTGCACTTCCCTTTACGGGCGCCCATGCGTGGGTGCGGTCAACCCGGAGGCATGTGCCCTCTCCCGGGTTCGGCATGGAACCGCCACCGACGCGTGAACCGGTGCGGCGTCGCACCGATGGCGTGAGGTTTCCGGCAATGGTCCTAGGACACTCCGTCGGCGGCGTTCCGCAGGGACTTGGCGAAGGATCGCAGTTCCTGGACGTGTGTCTCTGGTCGCGTGTGTTCCATCCGGTCGATAATGGCGCTGGCCACGATAGCGGCGTCGGCGATCCCGCGAAGGCTAGCCACGTGCTCCGGGCGGGATACCCCGAACCCGACCGCCAACGGCAGGTTGGTGAAGCTGCGCACGCGCGCAAGGTATTCGGGCAGGTCGGTCGGCAGCTCCTGCCTTGCGCCGGTGACACCAGTCAGGCTGACGCAATAGATGAAACCCCGCGCCCGGGCGGCGATTGCGCGGAGACGCGGTTCTGGCGTGGTGGGGGCAACGAGGAAGATCGTGTCGATTCCCACCCGGTCCAAGGCGTCAATGAGGTCGTCAGACTCTTCCGCGGGCAGGTCGGGAACGATCAGGCCATCTACCCCGGCTGCGCTTGCGTCGATCGCAAAGCGTTCCAGCCCCCGGGATAGGATTGGGTTGTAGTAACTCATGAAGATCAGCGGTGCGGTGACGCCGTCGCTGCGAAGTGTTCGAACGGTATCGAGGGCGATCGAAAGTGTTGCGCCTTGGCGGAGGGCCTCGAATGAGGCCCTCTGGATGGTTGTGCCATCGGCTTGAGGATCAGAGAAGGGCACACCGAGCTCGATGAGGTCGAATCCTCCGTCGATGAGGGCCGGGACGAGGGTCCGGGATGACTCGATAGTTGGAAACCCGATGGTTTGCCAACCAACCAAGGCCATCGTGCCGGCTTCGCGGTGACGGGCCAGCGTTGCGCCAATTCGTGACTGATGTTGCGCGGGTTGTTTGTTCACAGGGTCACTCCCAACCGGGTCGCGACTGTACTCAGGTCCTTGTCACCACGCCCCGAACAGTTGACCACGATGATTTCCGATGACGGCCGTGACGCGGCATACTCGGCGGCGTATGCGATGGCGTGAGCGGTTTCCAGGGCGGGAATGATCCCCTCGGTCTGGCAGAGGAGTTCGAACCCGGCTAGCGCACTCGCATCATCGACGGCAACGTACGTGGCGCGACCCGAATCCTTGTACCAGGAGTGTTCCGGACCGACGCCGGGATAGTCGAGACCCGCTGAGATGCTGTGGGTTTCAATGACTTGACCGTCCCCGTCCTGCATCAGGTACGAGAGTGCACCGTGCAGGACGCCGGGGCGACCCGCCGAAAGCGGTGCTGCATGGCGACCGGTGGAGACGCCATCGCCTCCGGCCTCGACACCGATCAGGCGCACCGACGGATCATCGTGGAAGGGATGGAAGATGCCCATGGCATTGCTTCCTCCACCGACGCACGCGATCACGGCATCCGGCAGGCGACCAATCTGCGCGAGGGACTGTTCGCGGGTCTCACGGCCGATGACACTTTGGAAATCACGCACCATGGTGGGGTACGGATGGGGCCCGACGACCGATCCGATAATGTAGAAGGTTTCGTTGACGTTGGTGACCCAGTCGCGGATTGCCTCGTTGATCGCATCCTTCAGGGTGCGCGATCCCGACTTGACTGGCCGGACTTCGGCGCCGAGAAGTTTCATGCGGAATACATTTGGCGCCTGGCGGTGTACATCCTCCTCGCCCATGTAGACGATGCACTCGAGGCCGAGCATCGCGCAGACGGTGGCAGTAGCAACCCCATGCTGTCCGGCGCCGGTTTCCGCAATGATGCGATCCTTGCCCATCCGCCGAGCAAGGAGCCCCTGACCAAGGGCATTGTTGATCTTGTGCGCACCAGTGTGTGCGAGGTCCTCACGCTTGAAGTACACCTGCGCGCCACCCGCGTGGGCGGTCAGCTTGGTTGCATGGTAGAGGGGGGTGGGACGCCCGATGAAGTCGCGGGCGAGGGTGTCATAGGTCGCGGTGAAGGCCGGATCGTGACGGGCGACGTCGTATGCGTCGATGAGTTCCGCAAGGGCGGGCATGAGCGTCTCGGGCACGAACTGGCCACCGTACGGTCCAAACCGACCGGTACGCGTGGCTTCGGCAGGCGTGGTCGCTCCGGTGGATGGGCTGACGGTTGCCATCTGTTTCGATTTCCTTTCAAGTTGGCCCTCACCCCGATCCCCTCATCCGTTTGCGAACGGATAGAAGATGGCGTGGTGACCGTGATTATTCGCGGGTTTAGCGCAGTCCCATTGCGGTGCAGACCCGGTTGAAGGTGCGGTCCGCAATCACTCGCGCGCGGTCGGCGCCGTCTCGGAGAAGGTCGTCGAGGTCTGAAGAGTTCAGGAGGGAATTGCAACGCGCCTGGATCGGGGAGAGTGTGTCCAGAACCGCGTCAGCAAGGGTTCGCTTGAGGTCACCGTATCCCTTCCCTTCGAATCGTGTCTCAATCTGTTCCCGCGTCTCGCCGCTGAGCACCTGATAGATCGTGAGCAAGTTGTAGAGGCCCGGCCGATTGGTGTCGAAGACGATAGTGCGCTCACTATCGGTCGTGGCACGCATGATCGCCTTGCGGATGTCCTCGGGTTTGTCGAAGATGCCTATTGCCTGTCCGGGCAGGTTGTCCGACTTGCTCATCTTCTTGAAAGGGTCGGCGAGACCCATGATCCGCGCGCCAGTCTCGGCGATCAGCGGCTTCGGGACGACGAGGATGTCACCGTAGAGGCGGTTTACCCGCTCGGCGATGTCCCGTGTCAGTTCCACGTGTTGCTTCTGATCGTCCCCAACAGGGACGAGGTTTGCGTCGTACAAAAGGATGTCGGATGCCATCAGGACGGGATAGTCGAACAGGCCGGTCGAGATGCGTTCCCGATTATCGCCTTCCCGGGCCGCCTTGTCCTTGAACTGGGTCATGCGCTCAAGCCATCCCATGGGGGTGATGCAGTTGAGCACCCACCCGAGTTCGGCATGTGCGCTGACGTGGCTCTGGACGAAGACGATGGTCCTGGCAGGGTTGAGACCGGCCGCGATGTAGAAGGCCGCGACCTCGCGGGTCTGTTGGCGGAGGGCGACCGGATCCTGGGGCACGGTGATGGCGTGCAGATCCACGATGCAGAAGACGTTTTCGTACACGTCCTGATCATCGACCCATCGTTTGATCGCTCCGAGGTAGTTGCCCAGATGGAGCCCACCACTCGGCTTGACGCCTGAGAAGGTCTTCAGCCGCTTGGTCGTCGTGTCTGTCATGGTGAGTTCTCCTGATCGGGATATGCAGGATGAAAATCGTCTGTTCGAGATGGGGAACCCATCCGCTACGCCTCCCCTGACGTAATGGGAGCAAGAAGGACGGTTCGGACATTCCTGATGAAAGACTGCACACGGGCCGTGTCGGTCATGCCGTTGGTTTCAACACCACTGGCGACATCGACACCCCATGGACGCGCATGGTCGATCGCTTGTGCCACGGTTTCTGGGGTGAGGCCCCCGGCAACGAACAGGTGCGGTCTTGTTCGAGCGGCAAGGTTCCGGACGGTTGCGTAGTCCCATGGTTCGCCAGTCCCCCCCCATGTGCCGGGTGTGTCGGCGAGGAATGCGAAGAGGTTTGGCACGGACTCATAGGAGTTGATGGGCTCATGCTCGGACGCGGACGTGAGTCTGACGGCTTTGATGATGGGAAGGCCGGTGATCGCCGCGATCGCCGCGCATTCGTCTGGCGTTTCGGTCCCACTCAATTGCACGATGTCGAGTCCGCATTCGCGTGCGATGTCGTCGATTTCTCGGGCTGTCTGGTTCACGAATATGCCGACAGCGGCGGGCGACACGATGCCGTCGGGTCTAGCCCATTGCCCCTGAGCGAGAGCCGCTTCGCTTGCCAATCCACGCGCGACGCCGGCCTTGAGTGCCTCGATGGCGCGGGATGCGGTTGCCGTATCAGTCCGTCGTCGGCTGATGGGGGCAAAGTTGTACCCGAGGAAATCCGCACCGGCCCCGGCGCAGGCAACGGCCACGTCGACGGTCCGGATCCCGCAGATTTTTACTCGCATGTGGACGGCAGCGGTTGCGATCACGCTGGTTTCCCCCGAGCCGCCTCTCCGGAGTGATCTCCGCTTCGCGTGCCTGTCGCCCCGGGTGCCAAGACGGTTCCGCTCATCTCACGCACTTTGACACCGATGTCTGGTGCACGTACCAGGGCTTCGCCGACGAGGATGGCGTGGGCACCGGCGGCGCGAACCCGATCCACGGTGGCACGGTCGTGAAGTCCACTCTCACTGACGATCACGGGGCCGTGGGTGCCTCGTGGGAGGTGCAGGGCCACACGTTCGGTTGCGTCGAGCGTGGTGATGAAGGTGCGGAGGTCACGGTTGTTGATGCCGATCACCGCGGCGTTGACAGAAAGCGCGACGGCGGCTTCGGCCTCATCGTGCACCTCTACCAGAATTTCCAGTCCTGCGGAACGGGCAACGCCAAGAAGGTGGGCAAGACGTTCTCGGGCAACCTCGAGGTCTGGATTGCCGAATTCGAGAGGTTGGTCAAGTTCATCGGCGTTGCCGGGAGTTGCGAGAGGCGACGCGAGGGCCGCGACGATCAAGAGGGCGGCGTCAGCACCGGCGGCGCGCGCTTCCCACAGTTGGTAGTCAGTGAACAGGAAGTCCTTGCGCAAAACCGGGATGGAGACGGCCTGGCTGACTGCACTGAGGTCTTCCAGGCTGCCCCCGAAGAAGTGCCCGTCGGTCAGGGTGGAAATCGCACTCGCGCCATTCGCCTGGTAGGTCAGGGCAAGCACGACCGGGTCTGGCACCTCGGCCATCGCTCCGGCGGACGGTGACCGGCGCTTTATTTCCGCGATCAGTCGCGCAGGGGTGTCGGCGGGGGCGCGGAGATTGGCGCCGAAAGGCCGTGGGGTCGGCTGGCGCAATGCCTCGGAGCGGACCGAATCGAGGGAGCGCCGGCGCATCGACGCGGCGACTTCGAGGCGCTTATGGGCGAGGATGTCATCAAGGATCATCGTCTTGCTACTTTCCCGCAAATCTCAGGCGAGGGCCTGGCTGACGCGGATGAGGGTCTCCAAGCGTTGACGCGCTGCTCCTGACGCGATCAGGTCGCGTGCACGTGCGACGCCGTCTGCGAGCGACGTGACCCTTCCTGAGGCGACGAGTGCGGCGGCGGCATTGAGGCATACGATGTCGTGACGCGCGCGCGACGCATCGTCCACCGCGGGCGTGCTAAACAGCGCGGTGATCAGTTGGGCATTCTCAGGTGCCGTCCCGCCAGCGATGGCCGAACGTGGCGCCGTCGCGATGTCGTGGTCGGAGGGATGGATTGAGTAGGTTGACGATGTTGCGCCGTCGACGTCGTGAACGACTGTCGCGCCGCTGATGCTGATCTCATCAAGATTTCCGTCACCGTGAACGACCAGGGTCCGCACGGCGCCGAGGATGATGAGTGCGCCGGCGATCACTGGCATGACCGTCGGTGACGCGACACCGATGACTTGCCTCGTCGCACCCGCGGGGTTCGTGAGTGGACCCAAGATATTGAAAATGGTGCGGATGCCGAGTTCGCGGCGCAACGGCGCCGCGAACTTCATTGCGGGGTGGTAGGCGGGGGCGAACATGAAGGCCAGACCGGCTTGATCGATGCATCGGGAGACAGCATCGGGTCCGAGGGAGATCGAGACACCCAAGGCTTCTAGGACGTCCGCTGATCCACATTTGCTGGTCATGCCTCGGTTGCCATGCTTGGCGACGGGAACTCCGGCCGCGGCGACCACGAAAGCCGATGCCGTTGAGACATTGAAACTGCCGCTGGCATCGCCTCCGGTGCCACAGGTGTCGACGAGCTCGCCTTGGCGGTCAGAGGTGACGCGAACGGCTTTCTCGCGCATTACCTGTGCCATGCCGGCCAGTTCGGCGGATGTTTCGCCTTTTAAGCGCAATGCCGTCACGAACGCACCGAACTGGGCGGGCGACGCGCGATCCTCCATGATGTCCGCCATCACGGCGGTGGCTTCGGCGACGGTAAGGTCATGTCCATCGACAACCTTGGCGAGAGCTTCGACGATCATCTTGGTAGTTTTCCTCCGACTTCCTCGAGACGCGGAACGCGCCCCCTACCCCATTGCGACGGCCGTGCGCACTGTGGCCACATCATCAGGAGGCAGTCCCCGGTCGGCGTTCATGCGACGCGTTCCAGGCGTCGGCAAGATTGAGGAAGTTCCTGAGAAGGTCCTTTCCCGACTCGGTCTTGATGGACTCGGGGTGGAACTGCACGCCTTCGATCGGATGAACGCGGTGGCGGAGTCCCATGATGAGCCCGGTGTCCGTCTGTGCGGTCGGGACAAGAGTGTCTGGCAGGCCCTGCCGATCCACGATCAGTGAGTGGTAGCGGATAGCTTGGAAGTCCTGGGGCAGGCCCGCGAAGACGCCGTGGCCATCGTGATGGATGCGCGAGGTCTTGCCGTGGACGATTTCTGGCGCGCGGATGACCCGGCCCCCAAATGCTTCACCCATCGACTGGTGACCCAGGCACACACCCAACGTCGGGATCAGTGGTCCGAGGGT
The DNA here is from genome assembly GCA_947446285.1 of Chloroflexota bacterium. Taxonomy (GTDB): domain Bacteria; phylum Chloroflexota; class UBA11872; order UBA12225; family UBA12225; genus UBA12225. The sequence goes on from CANFGH010000006.1 coordinate 29,637, forward strand.
GCGGATGATCTCGACGGAAATGCCTGCTTCTCCAGGCGTGCACGGACCAGGAGACACGACGATCGCGCTAGGTGCCATTTCCCGCACATGCTCGATGGTGACGGCATCGTTGCGGAAGATCTCCAGCTCGGCGCCGAGTTCGGCCAAGTACTGGGCGAGGTTATATGTGAACGAGTCGTAGTTGTCGATCATCACGATCATCGGTGGTTCCTCTCCCCGATTGACCCCTCGCCATCATGGCCCGCACCTGCAAAGGCATCACTATCGGTAATGGTGTCGGCCTCGACGGTCTCGGCGAGGTCAAGGGCGCGCAACAGGGCAGCAGCCTTGTTGAGGGTCTCCTGGAACTCAGCCTCCGGTGAAGAGTCGTAGACGACACCTCCGCCGGCTTGCACGTGGGCAGCACCGTCCTTGATGACGAGAGTCCGGATCGTGATGGCGGTGTCCAGGTTGCCATCGAACGAGAAATAGCCGACTGCGCCCGCGTACGTGCCACGTCGGCAGGGTTCCATTTCGGCGATGATCTCCATCGCGCGGATTTTCGGGGCGCCAGAGACGGTTCCGGCGGGGAAGCACGAACGCAGCGCATCGAAGGCATCCGCGCCGTCCTTCAGGCGACCCTCGACCTGACTGACAATATGCATGACGTGCGAATACCGTTCGACGATCATGAGATCGGTCACCTGCACGGATCCGGGCTTTGCGACGCGTCCGACATCGTTCCGTCCTAGATCGACGAGCATGATGTGTTCGGCGCGTTCTTTCTCGTCAGCGAGGAGGTCGGCGGCGTTCGCGTCGTCGGCCTCGGGGTCTGCGCCACGCGGACGGGTCCCAGCAATTGGCCGGGTGCGGATCACACCGTCCTCGACCTGGACAAGCATCTCGGGAGATGCCCCGGCAATTTGCATGTCGTCGAGATTCAGGTAGTACATGTACGGCGAAGGATTGACGGCCCGAAGCGCACGGTAGATCGTAAATGGCCGGGCAGCCACTTCCCGACTGAGCCGTTGGCTGGGAACGACCTGGATGATGTCACCCCTTGCCACGTACTCGCGTGCCTTGCGCACTGCATCCTGGTAGGCGTTCCGGGTGAAGGTGCTAGCGACGTTTGCCGGGACGTCGTCGACACGCCCGCGAGGGACGGTCAGCGGGGCGCGTCCGGGGGTCAGTGTTCCCGGAGACCCGAGGCGCTTGCTGATGGCCTCGATCCGGTGCAGGGCGTCGCGGTAGGCCTCGTCGACGTCGCCGCCGTGTGCGGACAGGTCGGCGTGGGCGAGGACACGCATGCGGTGCTTGACGTGATCGAAGACGACCAGCGTGTCCGTAAGCATCATGACCGCATCCGGGAGTTGGAGGTCGTCACGCGCGGGGACAGGCAGGTTCTCGAAGTAGCGGGCGCATTCGTACGCGAGGTAGCCAACAACACCACCGACAAACCGTGGCATGTCTGGCAGGGCGACGGGTTTGTATGGCGCGATCAGGTCCCTGATGAAGGCAAGGGGGTCACTGAATGGTTCGGTTCTTGTCGGACACCCGGCGGCGTGGATGGTTGCGATCCCGTCACGGAGGCGAGCGACGATGCGTGGTTCAGTGCCGATGAATGAGTAGCGCGCCAGGCGTTCGCCACCCTCCACGCTTTCAAGCAGAAAACTGTACGGACCGGTGGTTACCTTGTCGTACACCGAGACGGGGGTCTCCATGTCCGCGAGGAAATCGCGATACACAGGGATCAGGTTTCCGTGACGCGCGAGTTCCCGGGCGTCCTCGAGTGTTGGCGTGATGCCGGAGGCACTTGTTCGAGGCTGCAGCAGAACGGTCATGGCCGCACCCCGGTGCGGAGTTCCTGAAGCAGGACTGTCTGGGTGGCTTCCATCACGTGCACTCTCCGGTCGTCAGTGGGCAACAAAAAACCTCGCGTCCCCTGGGGACGAGAGGTTGCTTCCAACGACCCGCGGTGCCACCCCGCTTAGTGTCACTCATGTACCCCGCACCCGGAAGCGCGCGATGGACCGGTGTCACTCGCTCTTGCCAAACACAGGTGAACGGTTTCGAGAAACCCGCACAGATGCCTGCCACCTGGATAACGGGTGTGGTTCCCGGATTGGCTACTCACCGCGTGACTACCACGCAGGTTCACCGTTCAGCTCACCGGTCCATTCCGTCGCGCGAACCCCGACAGGCTTTCACCGTTGCCTGTCTCTCTGGGGAGGTGCGTCCTGCGACGTACTTGTCCTGATCGTTGCTGGTCACTATGGCGTCCCGGCGCATGGCGACGAGACGAAACTGAAACGAGTATGGGGTCGGGCAATCCGAACTGTCAAGCGATGCGCACGCCGCTGGGTCGAGGTGCACCGCGCACACTCGCCCTCTCCGGTGCGTGTTCGTTGAGACCGTCATGGTGACCGACGGTCCTCCCGAACGGGACACATCACAGCGCGTGCGCCCGCCTGCGAAGGGAAGTCGGACACTCGCCGTCCTCCGGGGAGAGGCACCGGACGGCGCGCCCCACCGGACGCCTGCGTTTCCGGCATCGGATCGAATGGCGCTGCAACCCACGGGAGATGAGTGGGAGAAGCGCCCCCACCCCCGGCGGGAGGCGGGCCCGAACCTTGCGGTGCGTAGCCTGCGCGTAGTCATCGGTTCACTGGCCTTGATCGTCTTCCTGTTCGGGGTCTGGGTCACTTCTCCTGCTTTCGGGATCCCGACACGTAGCTCCATGCCGGATGAACCAGTCTTTGAAGCGTGCGAAGGGGTGATCGAAACATCGGTACAGAATCCACCCGGACTACCTGGAGGATCGCGCCACACGATCCGCGTTATCACCGGTTCGCAATCCGGGCGCGTGGCGATGGTCACCCTCGGCGCGCCAAGCATCGTTGTTCGGGCGGGCACCGTCCCCGTGTACGCGCCTGGCGACCGGGTTGTCCTCCAGTACCGCTCGACCCTGCCGGATCGCGCTGGTGCGCTGAACGGTTCACCGGGTATTGCAAACGGGGATGCCGTCGATGCGCAGAGTGAAAGTTTCCAGATCACTGACCGCGTCCGCCGTCCGTGGCTCTACGCCGGGATTGGGCTGATTGCGGTGGCATCCGCGGCCGTGGCCGGATGGCGAGGCCTGCGCGCGATGGTCGGGCTTGGCGCCGCGGCGTGGATTATCTGGTGGTTTGTCGTTGCCCGTCTGCTTGCAGGCCAGTCGCCGGTTCCCGTGGCGATCGTGGGTTGTGCCCTCATCGCCGTGACTGCACTTGTCCTGACCCATGGGTTCACGCGCGAGGCTGGGGTGCCGCTGGCCGGCATGGCGGTAAGCCTTGCGGTCGCAGGCGTCGTGTCAGTGGTTGCGGTCCGGTCTGCCAGCCTATCTGGGCTTGGTTCAAATGAGGAGATCCATCTCGTCCACGCAGCGCTTCGGGGGGAGATCGACACCCAGGGACTGCTCCTGGCCGGGATGTTGCTCGGGGCGGTCGGAGGGCTCATCGATGTCACTGTCGCGCAGACCGCGGCCGTGTTCGAATTCGCGGCCACGTCACCGCTCATGTCGCGCGCGGAATTGTTCTGGCGCGGGATGAGTGTTGGACGGGCGCATGTGGTCGCGGCGGTTCACACCCTCGTACTGGCTTATGCCGGGGCGTCATTGCCAATCCTGCTGCTGTTCGCCCTCTATGCCGCCGACCTGGGCGACATCTGGAACCGCGAACTAATCGCCGCCGAGCTGCTTCGGGCCGTTACCGGAATCGTCAGCTTGAGTATCGCAATGCCGCTCACGACCTGGATCGCTGCCCGAGCGGTGCCCCGGTTGGGCAGTGCGTGATCGGTCGCCTCGGACCGACACCCAGCTCGCTCAGGATTTCGCGGCGACATCGCCCTCAGCGTTAGGTACCGAAGGAGTCTGAGCCGGGGCTTTTGGTGTGCGATCAAGTGGCGGCGCGACCGGTGCCGGTTCGTCCTCGTCGTTGACAAGGCGGTACAGGGCATACCCGGCGATGCCGAGCGTGGCAAACGTCAGAAGTCGTCCGATTCCGAAAAAGGAAAGGATGCTCCAAACGATTCGGAAGGGCAGGGCTACGATCCAAAGGGCCAAGCCGACCATCCAGACGATAAGCCTGAACGGCAAAGAGACAATCCACAGGAGACCATTCAACACGAACATCGCAGAGAGTGTAGCGCGTCCGTCAGTCGGTGAGACCTGTGTGCGGAACTGCTGGGTATCGTCCCAGTGGCGATTATCCGTTTTCCCCAGTGCCAGGCTTCGCCTTGGATCTTCCGCAATCAATAGGTGGTCAGGACGTGAGTGGGATCTTGTTTGCGAATACGTAGCCGCTGCCATGACGGGACACGATGAGTATTGGGGCAGCCGGATCATTCTCGACTTTCTGTCTCAATCGCCGGACATAGATTTTTACATATGGCCCAAGTCTCGCACCGTCAGTGGCCCACTGGTGGGTGATAAGGTCGTTGTGTGGCGCGATCCGCCCGCGGTTCGCGGCCAGATATGAAAGTAATCGGAACTCTATAACACTCAGACGAATAGCTGTTCTACAGCGAGTGAACATGCGTGCGTCAAGATCAATTGGCAGGCCATTGGTGTCAATATGCACTCGTTGCCATTTCTCATTGTACCGCTGGACCCGTCGCAATTGCGCGCTGACCCGTGCGATGAGTTCGCTAAGGTTGAATGGCTTGGTGCCATAGTCATCAGCGCCCGCATCGAGACCTTGGACGATTTCGGTCTCGTTACGAAGGGCGAAAAGCATGATGATCGGCACATCGGAGATGTCGCGGATGCGCGCGCAGACCTCGTAGCCGTCCATTTCCGGCATAAGGACGTCGAGAATGACCGCGTCGGTGTTGCTTTCGAGGAACATCGTAATCGCCGAAGCACTGGATGTCGCGACAAGGGTCGCGAACCCGCCGGTTTAGAGGGCATCGGCAACCATCCGCGCGTGTGAGGCGGTGTCGTCCACAAGCAGCCCAACGGGCCGGGGCTTATCGACTGATCCCATTACGCGCGCGCCAGGACGCCGACCCATCTCGGTTTCTCCCGAAGATCGGTCAGCGGTCATGCAGTAGATGCGATGGGTGCAGTCTCTACCTCGACGGGTGCTTCAGGTCGCACATAGTCGCGTCGGCCCCGGATCAGGCCTCGCAGGCTCAGCAAGTGTGATAGCCACCACACGATTACCTCGACCTTGATAGCGCCTTCCGTAAGCACGCCTGGAACGCCTCCCCAACCTTCCTGAAGTCCCATTGCGTGGCTGGCGGGAATGATGACCCACTGCCAGATCACGAGTGATGCTGGCGCGAAAATCAGGACCGCCCAACTGCTCCACGAAGAGAGCGTGAACGCATCATCCCAAGATGCCTGGCCGAGAAGGATTGCAAGGCGCGTGGTGTACGCAAGCCAGCAACCGATTCCCGCGACCACGGCAAAAAACAGGAGGCCGAGGGGTGGCACGAGGGCGCGGAACGTGTCCTGGCCCGAGTAGAGGAAGATGGCCCAGTAAAGGACCGTAGTCATCAGGAACAGGGCCGCCCACAGGCCGTGGTACATCAAGGTGTAGGTAAGGGGCTTCGGCACCTGATCGTTCGAGAGAGATGGCATGTCAGTTGAGTAAGTCTACCCCGAGGCTAGCCGGTCAGTGCGTGACCGGACGCCCCTTGTCAAGACCGACTCGTAGGTGCGTTCCAGGACTCCGGCAGCATCGTCCCATGAGAACTGGGTGCGGACGTGTGCCTGCAATGCCGGACCGAGGACTGCACGACGGCTGGCGTCGTCCAGAAGGTTGATGATTGAACCTGCCAGCGCGCTGATGTCGCCCATCGGGACATACACCCCCAGGTCGCCGAGAAGCTCGCGCGAAACCGGGCTGTCGTAGACGACGGTTGGCAGGCCCACCTGCATGTAGTTGAGCAGCTTCCCGTTTGCCTCGGTTGTTGAGCGCTTGGCAGACACGCCGATATCGGCCAGGCTCAGGTGCAGGGGGGCATCTTCGTACGGCACGCGCCCGGTAAAGGTGACATTGTCCAGGATCTGAAGGTCATGGGCCTGACGCCGGTACTGTTCCAAACCCGGATATCCCATGATGAGGAAATGCGTGTCAGGCCGACGTTCGATGACCTGTCGCGCCGCGTAGAGAAGGTGGTCGACGCCTTGGTAGTCAACCAGGAGACCCAAATAGGCGACGATCTGTCGGCCCGGAGGCAATCCGAGGCGTTGGCGAAGGTCAGCGGCCGTGGCGGAGTTGATGACTGGCGCGGTGGTGGCAATGCCGTCCGGTACAACCGCGACGTTCTGCAGGGGTGTCCGGTGCCCGCTCGCAAGGTGAGTCGCGCCGTGCGTGGAACTGGTCACGATTGCATCGGCGTTCCGCTCGATTGTTCGCTCAAGCCATTCCAGTGGGCGAAGCAACGCACTTTTTGGTGTCAGGAACCGATGGTCAAGCATTTCCCGGGTCATGCTGCCCTGGTAGTCGAAGACAAGGGGGACGCCGCGAAGGCGCGCGACGGCGAGACCGATTGCCGCACCCTCATGGAGGTGGGCGTGAACGAGGTCTACGCGCCCTACCGATGAAACAAGCGCCCGGGCGCCGAGAAGAAGGTCAAAGTACAGTTTGTGCAGGTGTGATCCCACGCGGACCGTCGAAGCCCAAGGCACACGGGGCATCCGGACGACTTCGATACCCTGCGGGGTACGTCCGGAGTGATAGGTGCACAGGGTGATCCGGTGGCCTCGATCTTGAAGGGCGCGAATTTCCTCAAGGATCCGGACATGGCATCCGTAGTCCGCAAAGAAACTTGTCGGCGCGATCGCGAGGATCCGAAGGCCCATCAACTCAGTCCAGAGTTCTTGTCAGGTGTACGCGAAGTGTCTCGCCATCCGAGGCGGTGGGGTGCAACCGGCTAGCAATTGGCGCACGACAACGCAATACGCCACAAGCATCGTCGCCACGTTCACAACGGACGAACCGGTGGCGAGGCGAGAGTCGTGCGCTCCGACTGAGCATTGCACGTGGTGAGAGACTGGCGACGTGACGATAGTTCCCCAAGGAGAGACGATGCCATCGATGACAAGTGCCAATGGCGAACTGGACATCGTCAGCCACAGTGCGGCTCAGACCCACCGGATCGGCCTGCGGATGGGTTCGATGTTTACCGGGGGCGAGATCGTCCTGCTTGACGGGGCTTTGGGGGCCGGGAAGACGGTCCTCGCGCGTGGCATTGCTGAGGGCCTTGGTGTGACTGACCCGGTGACGAGTCCGACGTTCACGATCATTCACGAGTACGAGGGCAGATTGCCGCTGGCGCACATCGACCTGTATCGCCTCTCTGGTGACGGGGATATTTCACCAACCGGCATCGACGACTATCTTCGGGGCGATGGTGTCACGGTCGTTGAGTGGCCCGGGCGGGCATCGGACTACTTTCCCGAGGATCACTTGCTCATTGCCATGCGGCCTCTTACTGAAAGCAAGCGGGGCCTTCGGTTTGTCCCTCGCGGGCAGAAGTGGCGCGACTACGTTGGGAGGCTTGCCCGGGAGGCGTTTGGCGGATGACCGTCGGTTGCGCCGAGGGGAATGGTCGGTGGGCACCCGTACGGATCGTTGAGGTGGACCTCGATGGTTTGGCGCTTGCGTGGTCTGTGGGGCCATGTTGCCAGGGGATGGACGTACCATCTCCCCGAAAATGTCCACCTCAAATGACGGTCCGTCGAATCCTGAACAGCTAGCCATGGACAGTGATTTTGGTGCGGATTCTTTGGGCGACGGGTCGATCCGTGAACGTGCTTCAGCGTGGTGGGATGACGAACCGGGGACCGAACTGTTACTCGCAATAGATTCCTCCTCGCGGACCGGAAGCGTCGCGGTACTCAGGGGACAATATGTCCTGGCTGAGGCATCGTGGACCGCGACAGGTCCAGGGGGTGCGCTTCACCTTGGCTACGCGGAACTCCTCTTACAGAACCACGGCTATCGGCTGGCAGATTTGAAGGCAGTTGTCGTGGCCGTTGGTCCGGGTTCATTCACTGGGATCCGGGCGGGATTGAGCCTTGGGCAGGGTCTAGCAAGCGCCCTTGACGTGCCTATCGTCGGGGTTTCCACTCTCGAGGCGCTTGCCTTGCAATTGGGGTGCACTGCCAGGACTGGGGACCTCATTTGCGCAGTGGTAGGTGCCGGGCGAGGCCTGGTACATCTCGGAATATCCGAGGTTGTTGGATCCGGATCACTCGTCCACGGTCCTCCAATGACGGTGACCGCCGATGAGTTGTGCGTCGCAGTCGCAGCCACGTCGAACCGTTGTTTGATCGTCGGGGGCGAGATTGACCGGGACCTTGCCCGCCAACTCGTGAGTTCCCGTCCCGGAGTGACCGTCGCAAACCCGGTGACCGGGCAACGGCGGGCAGCGTACGTGGCCATGGCTGGATTGGTCTCGTTGCGGTCTCGCGTTGGAACCGAAAATCCCCGCCCAGAGACGGTGCAGCCAGTCTACCTGAACCGTGAGAATCAAGTCCGGGGGTCGTCTTCCGGGTGGTCTGGCGAACGGTGATGGGGCCACTCATCCAGACATGCTTGCGGGCTGTCTATCCCTTTCCCGCTGGATGACCCGAGCAAAAGAAGACTTGAATGGTCCGTAAGTGTGTGGAGGGTAGAGGGATGGAGACCGTGCTCTGAGGCGTTCAGGGCTTGCTTACCTGTGTCTTTCTCATCGCAGGCATCGCCTCGGCCTCAGGGATCCTTAAGCGACGCGCTCACGCACAGGGGATCGTCATGCCGATCAAAGGCGTTGCGTTCCGGTTGATCGGGATTGCCCAGGTTGCCGGGTCGATTGGGTTCGTCGCGCCGGTCGCAACCGGAATAGTTCTGGTTCTTGCCCCATAGTTCGTGTTCATGGCTGGGGCAACAATCCTGAACCTGCGAGAGGGCAGGCGGATCACTGCCTTCGTGCACCTCGGACTGATGGCCATGTGCGCCGTGGCGTTCAACGCGTACTGGTACTGATGCCCGGAAACACGATGCCCAGTCCAGCATTGTTCCTTGCGTATCGGCATCCGGGCTAACGTTTCTTCGAGCATAAATGGACGCCGGTGGTTCCGGTATCAGGGTTTTTGGTGTTGGGGGTTGCAATTTCGAATCATCCGCCGGGCACCAACTTTTTCGTACGTGACAGATTGTGGTGTAGGAATGACCGTCAACGCGAGAGGCATTGACGTACCATCACGCTTCACCCCGGCAACTGACCGGGACCGGAGCGTGACATCCGTGCAGTACCGCCTCGACCCCATGCAAGTGCGGGATATCCCGGCGGTCATCGAGGTGGAACGGTCGTCATTCTCGGTTCCGTGGCCAGCCGGTGCCTATCGCCGCGAACTTGAGGACAACGTCCTCGCTCGGTATCTGGTTCTGCGGGGAACTCCAGACATCGACCGAGGATCAACCGATGTCGAGGGGGCAAGTGCGCGTCCCTTTCCCTTTTCGCTATTTGGCCGTCCCGCCCCGGTCAAGGTTGAGTCTGAAATGGTTGGGTACGCCGGGTTGTGGCTGATGATCGATGAAGCGCACGTCACCTCTGTCGCGGTTCGCCCGAGTTACCGGGGGAGGGGTCTGGGACGTCTCCTGATGTGGGGGATGTTTGAGATCGCAAGCAATCTCGGGGCAAGGTGGGTGACCCTTGAGGTGCGCATGTCGAATACGGTCGCGCGCCGGATGTATGAGGCCCTTGGGTTCAAGGACGCCGGGGTAAGGCCTCGGTACTACACAGACAATAATGAGGACGCCCTCATCATGTGGAGTGAGGACCTCCAGACTGAGTCGTTCCAGGATCGAATGGACGCTCTGAAGGCCGATCTCGACCGCCGGTTTGCTTGGCAGAGTTCGGGCTGAGCCTTCGGGTCGGTAAGGCAGAGGGTCAAGTCGATTGTCAGGGTTGGCATCACGAACCCCCGATGAACGCTTCGGTTCACGTCGGTCCGATCTTCCGCGAGAGAAAGCCGCTTCGCTGCCGAAAGGTTGCCCGCATTGACGACGATTCTTGCAATCGAGACCAGTTGTGACGAGACCGCTGCCGCGGTCGTCGAGAACGGCATGACGGTTCGGAGTTCGATTGTTGTCAGCCAAGAGGCCTTGCACCGGCGATGGGGCGGCGTGGTGCCCGAGTTGGCGTCGCGTGAGCACTCGCTGCACATTGCACCGGCGGTGCGTCAGGCACTGGAGGTTGCAGGGATCTCGTGGGCGGGGATTGATGCCGTCGCAGTGACCCACGGGCCTGGACTGGCAGGTGCGCTGGTCGTTGGCGTGAACTTCGCCAAGGCCGTCGCGGCCGCGCGGTCGGTTCCGCTCGTGCCAGTGAACCACCTGGAGGGCCACTTGTATGCCAACTGGCTCGGAATCCCCGGCGCACCCGATACTGGCTGGGATCATCGCGGGCCTGAGTTCCCGGTTCTCTGCCTCGTCGTTTCTGGAGGACATACCGAGTTGGTTGTCGTCCGCGGGCATGGTGATCTTTCGGTTGTCGGGCGAACGAGGGATGATGCCGCCGGCGAGGCGTTCGACAAGGTCGCCCGGATCCTTGGTCTTGGGTATCCCGGCGGTCCGGCAATCCAAGCCGCTGCCATGCTGGCGCCTGGTGAAGCGGCCACTGACGCAGCGGATGCATTGACCCGCCCGTGGATGCGAGGAACGCTTGACTTCAGTTTCAGTGGTTTGAAGACCGCGATGCTCCGTCAGGTTGAAGGAGATGCCACAAACGGCGGGCGCCCAGTGGGCAACCCCTCGAGGATGGCAGGCGTTGCCAGGTCAATCGCTGGCCAGTCGGGTGAAGTTCCAGAACGCACAGCCCGTCTGGCCCGGGCGTTCCAGGAGGCCGTTGTCGATGTCCTTGTCTCGAAGACCTGTGACGCCGCTGAACGCTTTGACGCAAGGGAGGTGGTGATCGCCGGCGGCGTTGCCGCAAACCTTCGGCTGCGTGAAGCCTTAGTTGCGCGGTCAAAGGTGCCTGTGCGGGTACCACCGCTTGTGTATTGCACAGACAATGCCGCGATGATCGGCGCGGCCGGGTACTTTCGTCTGCAACACGGCCACGTCGCCACGTCGTCCCTGGATATTCGTCCGGGGCTACGTCTTGACGACGCTAACGGGGCGTAGCGTCTCGGCAGGTCAGCGGGGCGCTCGTTCCATCAATCGGTCAAGCCGTGCCCGCATGGCCTTCGGCTTCAGGCCTCCGATCGCGAAGTCCTTGAGATGCCCATCCGGTCCGATGAAGAAGTGGGTTGGCAGGCCCGAAACCCGGTAATTCTCGGTGATGCGGTATTCCTGGTCGACGATTACCGGCAATTGGATCTTGGTGGTCTCCGCATACTTGCGCACCGTCTCTGCGGCCTCACCGATGCTGATCAGGATGATCGCGAGGCCGGAATTTGCGGCGGTTTCGGCGGGGGGCACGTATTCGCGCGACACCGCCACGATGTCTGGCATTTCAGCGCGACAGGGTGGGCACCACGACGCCCAGACGTTGATCCATACCGGGCGTCCAAGGTAGTCGGACAACTTCATTGTCGATCCATCAAGGGACGGAAGGTTGAAATCCGGCGCAGTCGAACCGGCGGCAAGGGACTTGCCCCCGCGTCCGGCGTACGTGATTGGCACTGGCGCATCGATGTCTTCAACACGCGATGCCATGACCGCCGCGTATCCGGCCGTGCCTGCGATTGTCAGGACACTGATCCCAGTCAGCGCGGCGCGGCGTGTTCGCAACCCGCCAGCCATGTTGGGATCAGAATCCGGAGTAGGTGTGGAGGCCACCAAGGAAGTAGTTTCCAAAGAAGGTAAACATGACTGCGCCGAACCCAACGATCAGGAGTGAAGCCGCCCTGACGCCACGCCAATGGCGCTGGGCACGGGCGTGCAGGTACACACCGTAGATGAGCCATGTGAAGAGCGCTGCGGTCTCCTTTGGATCCCAACTCCAATAGGCACCCCAGGCAACGTTGGCCCAGAGTGCGCCGAGGATCAGCAGCATCGCCTGTGCCGGAAATCCGATCATCACCGCTTTGTGACCGATCTCGTCTAGGACCTCAGGGGCGGGCAGGAAACTCACGGTGCCCTTCCGGTTTACGAGGTAGAGGACCCCGGCAGCGAACCCGCACGCGAATGTCCCATACGAGATGATCGCCATCGCGACGTGTGTCGTCAGCATGGCGTTGTTCTGCAACGCGGAGATCAAAGGGTCAATTCGGGACGGCAACGTGCTGGCGTAGGCAAGCAAGCCGAACGCAACCGTGACCGCAATGAACCCAAGACTTCGCAGACGGAAACGATGTTCGAGGTAGAGGTAACTGGCGATCGTGCCCCAAGCGAAACTCAAGGAGAACTCGAACTGGTTCGAGTAGGGTGCGTGCCCGGACGCAACCCATCGCAAGCCGAGGGAGGTGGTCAGGAGCAATGCGCCGTTAACGGTGAAGAAGGTCCCGTAGCGCCCAGCGCCGCGTCGTTGGCCAATCGTGTACCAGAGGTACGCAAGAAGGGCGATGCCGAGCGTGATGAACGAGGCAGTGAAGGTGTAGTACGACGCCTTTGCCATTGCTGTCTCACCTCACTGTCTGAACGGGCATCCGGGCAAGCCTCAGCAACGTCGCTTTGGCACGCACTCACCCAAGTGTAGGGGTTTGAAAAACATGCCCGAGGACCGTGCCGGCGTGAGGGTCCGCTTGTACGCGAAATGTACGCCGTTTCACATTCCGGCCTCAATCCGGTCTCCCATCGCGCTTGGTTGAACGGACGCCACAACGGTCCCGCCAACTTGTCTCGCAAGGTGTGCACCCAAGTCGGTGAATTCGTGCGCGAAAAGGACTTCATTCACGTGGGCCGACGCAAACGTCACCAGCGAACCACCGTGGGGTGCATCTTCGATCCGGGCCCAGATACGACGCAGAGGCAGGTGAAAGACCGTCATTGAACCGAGCACCATGAGGGCGGCGCCGATCCAGATGACATTCACGACTGGGTTATACACGACCTGCAACCCTGAGAACTGGGTCTCGCGGACAAACTCGAAGGTGAAACCGACAATCTCGCGCTTTTCACCTTGCGCAAGAGTCTCGACCGCGACGGGTCGAGGCTGCTTCGGGGCAAAGATTTCCAACCGGACACTTCCCGCGGGGATTACCGGATCCGGGGCTTGCAACGAGGCAGACGGAACGAGGACGAAGACGGCAAATTGACGGTTCCCTAAGACGAAGTTCCCGCCATTTCTTGTCACGCCATCGCCGTCATATTTGAAACCAAGTGCGGTGCTGTCTTCATAGATGATGGCACCTTCGGCAGTTCTCACGCGCATTGCCACGGCCGGACCGAAGAAGGCCTGGTGGAAGCGGACGGTCCCCACGTCCAAGGGTTCATTCACCCTGATGGTTCCGCGGGAGGCTTCCTTGCCGTCCTTGAGGACCACTACTTCGGACCGGAAGTCGGAGGCAGTCCCATTCGGGAAGTATTCCTCGACGAACGCCTCATTACGGAGCACGAGACCGGTGTCGTGACCGACCGCTCGGGTGGTGCCTTCAGGGACCATGAAGGCGTCTTCGCGCCAACCGGTTACGTTTCCAAGCACCCCGGCACCGAGAATGATGATGAGGCCGAGGTGGTTGGCAAAGGTGCCGTACTTCCCGTAACGGTTCCGATCGGCATAGATTGCGGGGGTAGCGCCGTCATTCCAATCGATTGTCCTGTAGCCGCGTCGACGCATGACCGTCGAAAGGCGTGGGCGGAGTTCGGCTGGCTGATCGTTGACGAAGATCCTGATTTGCAGCGGCGCTCTACTGAAGAAGCGTGTGGGTACCTTGACGGGCGGTCGCCTGACAACCGCGATGATCCCGGGGGTGCGCGACGCCACATTGACCATGATGGCGAGCGAGAGGAGCGCGAGGAGCCCGCGGAACCAGAGGCTCTGGAACACGCGGTAGAACTCCAATGCCTCGAAGATGGACGCCCAAGGTTCGCCGTACCGCCCGCGTGGACCCAGGAGCCATGCGTCGAACAGTTCTGGGGATGCCTGAACGTCCCCTGGCGCCTGCATGATGACCGTGCCAATGAACACGCTGATGGCAGTCAGTGCGATCAGGACCACCCCGAAGCGGATCGAGCCGAGCACATTCCATATGTGGTCGAACCAGTCGCGGCCGTGCCTCGCCGCGCGCGGCGAGGGTGACTTACCGTCCGCCGTTGGTTTCGGAGCCAATGGTTCAGCCTCGGTGTCGGCCCGTTTGTCCGGCGTGAGCGTTCCCGTCGCGATCATCTCGGTATCCGCTCCTAGTCTACCGATGACACCGTCACCCACGGTTGTCTCGCGGGACGATTAGCAGTCTTCCGCGGAGAGTGCTAGACTTGCCATGCCAACGTTCCGCACAGGTCATGTCGTTCGGATGCGCCACCTCGATCGCAGCAGATGATTGGATTGGGGTGTCCTGCGGTGATTGCCTGAGCCTTGTCCGATTCCGTGGCTGCGATCATGCGTAAGCATGTGCGACCGCGAATGATTCCGATGCGAGCCGGGTGACCCGGCGTGACCGATTAGGGAGGTCAGACCACATGTCTACGGCAACCGCGACTCGGCTTAAGCCACTGGGTGACAAAGTGGTAGTGCGGCCGACGCAGCGCGAAGAAACGACCAAGAGCGGAATCGTCCTGCCGGACACCGCAAAAGAGAAGCCCCAGGAAGGCGTGATCATTGCTGTTGGCACCGGACGCGTGCTTGACAATGGTGAGCGGATCGCTCTCGAGGTCCATGAGGGCCAGAAGGTTCTCTACGCGAAGTACGCCGGGACCGAGATCAAGCTCGACGGCGAGGAACTCCTGATCCTGTCCGAGAAGGACGTGCTCGCCGTCGTCGAGGACTAAACTTCAGCGATGCGCTGCACGCCTAACCGGCTGCGGTACACGTAAGGCGGGGACGCTCTAGGGCGTTCCCGCTTTGTTTGTACCGCGGAGCAAATCAGTCCGGGGTATGTGCCTCTAATTCGAGGTCCGCGTCGACCATCAGGTTCACAAGACCCTCAAATGTGACCTTCGGGACCCATCCAAGTTTTTCTTTCGCCTTCGACGGGTCTCCAATCAGGAGATCGACCTCGGCTGGACGCATAAGCGCTGGGTCTATCACGATGTAGTCGCGCCAGTTGTTGATCCCGACCCGCCGGAACGCGAGTTCGACCAGTTCGGAGACGGTGTGTGTTTCGCCGGTGGCGATCACATAGTCATCCGGTGTGGGAGGCTGAAGCATCATCCACATTGCCCGCACGTAGTCTCCGGCAAATCCCCAGTCGCGACGAGCGTCAAGGTTGCCCAACCGGATTTCCTGCTGTTTGCCCAACTTGATGCGCGCAACCGCGCGTGCGATCTTGCGTGGGGCGAACTCGAGGCCACGGCGCGGTGACTCGTGGTTGAAAAGAATCCCGGAACACGCATACATGTTGTAGGACTCTCGGTAGTTGACCGTGATCCAGTGCCCGTACACCTTCGCAACACCGTACGGACTGCGCGGGTAGAACGGGGTGTGCTCGGTCTGTGGGACTTCCATGACCTTGCCGAACATCTCCGACGAGGATGCCTGGTAAAAGCGGATGGGATGGTCCGCCACCCTGACGGCCTCCAGCATCTTTGTTACGCCCAGAGCCGTGAACTCTCCGGTGAGAACTGGCTGTCCCCACGATGTCGGTACGAATGACTGAGCGGCAAGGTTGTAGACCTCGTCCGGACGTGCGTGCTGGATCGCCTTGATCAGGGAGAGTTGGTCGAGCAGGTCTCCATCAAGCAGCTCGACGTGGTTGATGAGATGGCGGATCCGCTGGTCGGTCACGACGCTTGATCGTCGGATGAGTCCGAATACGTCGTAGCCCTTCTCGAGAAGGAGTTCGGCCAGGTAACTGCCGTCCTGGCCGGTGATGCCGGTGACAAGTGCGCGAGGCATTGCAGGGTTCCTCCTTGGCGATGCCCTTGCCGGAGAATTTCCCGGAAGAGGCGCGGTTGGTGTCGTTCGTAACGTCCCGAGGTGGTTCGCGGTACATTTATGTTGACTGTGGAGAAATCCTGCTGCAAGAATGTTTCTTAGTAATCAACATGACGGAACTCGAGCTACCTAAGAGACATTCACCATCCGACCAACCAGGGTTGCTGGCTCCGCGAGCGCAGGCAGCCAGACCCAGAAGCCGGGTGCGTCAGGTATTCAATCCCCGGTTGCTTGGTGATGCTGTGCGCGAGGCTCGCACGTCGCGACGGCCAACCTTGACCCTTGCTTCCCTTGCATCGGTTGTCGGATGCTCGGTTGCGCTCCTGAGCAAGGTAGAAAACGGGGTGGTGGTTCCCTCGCTTCCCATGTTGTCGGCGATTGCGACTGCAGTCGGCGTGCCAGTCGGGAACCTGATAGGTGGTGCATCTCGTGCAGCCCCGACCGGTCATTTGGAATCCCAAATCCAGCGGGTCCATGCCGCACGCCTGCTAGGTTGGCGCCCGGACCTTGGGCCACTGCTTGAGGCAGAGCGCCTTGGAACGGGTGATGTCGAGATGCGCGCACGCATTCTGGCACTCCTTGCAGCTTTCGATGCGGATGCCGTGTCTGGAGGCGTCCGCATTGCCGATGCCATCGCCTTAGTCGCGCCGGGGAGGATGGATACAAACCCCGTTTCGCGTGCGCCAGATGCTCGCGCCGAGGTGCTCATGACTGCTGGCGAATTGGCCCTGGCGCGCAGTGATGCAGCCGAGGCAACGGCGTTTTGGGGCCGAGGTCTCGCCTGCGCGACTGGCGCAGGCATGTGGCAAACCATGGTTCGCGCTCGCCTTGCCCTGAACCTCGCGCGCCTCATCGAAGGATCGAACGCCTCAATTACCGCATTCACGCTGGCAAGGGAGTCACTCGAACTCGTCTTGGATCCCGCAATGGTTGCAAGACGTGAGGCGAACCTCGACGGGGATGGCCCCGCGACTGGGACCGTTCTCGCACTTGCGATCATCGCGACGGTCCGGGGGTTGCTTGCGGAGGTCGTCGGGAGAATCGCGGTCTCATCGGTGAGGCGTGACGCCCGCACGGAGCAAGTGGTCAAGCCTGATGTCTCGCATAGCCGTCACTTGCGATAGGTTGCAGCGAGGGGAACCTACCCCAGCGCTGGGGTAGCCCCGCTATCCAGTCGCGGCGTGGAACTCCCGGGGGTTCCTCAGGGAGCCGCTGTAGGTATCACGGGCGCTGGTTCATCGTCCAGGCCAATCGCAGTGCGCGTGACGTCGACCGATTGCAGGTCGAGCGCGGTGGCTACGTCATCGGGCCGACCGGCGCCAGTTGCGTCGTGTCTCACCACCAACCAGAGACGCGCAACCGCTCCCGAGGAATGCCGATCGTCTTCAAGTGGGGACGACGCGTCCCATATCCACGATGCATCGATAAGTAACGGCCGGATGTCGACGTTGCTGGACTTGCCATCGCGAGTGCGAGTGACGAGTGCTTGTGGACTGTCCAGAAGGGTTCTCAGCCTCGTGTCCAGTTCGGCGCGCGATGGCAAGGGCGGGGCTGGGGTCAACGGTGCGAGCCACTCGGCAGGAGGACGTAACGGTTCCTCATCGTTCAGTAGGTGCGGGTTCGCCACCAGTGGCGCGCCAGTCTGGGTGGGAGTGCCCGGGTCGCGTTCTGTCGGGAACGACCCGTCGTCGTTTGGGGTTTGGTCCGACACGGTTGATGGATCGCTTCTGCGCCGGTCGTTCGCGGATCCGGAACGTGGAGGTGTTGCAATGACCGCCGGGTCCGGGACGCGCCGTGCCCATCTGGTGCCGGTCTCGCTGGCAAGCGACATCTCGGTTTCTGACGGATTGGACAGTGTAATGATGAACGATGCCCACTTCATGACCGCGGTCATTGAAGGCGCGTCGAGGTCGACCCGGGAGGCATCGCAAATCTCGCAGCCAGGTGGCAACTGTGATCTGAGCGCCGTGATGACGTCCTCGGGCGAAATGCTTTCCGCAAGGTGGATGTCCACGCGTTCGCGCAGGCCGACGGCGCCAAGGGAGAGCGGCGCCGCAAACGCGATGCGCGGGCGGGGTGTGAAACCATGTGTGTAGGCGACTGGTAGTCGGGCGCGACGCACGGCTCGTTCCCAAACCCTGGCGAGGTCGAGATGCCCGATGAACCGGAGTGGACCGAGCTTGGTGAAAGTCAGCCGGATACGCACGACGGCGGGGCGCATTGTCCGTTCGGTCACCAGTCGTCCGGTCGGGATTCCGTCCGGTGGTTCATCTAGGATTGGTGGACCCATCGCGCCGATGAGGTCTGCGGGTTCGGTGGTCATTGCCGTTGGTCATACCATGCCGGCGCATATCGTCACGCCGGAGGCACCGGTACGTTCAGTAGAGGCGGCGGCGTAGTGGACAGACCCGGGGAGTAGTGTGAGAAGGATCGGCCCGAACCCGAACGGGAGAGATGGCGTGCTGGTTGTTTCGATGAGACATGCCGGGGCACGTTTGATGGGCAGTAGGCGAGCACATTGGCACGAATGCTGATCCGTCGCCGGTCGTTCCGGGAAGAGGCGCCTGGGCCACGGACGCTTCTCATCGTCCTGCTTTCTGGGCTTCTGTTGCTCGGAGGGTGCGGGATCGGGGTCGCCGGTGGGGCGGGCTTTGCCTACACGGCGGTCATGCGTGACCTTCCAAAGGCGGCCGACCTGAAATCACGCCCGATGGCCCAAGTCACGAGTCTTTACGACCGCACTGGGACCCAACTTCTTTACGAGTTCTACGAGGAACGCCGGTTCTGGGTCGACCTACGCGATGTCAACCCGGTCATGATCAAGGCCACCCTTGCCGCCGAGGATGTCAGTTTCTATTCCCATCCCGGTTTTGACGTCCGCGGGATCATTCGGGCAGTCGTGAATGACTTGACCCGGCGCCGGGGCGGGACGCAGGGTGGATCAACCATCACGCAGCAGTTGGTGAAGCGGCTGCTGCTTTCCAGCGAGCAGACCTACATCCGCAAGATACGTGAACTCGTGCTTGCGGTTCAAGTTGAACAGGTCTACTCAAAGGATGAGGTACTTGAGCTCTACCTCAACCAAGTCTTTTATGGGAACCAGTCCTACGGAATTGAGGCAGCCGCGCTGTCGTACTTCGGCAAGCACGCCAATGAACTCAACCTCGCCGAGGCGACGATCCTCGCTGGGCTTGTGCAAGCCCCATCCGATTACGATCCCGTCATCAACCCCAAGGCGGCGCTTGACCGTCAGGACGATGTCCTTTCCGTGATGGTGCGATACCAGATGGCCACGCAAGCGGAGGCTGATGAGGCTCGGCTCGAAGCTGAGGCATTTAGCTACAAGCAGTTGCGCACAGACATAAAAGTTCCCCACTTCGCCTTCTACGCGCGCGAGCAACTCTCCCGCAGGGTAGACCCGGAGGCATTGCGTGGAGGCCTAGCCGTCATCACGACAATCGACCTGGCTCAGCAGCAGATGGCGCAGGACATCGTGGCGAAGCGGGTCGCCGGACTGAAGTCACAGCGGGTCAACAACGGTGCCCTCGTCTCCGTCAATCCCCGAACCGGCGAAATCCTCGCGATGGTCGGCAGCGTCGATTTCAAAAACGTCGAGATCGACGGGCAGGTGAATGTGGCGACATCGCTGCGACAGCCCGGGTCCTCATTCAAGCCTCTGGCATTCGCGGCGCTCTTCGCGACCCGGAAGTGGGTTCCGGCAACAACGGTCGTTGACGAGCCGATGACCCGTCCGGACACGAGTGCACCGTCAGGCATCTACCGCCCTGTCAATTACGACGGAAAGTTCCATGGAACCGTCACGCTGAGGTCCGCGCTTGCGAATTCGTACAACATCCCGGCACTGCTCGTGCAGGAGACGCTTGGCACCAAGGAATTGGTCCGGATTGCCCGGGCCCTGGGGATTGCGACCCCGCTGCCAGAGGTGCAGAGCCTGACACTTGGGGCTGGCACGGTGCGCCTCCTTGATATGGTGGGGGCCTACAGTGCGTTCGCAAATGATGGGATGCGCGTTGATCCGACACCATTCCTACGGATCTCATACAAATCTGGAGCCGTGATCTGGGACGCTACCGAAGTCCGGGGGGAACGGGTCTTGCCGTCCGAATCCGCGTACATGGTTACGTCGATCCTTTCGGAAAATCGGGCACGTTACCCGATGTTCGGTACCGTTCTGGATCTCGCGGGAGGTCGGATTGCGGCTGTTAAAACCGGAACAACCAACGACTACAAGGACTCACTGACGATTGGGTACACGCCGAGCCTGGTGGTCGGTGTATGGGTTGGCAACACCGACTCGAAGCCGATGATGCAGGTTGCGGGCAGCCTTGGTGCGGGTGGGATCTGGAAGGAGTTCATGGACACGTGGCTCAAGGGTCGCCCCCTAGAGACGTTCCCGATGCCTGCCACGGTCAAGACGGGGACGGTGTGTGGCGTGCCGGAACTTCTGTACGTCGGTGCGCCGCCGCCGCAGTGCGGCATTGCCGGGGCTGGCCCGGTTCGCACTCCCCGGCCGACGCCTGACCTGCCTCCTGCTTGACCGCTTGGGCCGTCCGATGTCCTCGTCAGTCGGTATCGTGACAACGTGACATGTCGCTCCCTTGACAACAAGGCACTCAAGTATTATGCTGACACCAGTACCAGCGTGGTCGTGACCGGCCACCGCCCGAGGTGAAAGATTGTCTGACCTGGTGGCCCCGGAACGTGCCAAGCCCCGGCGTCGCCGTGGGTCCCGTGATCTGCCCGCATCCCTGCCGGTCCTGCCACTGATCAACACCGTCGTTTTCCCGAGAATGACGGTGCCTCTTCTCGTCGAGATGCCTGCATCGATAAGCGCGGTCCTCTCGGCGAACACGGACCGTCCCGTCGTGATGCTTGTCGCGCAGCGACGCGAGGACTTGGGCATCGTAAGCCCTGAGGATCTCTATCAGGTTGGCACGGTCGCCCAGGTGGTGCAGTCCATTCGTGTGCCAAGTGGTGGACTGCAAGTGGTGGTGCAGGGCCTGACGCGGGCAAAAGTGATCGCGTGCACGAGTGTCGACTACGCGACCGGCGAACCGCGTGTTCCGGAAATGCCGACGGTGGAAGGTGCCGAACGAGTAGGGACAGCCGTGGAAGCGGAGACTGGCGGCGGGTCCGACGGTGACGGCGCTGGTGAAGACGCGGTGACGCCTACGACCGGACCCGGACCGACATTCCTGAGGACGACCTACGAAGCGCTTTCAGAAGGTGATACCCGCACGCTGACCACCGAGGCGCTCATGCGGTCGGTGATGAACCAACTTGAGCAACTGATCGAGAAGGGTCGTTCAGGCCATCCAGAAGTGCTCACCACGGCGCGTAGCACCGAGGAACCCGGTTGGCTGGCGGATATCGCGGCATTCGCACCGGACCTGACGGTTCCCCAGAGGCAACAGATCCTTGAGATCACTGACCCTACTAACCGCTTGCGTGCCGTCTCTGGGTTCCTTTCGCATCACTTGGACATTGTTGATCTGAAGAACAAGATCCAGGGTGAAATCCACAAGGGCATGGAGAAGACGCAGAGGGAATATTTCCTCCGCGAACAGATCAAGGCTATCCACAGGGAACTCGGTGACGGCGATCCACAGCAAACGGAAATCGAAGGCTTGCGTCAACGGGTTGTCCAGGCCGGAATGCCCGAGGCTGTCCGCGAACGCGCGACGCGTGAGATTGACCGGTTGCCAATGATTCCGCCCGGGTCGCCCGAGACGGGAATCGTCCGCACCTATGTCGATTGGCTTGTCAGCCTCCCGTGGTCAAAAGAGACGCCCGACTCGCTTCACCTTCGTGACGCGGAACGGATTCTTGACGAGGATCATTTCGGTCTCGAGAAGGTGAAGGAGCGGATCATCGAGTTCCTCGCGGTTCGGCGCCTGTCCGGGAAACTGCGTAGCCCGATCCTGTGCCTCGCCGGACCTCCGGGTGTCGGGAAGACCAGTCTGGGTCGGAGCATCGCCCGCGCCATGGGGAGGACGTTTGTCCGCATCAGTCTCGGTGGCGTACGGGATGAGGCGGAGATCCGCGGGCACCGGCGCACGTATGTCGGCGCGATGCCAGGTAGGATCCTCCGCGGGATGCGCGACGCGGGTGCTCGCAACCCGATCTTCATGCTCGATGAAATCGACAAGATCGGTCGCGACTTCCGTGGTGATCCGTCGAGTGCGTTGCTTGAAGTGCTTGACCCGGAGCAGAATGCCACCTTCTCCGATCACTACCTCGAAGCGCCCTTTGACTTGTCGCGGGTGCTCTTCATCACGACCGCCAACTTGTTGGACCCAATCCCGCCGGCGCTTCGGGATCGGATGGAGGTGATCTCCATTCCCGGATACACCGAGGAGGAGAAGGTCCAGATCGCAGCCCGGTTCGTGGTTCCGCGGCAGCTCGAGCAGCATGGGGTCACGACTTCTCACGTGCAGATCGACGATGAGGCACTACGCCTGATCATCCGGGGGCATACCCGCGAAGCGGGCGTGAGAAACCTTGATCGGCAGATTGCTCAGGTTTGCCGCAAGGTGGCGCGTACGGTCGCAGAGGCGGCAGATGACGCAGCTGCGCAGGCGGTCACGGTTCACGTGACGGCAGAAACGATCGACGGGTTCCTAGGGCCTGTCAGGTTCGAAACTGGTGAGGGTGCACGTCGGGATGAAGCTGGTGTGGCGTTTGGCCTGGCAGTGACCGAGACGGGTGGTGACCTGATCGAAGTGGAGGCCACGTGGGTTCCGGGCCGGACCGATGCCCAGGCTCCTCTGGTGTTGACCGGCCAACTTGGCGACGTCATGCAGGAATCGGTGCGTGCAGCGTTCAGTTACGTGCGGGGACGCGCGGCTGACTTCGGTGTTACGCCCAATTTCTTCGAGACGCACGGGGTCCACGTGCATGTTCCGGCCGGGGCGCAGCCAAAGGATGGGCCGTCAGCGGGGATCACGATGACCACCGCGATTGCTTCGGCCCTTTCCGGTCGTGCCGTCCGGTCCGATGTTGCGATGACCGGGGAAGTCACTTTGCGGGGCAAGGTATTGGCAATCGGTGGCGTCAAGCAGAAGGCGCTCGCGGCGCATCGCGCCGGGATGAAGGTGCTGATCCTGCCCGCTGAGAACCGCAAGGACCTGCCGGACATCCCGCCTGATATCCGGAAGGCTCTAAGAATCGTCTGGGTCGAGGAGGTTGATGAAGTGTTGCGACTGGCATTGCGTCCGACACCGAATGGTTCGGCTCGCATTCCGGCCCCACCATCCACACCATAGGGAAGCCCGTCAATGTTTCCAACACTGCCCCGATGGGGCGTGAACTCACAGGAATTGGCGCGGGGTGGCAACCACCAACGCGTACGAACCCGATAACGTCGGAGGGAAAGCAGTCATGGCAAAGGTAGTAGGCATCGATCTCGGGACCACCAATTCGGTCATCGCGGTCATGGAGGCCGGTGACCCGGTCGTCATCCCCAATGCGGAAGGTGGGCGACTGACGCCGTCAGTGGTCGCATTCACGAAGACCGGTGAGCGCCTGGTCGGGCAGCTTGCCCGCCGGCAGTCGGTCCTGAACTCTGAGAACACGGTTGCGTCGATCAAGCGGTTCATGGGAATGGGCTTGGCGCAACGTCAGTCCGAGGCTTCTAGCACGGCGTATAAGATGGTCGCGGGCCCAAAGGGTGAGGCGCGGGTAAACCTGCCGAACGGCGGGAAGGATTTCTCGCCCGAGGAGGTTTCGGCCTTCATCTTGCAGAAGCTCAAGACCGACGCCGAGAAGTACCTCGGTGAGAAGGTCACCCAGGCGGTAATCACCGTCCCGGCGTACTTCAACGATGCACAACGTCAGGCAACCAAGAATGCCGGACAGATTGCGGGTCTCGAAGTCCTCCGGATCATCAACGAGCCCACGGCCGCGGCCCTTGCGTACGGACTAGACAAGAAGAAGGCCGAGACCATCCTTGTGTGGGACCTTGGTGGTGGAACCTTCGATGTCTCGATCCTCGAAGTAGGTGACGGGGTGTTCGAGGTCAAGAGTACTGCCGGTGACACGCACCTCGGCGGTGATGACTACGACCAGCGAATACTGCAATTCGTCGCCGAGCAGTACCTGCGCGAGGAAGGGATTGACCTTCGCAAGGACAAGCAGGCCTTGCAGCGCCTGATTGAAGCATCAGAGAAGGCGAAGATCGAATTGTCTGGCGTGATGCAGACCGAGATCAACCTTCCCTTCATCACTGCCGACCAGAATGGTCCGAAGCATCTCGCGGTCACGCTATCCCGGGCGAAGTTCGAGGAGATTACCTCCGAGATCACTGAGCGGTGTGTCGCTCCGTTCCGGCAGGCGCTGAACGATGCACGCCTCGATGCGAGCAAGATCGATGAGATTGTCCTTGTGGGCGGATCGACCCGTATGCCGGTCATCCAGCAACTAGTAAAGCGCCTGACGGGCAAGGAGCCAAACCTCGGCGTCAACCCCGATGAGGTCGTGGCCGTGGGTGCTGCCATCCAGGCGGCGGTGCTGACCGGCGAGGTCAAGGATGTCGTTCTTCTCGACGTCACGCCACTGTCGCTCGGTGTCGAGACCCTTGGTAGCGTGATGCAGCGGATGATCGAGCGCAACACGACCATCCCAACGCGCAAGGCTGAGACGTTCTCGACCGCCGAGGACAGCCAGACCGCAGTGGATATCCACGTCCTGCAGGGCGAACGTCCACTGGCACGCGACAACATGACTCTTGGTCGGTTCCGCCTGGAGGGAATCCCGGCGGCGCCTCGCGGGGTGCCTCAAGTTGAGGTCACGTTTGACATCGATGCGAACGGCATCCTGAATGTGTCGGCGAAGGACCTTGGCACCGGGCGTGAACAGCGGGTCACCATTACCGCAAGCACTCACCTCGACAAGTCCCAGGTGGACCGCATGGTGCGCGAGTCGGAGCAGTACGCTGCCGAGGACGCCAAGCGTCGCGAGGAGATCGAGACGCGGAATCGTGCGGACAGTCTGGTCTACCAGACTGAGAAGACCCTCAAGGACTATGGCGACAAGGTCAGTGAGGCCGAGCGTACCGAGATCGAAACGTCGGTAACTAGCCTCAAGGAAGC
Source organism: Chloroflexota bacterium (assembly GCA_947446285.1). Classification (GTDB taxonomy): domain Bacteria; phylum Chloroflexota; class UBA11872; order UBA12225; family UBA12225; genus UBA12225. Next base: position 54,734 of record CANFGH010000006.1, read on the forward strand.
CCTGAAGGGTGAGGACGCAGATCGGATCAAGTCACTGACCGAGGAGGTCGAGCGGGTCTCGTTCAAGCTGGCTGAGGCGATGTACAAGCAGACCGGCCCAGGTGGCGCCGACGATGCCGGCGGTGAACCAGGTGCGCCGAATGCCGCGAAGCCTGGACCGGATGACGACATCGTGGACGCCGAGTTCAAGGCATCTGACGACAAGCGCAAGTAGGCAGTCCCGTGCGTGGCCCGACCGTCCCACCTAGGCTTCGTCGACACGTCACACGTGTGTCGGCGGTCAGTGGTGGGGCGTGTCCCCACTCCGCTGCACTGCCAAAGTGCGGATGACAGTGTTCGGGTGCATGCCGGCCATGGGAGCGTGACCGATGGAAACAACAATCGACGGAAATGGTGCTGATGGGGCTGAGGTGGTCGTGCCTGCGACGCCTGAGGAACACATCGCGCATTTGGAAGCAGAACTCGCGGCGGCCAGGGATTTGGCGGCGAAGGCCGAGAAGGATGTCCTGTACGTCCGAGCGGACTTTGAGAACAGCCGGAAGCGGCTACAGCAATCGTACTCCGACCAGGCGCGCCGACAGCAGAAGGGGTTGCTTGGCAAGATGCTGGCTGTCCTTGACAACCTCGATCGCGCCGTTGCGTACGGCGAGAGTTCGGCAGTGGATGCCGAGCGCATGATGCAGGGGGTTCGCCTGACCCACTCGTTACTTCGCGATGCCTTGGTTGCCGAGGGGGTCAAGGAGATTGCGGCCACTGGCGAGATGTTCGATCCGGCGGTTCATGAGGCAATCGCAAGCGAAGTTGCACCTGACCGTCCCGACGGTCAGATCATTGCGGAACTCCAACGGGGATACAGGTTCGGCGACGAACTGCTGCGCCCGTCGCTGGTGCGCGTTGCGACACGGGAATGACGCAACCTCGCCCCGGGATTTCCATATGCGTCGGTTGGCTCGCCCATCGCACATGAGTGCGATGCGATTTGCTTTGGGCAACGGGACTGGTGTGTGCGACATGTTCGACGCACGCCTGGCGGGGAAGGCGCCTTGAGGCCAGATGAACAAGGATTACTACAAGGTTCTCGGGGTCCCGCGGACGGCGACCGAACGTGACATCAAGACGGCGTATCGGAAGCTGGCGCGCCAGTACCACCCGGATGTGAATCCTGGGAACGCCCAGGCTGAGGAACGGTTCAAAGAGATTGCCGAGGCGCACGACGTGTTGTCGGATCCGGAGAAGCGTCGTCGCTTTGACCAGTTCGGATCCGGTGGCCCTCGGGCCGGTGCAGGGCCCGGAAGGGGCAGCGCGGTCAATTGGGCGGACGTGTTGCGTCAGTCCCAAGGGCAGCAACGCGGCGGCCGGAGGCGGGTGCCGGAGGCGGAACCAGACATGTCCGACCTCCTAAAGGACCTGTTCGGTCGGGCAGGGGCGGGACGTGCCGGCGGCGGAGCGGGCCGTCCGCGCGTTGGCGAAAACCTTGAACAGGAGCTCTCTGTGTCACTTGAGGACGCGTTCCGCGGCGCCGTGCGGGAGTTTCAAGTAGAGGTTCCCGATGAGACCGGCACGGCGGTTCGCGAACGGATCGAACTCAAGATCCCGATCGGGGTGCGGGAAGGCGTGAAACTGCGTGTCGCCGGCAAGGGCTATTTCGGGCCAGGCGGCGGACCTCGAGGCGACCTGCTGTTCAAGGTGGTTATTGCGCCCCATGCGACGATCGAACGGCGCGGTGACGACCTTCACACCGAAGTTCCGGTGGCGGTGTGGGATGCAATGCTGGGGGGCGAAGTAGAGTTGCGGACCTTGGGTGGTTCGGGAACGTTTCGCCTACCCGCCGAGACGCAGAATGGACGTACTTTTCGCTTGACCGGGCAGGGGATGCCACGCATCGAGGGGGGCAAGGGAGACCTGTATGCCAAGGTCAAGGTCGTCCTTCCACAGGAACTTACAGCCCGGGAGAAGGAACTGATCGAAGATCTCCGGCGGGGCCGCTCCGGACCGGACGGCTAGGTAGGCTGAGGAGGTGACGCGTCATGCCAATCCTTGATGATGAACCGTGTCTGACCATCGGCGTGGTCCACACGAAACTGGGCCTGCATCCGCAGACGATCCGACACTGGGAGAAACTGGGCTTGGTGCGACCGCACCGCGTTCAGAACGGAACCCGGGTGCGCATGTTCTCGGCAAAGGACCTTGAACGGATTTCACTCATCAAGCGGTGGATGGATGAACTCGGGGTCAACCTCGCAGGGGTCGAGATCATGCTGCGCATGCATGAACAGATCGAGCAACTTGCCGAACAGTCTGCCCGGGAACGTCAGGCACTGGTCGACCAGTACGAAACCGAGATACGTCGTCTCAAGGACATGTTGTTGCGTGTCCAAGCGGAGCGACGGTAGGGCGGACGGCCTCAATCAACTGCCCCTCGCCTATCGGGCGGATTATTCCGATGTCCTCCCTGATAGCGGTTGCGACAGACATGCGTGGGACCGGCAGTGGAACGCCATACAATGGCGTTTGACGGGATATGCCAGCCACGCAAACCCGGTAGTGATGCGGACCGCGCCGAAGGCCCGACGATGAACACCCAGAGGTACACCCAGAAGGCAAGGGAGGCCCTCCTAGAGGCTGATCAGTACGCCCGCCTCCGCCAAGCGCCCGAGGTGGAGGTCGAGGATCTGCTGATGGCGATGCTTGACCAGAAGGACGGCATCGTTCCACGCTTGCTTTCGCGCCTCGACGTGAACCCGGTGACCGTCGCCGAAGGGTTGGACGAGGCGCTGTTCAGTGCGCCACGGGTCACTGGGTCGGCGCAGATCGGCACGGGACCACGCCTCTACCGTGCCATCCAGAACGGGTACCTCGAGGCGAACCGACTTTCGGACCAGTACGTCAGTACTGAACACTTCCTATTGGCAATCCTCAGGGAAGACCGCTCCGGGATTGCGCCGACAGTACTGGAGCGGTGCGGTGTCACTCTCGACCGGGTTCTTGAGATTTTGACCGCGTTGCGTGGTGGCAGGCGCGTCATGGATGAGAGCCCCGAGACCAAGTACGAGGCACTCCTGCTGTACGGCACTGATCTGACCGCCGAGGCATCTCTCGGGCGGCTTGACCCGGTGATCGGACGGGATGAAGAGATCCGGAGGGTGATCCAGGTCCTGGCACGGCGAACCAAGAACAACCCGGTACTCATCGGAGAACCGGGCGTTGGGAAGACGGCCATCGTCGAGGGTCTCGCCCAACGGATTGTTCGCGGAGATGTGCCGGAAACGTTGCGAAACCGAAAGGTCATCGCGATTGACCTTGGTCGTCTGGTTGCCGGGACCAAGTTTCGGGGCGAGTTCGAGGAACGCCTGAAGGCTGTTCTGTCGGATATCCAAGGATCGGCCGGTGAGGTCATCCCATTCATCGATGAATTACATATGATTGTCGGCGCCGGAGGTGCGGACGGGGCGATCGATGCAGCGAACCTCCTGAAGCCTCTCCTCGCGCGGGGTGCGTTGCATTGCATTGGCGCGACGACCTTGGACGAGTACCGGAAACATGTCGAGAAGGATGCGGCACTTGAGCGGCGGTTCCAGCCGATCACCGTGCATGAACCCACGGTTCCGGACACGGTAAGCGTCCTACGCGGGCTCAGGGAGCGGTTCGAGACGCACCACCGGATCCGCATCCGCGATGCGGCACTCGTGGCGGCGGCGACGATGGCGCAGAGGTACATCCCTGATCGTTTTCTTCCGGACAAGGCGATTGACCTTGTCGATGAGGCGTCGTCGCGTCTTCGTATGGAAGCCGAATCGCTTCCGGCCGAACTTGATGCACGTCGGCGTCGCATCCAGCAACTTGAGATCGAACGGGTCTCCCTCGTCAAGGAAGATGACCCGGATTCGCGTGCAAGGCTGGTGCGGATCGAGGACGAACTCTCCCAGATCCGCCTTGAAGCAGGCGCACTGGACGAACAATGGTCTGAAGAGCGGGATGCCGTTGCCCGGCGGGGGCAACTGCGCCAACGGATTGACGAGGCGAGGCTGGCCCTTGAGCGCGCCAAGCGAGACCAGAACTGGGAAGAAGCCGCCAAATACGAAAATGGCGTGATACCCGAGCGGGAAAAGGAACTTGCTCGGGTAGACGCGTCGCTGGCAGGGGGTGCCGGCACGCGCCTCTTCCGCGAGATCCTTGAGGCATCGGATATCGCAGCCGTCGTGGCGGCATGGACAGGTATTCCGGTGACCCGCCTGGTTCAAACTGAAATCGAGAAGCTGCTGACGCTTGAGGACACGTTGCGCCGACGAGTCGTAGGGCAGGAACGTGCGATTGCAGTGGTGGCCGATGCGGTAAGGAGAAGCCGCGCCGGCCTGGCCGATCCGCGCCGGCCAATGGGTTCTTTTCTTTTCCTTGGACCGACCGGCGTGGGCAAGACACTGCTTGCACGGGCGCTTGCGGAGGCGTTGTTCGACAATGAGGATGCCCTGACCCGTATCGACATGTCCGAATATACGGAGAAGTCGGCTGTTTCTCGCCTCGTTGGCGCGCCACCCGGATACATCGGTCATGACCAAGGTGGGCAACTGACCGAGTCGCTGCGAAGGCGGCCGTATCAGGTGGTCCTTTTTGATGAACTGGAGAAGGCTCACCCGGAGGTCGTGAATGTCCTCCTTCAACTTATCGAGGATGGACGACTTACCGACAGTCAGGGCCGAACTGTGGATGCCCGGCAATCCTTGATTGTGTTGACCTCGAACATTGGCGCCGAGGCAGTCACTGCTTCCGGCATTGGCGACCAGGACGGTCAGGAATCGGAGTATGCGGTGGATTGGGAGGCTGTTGAGAGTCTCGTCCGAGGTCACCTTCGCGATTTTTTCCGGCCCGAGTTCATCAACCGCATCGACGATGTTGTCGTTTTTCGCCCACTGACCAAGGCGACTCTGCGTCGCATCGTTTCCCTTGAAATTGGCCGTGTGCAAGAACGGTTGGAACCGCGGCAGATTGTCTTGGATGTAACCGAGGAAGCGACTGAATATCTTGCGGGGGCGGGAGATGACCGCGCCTATGGGGCGAGA
>CANFGH010000007.1 GCA_947446285.1 Chloroflexota bacterium
GCCGTCCGAAAGCGAGTACGGGAAAGTCAACTCCATGAATGGGTCTGGGCCGTCAGGTCGTTCCGAGACTTTGAGCGACTCCTTCTCTATCGAACGCGCAGTCAGCCCTCGACCAGGACGACCAATGATTGACGGTGCCTCCGACACGTACCGTCACGCACGCGATCAAGACGGCCTAGGTCAGCTCGGTCGGAGGAACGCAAGATGAACCTTCAGCTCCTGGCTGACGGGGCACTCCTCTCCCTCTCCCTTTGCCTCGATCTTGGCATCGTGAACCTCGCAATCATCCGGACCGGCATCGTTCGTGGTGCGGTCCCAGCGTTCCTGATCGGCCTGGGTTCGTGCTTTGGAGACATCATCTGGGCGGGTCTGGCCGGCGCGAGCATCGCCGCGCTCTTGCAATTCACGATCGTCCGATGGGTTCTCTGGCTAGGCGGTACCGCCGCCCTTCTCTACCTGACGTGGCAGATGGTTCGGCAGGCCATCGCCGCACCGACACCAGAACCCACGCCGGTCGGGCCAGCAACTGGAGATCGTGAAGCCGCGTCACCGTCACGCGATGGCCGGATTGGAAGGGTTCTTGCACTGGTCGGCCCTTCGACGGGTATCGGTCGGGATTTCCTTGACGGACTTCTGCTCGCACTCGCATCACCAACGGCAATCGTCTGGTTCGCCGCTGTTGGTGGCAGCCTCATTGCCTCGTCAGTCGGGACTGCCACGACCCTCGATCTCGCGTCGTTCTACACCGGGTTCTTCCTTGCGGGGTTGGGGTGGTCCTTGGCAGTCGCGATTGGGGCCGCGGTCCTCGGCCGGGCACTCGGACCTGCCCTCGTCCGGATGACGGCAATTGCATCCGCCGCCCTCTTCGTCTACTTTGCATGGCGCGTCTTCATGTCGGGCATTGAAACACTCATCTAGCGACCCCGTGCCTCCTAACGCTGACCGCACCAGACACCGGAAGAGGAACACACCGTGGCAGCAATTGACACCGTAACCGCGCACCTCGCAGGCACCCAACACACTCCCCGCCCCGAACATCCACGCCCGGACTGGCAGCGGTCCGACTGGATGAACCTCAACGGTGACTGGAAGTTTGCCCTGGACCCAGAGAATCGTGGGGAACACCTACGGTGGTACAAGGTTCCACATCCGGAGGTCGCCCACGCCTCGGGTGACATGGAGGTTCCATTCACCGACCACATCGCGGTACCGTTCCCCTGGGAAAGCCCGGCGTCCCTCGTCCACCGGCCGGACTATGTCGGAGTTGCGTGGTACCAGCGGGCCGTAACGGTTCCATCCGATTGGCAAACCAGCGACACCCAGACTGGTGGATCAGCATGGCGGCTACGGCCATGGTTGATCTTCGGCGCAGTTGACTGGGGTGCAAAGGTCTGGGTTGACGGGCGGCTTGTTGCCGAACACCACGGTGGCTACACGCCCTTCGAGATAGACCTCGGAAGCCATGTCACTGCTGGCCGGCCGTTCACCCTCAACGTCCGCGTCTATGACTACACTGACGCAGCGACACCGGTTGGCAAGCAGACCAAGCGATGGTACACTTATTCTTCTGGCATATGGCAGACAGTGTATGTCGAGGGACGGCCGAACGTTCATGTCCACCGGGCGGTGGTCACGACCCCCCTTGATCCGCAACCCCATGCCATCTTCGATCTGGACATCGCGACACCGGCAACCGCGGACGGTACACCAGCGTCCGTCACCGTGACGTCGGTGGACGGCGCATTCGCCCCGGTCACCGTTTCCTTTGCGACACATGGGGCAATGACGCGCCTCGTCGTCCCGGTGACACCAGATGGGGCACGACTGTGGTCACCCGAAGCACCCCACCTCTACGACGTCCGGCTAGCCGTTGCGACCGGAGGCCAACAGAGTGACAGCATCGCGACCTATTTTGGGATCCGCGAAATCACCACGGGCTTCTGGGATGGAAGACCCTACGAATACGTCCTGCTGAACCGCCGCCCGGTCTACCTTCGTGGGGCACTTGATCAGGCCTTTCACCCGGACGGCGTCCACAGTTACCCGTCCGACGACACCATCCGTCGCGACATCGAGGATGCCAAGCGTCTCGGCTTGAACATGCTGCGGTGTCACATCAAGATCAACGACCCTCGGTACTACTACTGGGCGGATCGGCTTGGCATGACGATCTTCTACGACTTCCCGTGCACGATGGTCGACTCGGCTGTCGCGCGTGCCAACTGGGAAACCACTTTCCGGGAGGCAATCGTCCGGGATCAGTCGCACCCGTCGATCATCGCGTGGATCCTCTTCAACGAAACGTGGGGACTGGAGAACCATCACACCGCCGACGGTCGCGACTGGGTCCTCGATATGGTCCACCTTTGCAAGTCCATTGATCGGACCCGTCTGGTCGAAGACAACTCGCCGTGCCTCTACGACCACGTGGTTACTGACCTCAACACGTGGCACTTCTACCTCACCACGTGGGACCGGGCGCGCGCCCATGTGGAACGGGTTGTTGCGGAAACCTACCCCGGGTCAGGGTTCAATTACGTCAGCAGCAAGTTCGGCGGTGACGCAACGCCCTACGTCCAAACCACCGCACCACTTCTGAATAGTGAATATGCTGGACTTTCGGCAAGGCAGGGCGAAAAGGACATCGCCCACTCATTCCGTTTCCTGACCACCGACCTGCGCCGCCACGACAAGATCTGCGGCTACGTCTACACCGAACTGACCGACATCGAATGGGAACACAACGGTCTCATCAACTACGACCGCGCCCCAAAGGTGTTTGGCTATGACGCGCATTTTCCGGGAATGTCGGTCGCCGACATCAACGGCGCCGACGTGGTCGGGTTCGACGCGCCACCGGTTCAGGCCGCCGAACCCGGAGCGACGATCACGCTTCCGGCGTTCGTGTCGCACTGGAACCACATTGCCCTTGATCGACCGGTGGTCCATTGGGCGCTTGACCTGACCGACATTGATGGATTGCCTCATTCAGGCGTGCAATCTGGCGACCAATCGGTCTCGCTTCACCCCTATACCGTGACCAACCTTGACCCGATCAAGGTCACCATGCCGGCAACTCCGTCAGTGGTGACCGTCCGGCTGTGGCTTGCTGATGCAACTGGCACCGTTCGGGCAAGAAATTACACCCAGTTGGTGGTCAAACCGGGGGCTTCCCAGTCAAGCGATGCGTCTGACACCGCGATTACCTGGCGCCTTGTCCCGGGAGAGTTCACGGACTCAAGTTGGCCCGAGGCACGCGTCGCCCCGGGCGGGCACAAGTACGGCGCTGCTGGGGCGGGCTACGTCGAATATGAAGTCGCCATGCCTGCCAGTACGGACGCCTCCCGGGCGCAGTCGCTGACGGTGCGTTTCGAGGCGGGCTCGCGCACCGCCGCCACTCGTCGGGGATGGCACGACTACCGCTACTTCCAGGGAACCGACTATCCACAGACCCGTGAGACCGCCCGCGCATCACGTATCCGTGTCTCGGTGAACGGGGTCGATATCGGCGACGTGACCGCTCCCGACGACTTCGCCGACGCCCGAGGCATTCTCAGCATCCTCGACCAACCTGAGTGGGAATACGCGTCCGCAGGCACAATCCTGGAAGCATCCGCTGACGCTCAGACGCTATCTGCCATCATGAAACACGCAACCGATGGGGTCCTTCGTGTCCGTTTCACCGTTCCAACCGGGCCAAATGCCAACGGCATCAACCTGTATGGCTCGGCACGGGGCGCCACGTTACTCGCGCCTACCATCCGCTTGACCCTCGGCTCCCACTGAACTCGCGATACGGAACCAACGCATGAAACGACTCATTACCGGGGGGGCCGGGTTCATCGGCAGCAACGCCGTCGCGCGGTCGCTCGACCGGGGCGAAGAGGTGGTCGTGATCGACAACCTCTCGCGCCGGGGAGCGCACGTGAATCTCTCGTGGCTCACCACGCACCCGAACGCGAAGGCGTTGGCCTTCCACGAGGTTGATATTCGTGACGACCGAGCGGTGACCACGGTCTTCAATGCACATCCCGACGTTGACGTCGTCATCCACCTCGCCGGGCAGGTCGCGGTCACCACTTCGGTTCTGGATCCGCGTGGGGATTTCGAGGCAAACGCCCTCGGCACCCTGAACGTCCTTGAAGCGGCGAGACATCATCGCGGACTCCGCGCCTTTCTCTACAGTTCCACCAACAAGGTCTACGGTGGCCTCGAAAGCGTGGGTGTCACCGAGGCCGACGGCCGGTACCAATTCCGCGACGCACCACTCGGCATTCCTGAGACGTACCCCCTCGACTTCCATTCGCCGTACGGGTGTTCAAAGGGCGCCGCCGATCAATACACCATCGACTACGCACGGATCTACGGGCTGCCCTCGGTCGCTCTCCGGCAATCTTGCATCTACGGTCCCCGCCAACTTGGTGTTGAGGATCAGGGGTGGGTCGCCTGGTTCACCATCGCGGCGGTGACCGGGCGTCCGATCAGTATTTTCGGGGATGGAAAGCAGGTCCGCGATGTCCTGTACGTTGACGACCTGCTTGATGCCTACGATGCAGCGGTTCGAAAGATCGATACGATCCGAGGCACCGCAATCAATCTCGGTGGTGGGCCGGAGAACACCCTGGCCATTGGCGAGGTCCTTGCACATATCGGACCCCGTATCGGCAAAACCGTCCCAGCCAACCATGCCGACTGGCGTCCGGGTGACCAGCGTGTGTTCATCGCCGACATCACCCGCGCCCGGCAGGTCCTTGATTGGGCACCTCGCGTCAGCGTCACCGAAGGGCTAGATCGCCTTCTCGCATGGGTCCAGGCGAATCAGGAACTCTTCGGCCTCAGTTGAACCGCCCCACGCGCAGGACCAAGTACCGTTCCTGAGGGAACTGCTACGTCCGTCAGGTATTGTGTGAAGGGATCAGGGTGACTGCTCCCTGTTTGCTCCTACCCCGACGATGCCAGAACCCCGGCCCGCTTTGACACCCGGAATCCGCCTTGACGGCGGTTCGCCACGACGCGCCTACCAGACAATGGGAGCGCATCCGGCCCCGGTCGGATCGGACGATGGCACAAGGTTCGCGGTCTGGGCCCCGAACGCGCATGCGGTGTCCGTCGTCGGCGATTGGAATGCCTGGCAGTCGCCGGGCCACATGCTTGAATTCGATCGAGCCAGCGGTATCTGGACTGGGTTCATCCCGAACATCGGACATGGCGCTCCCTACAAGTACGCCGTCTCGGGATCCGATGGTGTGATCACGTTCAAGGCCGACCCATTCGCGTTCGCAAGTGAACTTCGTCCCAACACGGCGTCGCGAGTTTGGGGTCCGTCTCCCGAACCTTGGAACGACGCCCCATGGGTTGCATCCCGACCGTATATCCAGGCCCCGAACCGTCCCATTTCGATTTACGAGTGCCATCTTGGTTCGTGGCAACGGTCACCCGAAACACCCACTCTCCCGCTTGGGTACCGTGAACTTGCCCGGCAGCTGGCTCCTTATCTCAAACACCTTGGCTACACCCACGTCGAATTGCTTCCAGTGACCGAATACCCGCTGGATGAATCCTGGGGCTACCAGGTCACCGGCTACTTTGCGCCGACGGCACGGTACGGCACACCGGATGACTTCCGGTACTTCGTGGACCATCTGCACCAACACGGCATCGGCGTCATTCTCGACTGGGTCCCCGGACACTTCTGCAAGGACCGGCATGGACTTGGCCGGTTCGATGGCACCGCGCTGTTCGAGCACGGAAGCCGCGTCCGTGGAGAACATCCGGTCTGGGGAACCTATCAATTCGACTTCGGGAGGCCGGAGGTCCGGACATTCCTGCTGGCCAGCGCGCTGTATTGGCTAGAGGTTTTTCACATTGATGGTCTTCGGGTCGATGCCGTCGCATCGATGGTCTGGCTTGATCACGGGCGTCCGCACGATCAATGGGAACCAAATGCGTGGGGACGCACCGACCATCCCGAGGCGGTCGACTTCCTGCGCCGACTGAACCGCCTGGTCCACCGTGAGGTGCCCGGTGCCCTGATGTTTGCCGAAGAGGCAACGACTTACGAGTGGGTCACGCGTCGCGACACTCCCGCGGCACGATCGCGAACACGACCGCCACCCGTTGACAGGCCGGTTGACGCACTCACGCCTGCCCCGGTTATCCCGGCCGAGCCGGCCTTTCGCAGGTCAGGCGGCGACTCGCTGGGGTTCGATTACAAGTGGAACATGGGTTGGATGCACGACACCCTCAACTACTTCGAGGCACCCCAGGGCACTCGCGCCGGATTTGCCGAGAACCTCACGTTCCCAGTCTGGTACGCATTTGACGAACGGTTTGTCCTGCCGCTCTCGCACGATGAGGTCGTCCATCTCAAGCGCGCCCTCCTGACCAAGATGCCCGGTTCCGACCCCGATCGCTTCGCCGGATTGCGCGCCCTGTTCGCGTACCAATACGGACACCCGGGCAAGAAACTGCTCTTCATGGGTTCCGAATTCGGCCAGTGGGGCGAATGGGCCGAAGGTCGCAGCCTCGATTGGCACCTTCTCGAGTTCGCAGGAACCGGTGGCACCCAAACTCCGCTTCACCGTGGCGTGCAGGAATTGGTTCGTGCCCTCAATCGCATCCATCAGGCCTACGGTGCGATGCACGCCCTCGACTCGCATCCCGAAGGGTTCCGGTGGCTCCGCGCGGAAACCGCATCGCTCGGAGTGATCGCATTCGCCCGCTTTGGTACGACAAGTGACCCACCAGTGGTGGTGGTGTGCAACTTCTCTTCGGAGGCAGTCGCATCACTCGCGGTTCCTGTCCCGAAGGGCGGCCGATGGGAAGAGATCCTCAACACCGAAGATGTGGCCTTTGGCGGCTCCGGCACCGTGAACAGGGAAATCCTGCCAGCACGTGTGCGGTCCCGTACCGTCGTGACGCCGTTCGCCTCGGATGCGGCACCACCGAGGCGAACGCGCAAGCGCTCGAACGAAGCAGTGATCACGATCGCTGCCAACTGCGTCAGCTTCATCGCGCCAGTGGGGCGGAAGCGCGTGGGGCGGTAGCCGCCGAACTACGAAATCGGTGACGGCATAACTGGAGGCACTGTTCCAGCCGCAAGTGCGTCGTACCACGCCTCGTACGCGTCAATCGTCCGTTCCGGATCGAACACCACGCGCGGGTCCTGCTTGGGGACGAGATAGCGCTCCCGGTCGTTGAGAACCCGCACCAAGGCATCGGCGAGCCCGTGCCAATCGTGCGGACGTACAAGTTCACCCATTCCGGTGGTCCTGATCGAAACCCGGACGCCTGGAAGGTCTGAGGTAACGGCGGGCGTACCGCATAGCATCGCCTCGTTCTGCCACATCCCCCACGATTCCGTCGAGTTGGTTGATGGTACCGTCGCCACGTCGCACATCCGGTAGAAGTTGGGCATGTCGGCCGGATTGACATTCCCAAGGAAGGTCACCCGGTCACGAACCGGAGCCAGCAAACCCTGGCATTCGTCAAAGAACGTTTCGCCTCGGACCTGCGCAAACTCACCGGCGAACACGACGTGCGCGTCGGGAACCGACTCCAGGACGCGGGGAATGGCACGAAGCAAGACGTCCCCGCCCTTGTCGGCCGCAAAACGGCCGGCGAAGCCAATGATCCGGTGCCCGTCAAGACCCAATCGCGTCCGCCATGCCTGAGCTTCCGCATCGTCGGGTGTCCCGATCGTGATGGGTGGGAACACCGTGCGCAGCTTGGACCGATTGTGCGAGAGGAAGCGCGAATACGCCGCGTAGTCCTGGGAATACGAGATGATCAGGTCCGCAAGGTCACCAGCGTACCGAAGTTCGGTGTGCATGGCAGCGGTGATTGCATCATTGAGGAGGCCGAATGGGAGATAGATATCACAGTGGTGAGTGAAGATGACTGGCTTGCGCATCGCACGCGCGATCCTGGTGGAGATATACGCGTCCAGCAATCCAGGTACGTGACGATGGAAGATGTCGTGATCCCGGAGCAATCGCTGGAGGTCGTACCAGAACAGGGGCATGACCACCCCTTTGCGGAAACCAAAAAGGACCCGGCTTCGGACCACCTGAACGCCACCCACGGTCTCGCGCAACGGCAGACCCGGGTCGTGATGCGAGGCCAGGATCGTCACCTGATGACCGCGACGGACAAGACCCTCTGCAAGCCGTTGCGCGTAGATGGTCATGCCACTGATGTACGGGAGGTAATACCCCGTGAACATCAGGATTCGGTGTCGAGGCCGTGAAGGCACAGTGGAATTCATTTGGATGCCATGGGGCCGGTCACAACGCGGTTCACCGCCCTCGGTGGCGCGCCTGCAACGATACGCAGAAGCCACCCTGACGAAGGCACGGGGTCAGCGTCGACGACCGACGATGATGATCCGTGGACTGCCATGCCTGAACGGTTCCAAATCATACGACCCGTAAAGGTCCTCGATCCGCAACCCGGATTGTTCCACAAGCAACTCGAGTTCACCGACAGCGAGGTAGCGAAGCCGGAATGGCGCGAGATGCCGGCGGACCAATCCATCGCCATCGACGTCGTCGTAATAATTCGTCACCGTTACCAGTTGTTCGCCCCGGTCAACTGACAGCGACTGGAAGTGCAGCAGTTGCGATTGATCGGTGCGTACCTTGAGGCAGTGGAGGTAGACCTGTCCCTCCTGTGCGCTGTCGGGTACCCCGTCATCGGGATTGAAAATGTCGATCACGAAGCGTCCGCCAACCCGGACGTGTCGCGCCGCCGTCTCGATTGCCTCGCGTTGTGCCTGACGCGTCTCGAGATGCATGAGCGAGTTGAGCCCAACCATCACGAGGCCGAATTGGCGTCCCAGATCGTAGGAGCGCATGTCGGCCTCGACGAGTGTGACGCGCGCGTCCTGCGATGCCCGCGAGACCTTTTCTCGCGCGACCGCAAGCATCGCCGGGGATACGTCGACCCCCGTCAACATTGCGCCTGCACGGGCCAGGGGAACCAGCAGCCTTCCCGTTCCACAGGCAAGCTCCAGAATCCCGTCTTCCCCGACGTGCCTTGCAAACCCTTCCCACATCGGCAGATCTTCGGTGTACGACGCATGCTCATCGTCGTAGTACTTGGCGAAGCGATCAAAGTCGGAGACCGTCAGTGGGGTACGCATCATCATTCCGGTTCTACAGGATCAGGATTTGCCGCACGATCGCGGGTACACCCAGCACGTGTTCCCCGCCCACTCAGCGTCGCCAAATCACCAACGCTTCGAGTGCAATGACGCCAAACGTCAGCATCGTCGTGGTCAGGGGTGACCACATTCTGATCGATCCCAGGAACGCAAGGCCAATCAACAGGACACCGACCAAGATGCCCTGCCTGACGCTATGCACCCAGACCGCGTCGCGATAGCGGTGGGTTCGGCCGTAGGCCAAACCCACCGCTCGGCTTATGGGCGCGACAGTTGCGGTCACCGCGACAAGCAGGAACGCCATGAACCAGAGCAGCGCATACGGCGCGGTCGGCTGAACGGAGAACAGCAGCCCACCGAGCGCACCCCATGCGGGCACGGCGATCACAATCGCAATCCAAACCCCAGGTGATGGCAGGAAGGCGGCCAACGTCGAGAGGCGGGTGGGCGGAACCTTAGGCACTGGCGCCCATTCCTCCGGATTGATCGGAGTGATTTCCGGAGTGGGCTTGGGGGAATTCCTGAACTTGGTAAACGAGTCGACCCGGTCTCCAATCCGACCGAAGGCCTCCCATGAAAAAATACGCGTCGCCCGACGCGGGTCCCCACCGGTCCCAGAAACCTCGCGAGCGACGATCGGCGCCGAACGACGTCGACGCGGCACTACGGCATTGACCACCCGCATTCCGCCTGCGGTGCCTGCGGGCGCGACCGGTGGCGCTGGCCTCGCACCTGGTCTCCATTGGCGAATCCGGTCGGTGTCCGGAATGACCCGGGCCTCGACGTCAACGATGACACCGTCTACCGGCGCAGCGTCTGGCCGGGACGCAGCACCTCGAATGACGGGCAATCCAGATGCCGTCACTGACCGGCCGGCATCGCGGTTTCGCGTCCTCGCCTTCTCGATCACGACACCACCTGATCCCGTTTCCCGCCTACTGCCGACATTCTTCATTCAAACGGACCGGGTCCGGGATGCGTATGGGGCACCTCGAAACCTCCTGTCCAGGGCCAATTCGCAGTTGCCATCACGTGTTCGGTCATCCGACGGGTACGCATGCAACCGTCACGGGCACGGGCACGGGCACGGGCACGGGCAAGCGAATTCGGGAACGCCGGACAACGCGTACGTATCCATCTCTGCCCCGTCAGGGTTCCGACCAGTGACGTTGTTCACTCGCGACCGCGAGTCAGATCGCCGAACGATCGCGAACCCGGCAATCTCATGTCGCCATTGCGACGCGTGACCTTCTCTCGATCCAGATACTCGAGAAATGGAAGGACATACTTTCGACTCGTGCCAATGAGGTCTCGCGCCTCGGCAACGGTGATTTCCCCACGGACCCGGAAGTGCGCATCGACGCGTGCGACCATCTCCGCGAAGGCATTCCTCTCGAAATACACGTCATCACTGACTTTCACGAGTGCACCGGTGACAACGAGTGCACCAACAACCTCCTCGATGGAAGGCGCACCACGGACCATGAGGGTCGACGCCGCCAGTTCGGTCAAGGTCGGTGGCGACAACGGCACCCGCCCGATTGCCTTGGTGACCGCGTCGGACATCAGAAGCGCAGCGCCAGTGAACCGAACCTGATGCCCAGCCACACGGACACCCGTCCCGCCGTCAACCACGGCATCGAGCGAAACCATCCGCGTGAGTGCGCCTGCAAAGACCCGTGTGGGCAACCCGAGGCGATTCTTGAGTTCCTCCTTCGGCATGAACGGCCGCAAGGGAAACTCACCGTGGTAGGCATCAAGCGACGCCACAAGTCGGTCGCTGATCCGGTTCCATCCACCCCGTGTGTAGTTCAGTCCTCCAACCGGGACGAGCTCACCCTGTGCCAGAAGCGCTTCAATCAACGCCGGGACACTGGCGGGCATCAGGCCACATGCCGCAATCAGGTCGCCACTTGACGCGGGTTCAATGCGGGCAAGGGTGCCACGCACCACCTCTTCGGGAGATCCGTCGGCAAGCGCCTCAAGGGCGGCGACCAAACCAGGCTGGCGCCGGCGTCGCACCGCGGGATGCGCGTCAACGATCCGCCCACCGCCCAGTGTCTCGCCGGGTGACAACGCACGAATGATGAAGTCATCTTCGCGCGCCACCGCTACCGGATGCGCAAGCCGCAGGTGAACCCAACCGGTTGCCCCCGCCTCAATCCGGTCCCCCTCCAGGATTTGGACGCGCGCGACCGTCTCAGACGTCCCGGTGTGAAACCCGACAAGCGCGCCGTGTTGGAGCGGACGCGACACTCCAGCGAGAACCCGGACCCGAATATCAACGGCAAGTGTCGGACGCATGACACCCGGAAGCGACACGACCGCACCTCGTCCGAGTTCTTCGGTTGCGACACCCGCCAGGTTGATTGCAACCCTTCGTCCCGGGCGGGCAACGTCCACCTTGGTCCGATGGCTCTGGAGACCACGCGCACGCGTCCGGAGCCCGTCCGGGAGCACTTCAAGTTCCTGTCCAACTTCAAGGCTGCCGTCGCGGAGTGTCCCAGTCACGACCGTGCCGAAACCTGCCAGGGAGAACACCCGGTCGACCGGCATGCGTGGACGACCAAGGTCGCGACGTACCGGCGCGTGATCAAGTACCTCCCCCAGCGCCGTCACGAGTTCCGGCAGACCGCTGCGTGCCAACGCCGATACTGGCACGATTGACGCGCCCGACAGGGAAGTTCCCCGCAGCGTCTCGCGCACCTCCTCAGCGACGAAAGCCCGCCACTCATCATCTACCAGGTCTGCCTTCGTCAGCGCGACCACGCCGTGGTTCACCCCGATCAAGTCGAGGATGTCGAGGTGTTCGCGGGTTTGGGGCATGATGCCCTCATCGGCAGCAATGACCAGGAGCGCCGCATCAATTCCGCCCACCCCAGCCAGCATGTTCTTGATGAACCGTTCGTGCCCGGGAACGTCGACGATGCTGATCTCACGACCATCGGGCAGACGCAGCCAGGCAAACCCGAGGTCGATCGTCATGCCTCGCGCCTTCTCTTCGCGCAGTCGGTCGGGATCGATCCCGGTCAACGCCTCAATGAGTGTCGATTTACCGTGGTCAACGTGACCGGCAGTCCCGACCGTAAACATGCCATTCCTCGCGATTGCAGCGGGCTTGCCATTCTCGAGATCCCAGGTCGGACACCGGTGGCTGGCCCTCCGAGAATACCGGGTGACGGTGCGAACCGAGGCACCCGACGGTGATGGATCAATCAGGGTTCCGAGGTGGACGCGGGGTCCGGCGACCGCGGACAACCCGGGCAGTCATCGGGTCAGGCGGACGCGAACGGGTCGACGTCGACGGTCGGCGGCGCGAGGTCACGCTGCCACCATCCGAAGCCTGATCAGTCCGATGGATGTACCGGCACTTCGGATAGCCGCTACACGCCGTGAATGGCCCCCAGGAACTTGTGCGGGCCACCATCGGTGCCCCGCACCTGGGACAGGGTACCGGAGCGGCGGGATCGGCACTCGGGACCGTGACCGCCCCGTGAGACTCGCCACTCCCACCGGCCGCCGTGGGCGCCGTGGGCGCCGTGGGCGCCGTGGGCGCCGTGGGCGCCGTGGGCGCCGTGGGCGCCGTGGGCGCCGTGGGCGCCAGACGCGCGTTCCTTGCCGGGGAGCGGCGCCGGGGAGTTGCAGGCTCGCCAAGAACTTCGGTCGCACCGGCGGATGCATTTGTGGCACGGGCAGCCCTGGTTCGCCTGGCCGGCGGTGGCGAAACGCCACCATCGGGATCTAGCGCGCCCAAGCCCGCCACTCCGGCACTGCCCGAACTCCCAGGCGATCGCACACGCCGTGTACGTGTCTCCCCAGCCGACCCCGAGGCCCCACCAAGTGTTCCCGCGGAAACCACCGTACTTGCCCGACTTGCCCGACCTGATGGGGCCGCCCGCGATGCCTCGGTGAGGTTTGCTGAGAACGGGCCATGGAAGTCTGCGAGCATCGCCTGCCAGCCGATCTTTCCTTCAGCGATTTCATCGAGTTGGTCCTCCATTTGTGCCGTGAACGCCACATCGACGATCGACGGAAACCGTTCCAGCAAGTAGTCGATCACTGCACACCCAAGTGGCGTGGGCACGAACACCCTGGATGCCTGGCCGACATAGCCCCGTTCCTCAATGGTTGACACAATGGACGCATAGGTCGACGGCCGACCAACGCCCGCCGCCTCGAGTGCGCGCACCAGCGTCGCTTCCGAATAGCGGGGCGGTGGCTTGGTGAAGTGTTGGGCGGGATGCACTGCATGTGCCTGTAGAAGCTGATCTCGGGCCAGTACCGGCATCCTAGAATTCACCGGAGCCGCGATCTCTCCATCGGCAAGCGTCTCGGCCGGAGCGCTCCCGCGTTCGGCTGATGCGCCGTACAGGGCAAGCCATCCCGCAAAAACGAGGGTCGATGCGCGTGCCTCAAGCGTCATCCGTGCAGGCAATCCGCCGGACCGTCGCGCCTCGATGCTTGCCTTGTCGGTCCTGATCCGCGCCGCCGCCATCTGGCTGGCAACCATCCGCTGCCAGATCACTTCATACAGCCGCCCTGCATCGCCTCGCGCCATGCCCCGGACCGTTTGTGGACGTCGTGCCACATCAACTGGACGGATTGCCTCGTGCGCCTCTTGTGCATTGCGGGTGCGTGTCTGGAACCGTCTCGGTGACGACGGCAAGTAGTCTGACCCGTAGTCCGCCTCGATTACCCGCCGTGTCACAGCAATTGCCTCCGGACTGACCGACACGCTATCGGTGCGCATGTAGGTGATCAGGCCGTCTTCGTAGAGATTCTGCGCGAGTTGCATCGTCCGTTTCGCCGACAAGCGCAGCCGTGTTCCCGAAACCTGTTGCAGGGTGCTTGTCGTGAACGGAGGGGGTGACATCCGGTTGGATTCGGCAGACCCGACCTCAAGGACCCGGAATGTCGCAGCCGAAAGTGCGTCGATCATGAGGTCAACCGTCGACTGGTCAGGAAACGCCGGATCCGCGCCATCAACCCCGGTAACCCGGGCAAGGAAGTGGTCGCCCTCGGAAGCTCCGGGGACCGAAAGTTCCACGTCAACCGTCCAGAACTCCCGGGTTACAAATGCCTGGATCTCGCGCTCACGGTCGACAATTAGGCGAAGCGCAACCGATTGCACCCGTCCACCCGACGTCCCGCGCGCCACCGCACGCCAGAGCAGTGGGCTGACCCCATAGCCGACAAGACGGTCAAGCACGCGTCGCGCCTGCTGGGCATCGACCAGTGAACGGTCAATTGCCCGCGGCGTTGCCAACGCCTGGCGCAAGGCGCGTTCGCTGATCTCATGGAACACGATCCGCGAAGTCCGAGCGGCCGTCAGTCCGAGCGCCTCGGCGACATGCCACGCGATTGCCTCGCCTTCACGGTCCGGGTCGGTCGCCAGCAGGATTGCCTCGGCACCACGTGCCGCTCCCTTGATGGAGGCCAGAGTGCGCTTCGCCCGATCAAGGACCTCATATTCCGGCGCAAAACCATTCCCGACATCCACGCCGAGGCGTTTGCCCGGCAGATCGCGAACATGGCCCATCGTGGCGATCACCCGATACCCAGTCCCGGCAAACGAACCAAGGGTCCGCGCCTTTTTCGGACTTTCGACAATGATCAACCGCATCGCTGTCCACCCTCTCCCGTCGCAATTGCGGGAGCACCACCATTGGTTCAGGTCGGGGTACGTTTCCCCCCACTGTGCATGTACCGTGCGCCAGTGCCCGTCGGGGATACTACCTGGGTACGGAAGGAACAGGCACCATGGCCGGCAACGAATCCACCCCACCTGAACTCAAGCAGGGATCAGCGGACCCAGCTGGGGGTACGGAGACCGACCGGGAAATCAGGATCGAACCGCGCACCCTGAAGGGATTCAACGACTACTTGCCGGAGGCTGCCGCGCGCCGTGAATGGATCATGGCGCAACTGCGCCGCACGTTCGCCTCGTGGGGATATGTCCCTCTTGAAACTCCCGCCCTCGAATACGCCGATGTCCTGCTTGGAAGGTACGGGGCCGAGGCGGAGAAGCTGATCTATCGCTTCAACGACATGGGCGGACGCGATGTGGCGTTGCGCTACGACCAGACCGTCCCGTTCGCACGGGTCATTGCCCAGTACCGTGACCTTCCCCGACCGTTCCGGCGCTACCAGTTCCAGCGTGTGTGGCGCGGCGAGAATACCGGTCGGGGTCGCGAGCGTGAATTCACCCAGTGTGATGTGGATACCGCGGGCGCTCCGGGTGTCGTTGCCGATGCCGAAACCATCTGTGTCGCCGCGGAAGGGTTCCGTTCGATCGGATTCAACCGGGTCAAGGTGCTTGTCAACGACCGGACGCTTTTTGACGGCCTCGGACTGACCAAGGGCGACGTCATCGCGATTGACAAACTTGCCAAGATTGGCGAAGACGGTGTTGTCCGTGAACTCGCAGCCCACGGCCGGACCGAGGGGAGCGCACGCGACATCCTCCACCGCCTTCAGGCGTCACCCCCACCGGCGCGCCTGCATGACGTGCTGTCCGCCGCACGCGACCTTGGTATCGCCGACGACGATCTCGTCTTTGATCCAACCCTTGCTCGCGGGCTCGAGTACTACACCAGTACGATCCTTGAGGTCGTCTCGCCCGACTACACTGCCGGCAGCCTCGGAGGCGGAGGACGGTACGACCGCCTCATCGGGCGCTTCACTGGTCGCGACATTCCCGCCGTGGGGTTCTCGTTTGGTCTCGAGCGCGTCACCGATGCCCTTGCCAGCCTGGCACGACTCGATCATGTTCGGGCAATCCCAGACGTGGTCGTGATTGCCTTCGGGTCAGCAAACCTTGGTTGGGCAGGTACGGTCGCCTCAGAAGCCAGAGCGGCCGGGTTGATGGTTTCCATCTCGACCGAACCGGAACGTCCAATGGGCAAGCAACTCGAGACCGCTTCCCGCCTGGGCGCCGCACACGCGATTGTCGTCGGCGAGGACGAGGCCAGCTCCAAGACAGCCACCCTTCGAAACCTCACCACGCGCGGCCAGTCCACGTCATCCTTGCCGGACGTCATTGCGTCGCTCAAACAGCACCTGCTTGAGCGAGGGGCCTCGGGATAGGGAGAACAGACCACCAGCCAGTGACCCGACGGGATCGCTCGCTCACCCGTCCCCTTCACCCGAGTTGCACGGCTGGTTTGCGGTTACGGGTGAGGGCGCTTTCGCGGGCCGAACCTGGTCAGCAGGTCGTTTCTCGCCTGAACCGTGGGGACCCACAACATCGCCCTGGCTTCAAGAAGAGTGGAGACCAGGTGTTCGATCATGGCAAGGGTGGCGCTCCCCAAGTCCTCGAAGGCCATCCGTCGCCATTCGTGAACATGGTCGCTCCGACGACCCTCGCACGCGTGATCTGCGACGTGGATCACCATGTCCTCGACTGTCATGTCTCCTCGACCGGTTGTGTGGAACGCGATTGCGTCGCACCACACCTGAGGGAGGGCAAAGCGTTCCCTGGCCTCATGCGACGCCAGGGCCCCATGCAGGAGAACCGGGTTCCCGTCCATCCAGTCCTCAAGGACGTCAGCGCCGTTGTCGTCCGTCGCGATCGCCCGCCCGTATCCGAGGCGGCGTGCCTCAAGGATCGATCCCGCCCCTGCTTCTCGCCAGAGGTCGTGTAACAATCCGGCGCGACGTGCACTATCGGGATCGACACCGTGGCACCGTGCAAGTGCCTGCGCGAGCGCTGCGACGTGCTTGGAATGAACCACCCGTTTCGCCGAGATCCGTTCCCTCAGGATCGGCCAGATATCGGCATCAATCTCGACGGGCTCGACGAACCGCTCCATCGTTGTCCGGTCTTTCCGGCGTGATGCCATTACCGAGCTTTTCGGTGCAGCATGGTCAGGGCCGCCTCGAGTGCAGTGTGGTGAAGCCGAACCCGTTCAGCCATTGTCAGGAAGATCGGGGTCTCAATCGTCGCGCCGCGAAGCGGGAGTGCATCATCCTCACCAGACAACTCGTCAGGTTGCTTCAACAATTGGTGGTATCTCGCGACATAGAACGGCAGGGGCCACGTCTTCCATGATCGGCGGCGGTTGCGGAACCGGTTCGCGTCGGTTTCAACCACACCGTTGTTGATCGGGATCTCACCGTCAACGAGTTCGCCTTGATGGACGGGTCCGATCGGCCTGACCGCATCCACGATGACCCGACCCAAGGCCGCCGGCGCAAAGACGTACAGGCCTGGCGTATCGATGTCTTCATGACAATCAAGGAACATGTCGAAGCGCCGGCCGCGGAGACCACGTTTGACGGCAGCAACTTCAGGGGTCTGGGGTGTTGCCCTCTGGAATGTCCGGTTCAGGTCGTGGTTTGCGGGCCCATGGCGTCGGTTGTGTTCGAAACCCCAGGGGTTCGTGCATGGAAGCACACTGAACTCGACGTCGGGCCACCGGACTGTCGGATCATTTTCAAGGAACGCGACGACCGCCTCGGTTCCACCGGGTTCATCACCGTGGGTGCCTCCGTTTATCAGCACTCTGAAGCGGGGATTTCCCGACTGTGCCGGGAGCGTCGCGAGGAAGAGGTCATACCTGCCCCCGGTAGGTGAAATGCCCTGGGTTCCCGTCACACGAAGGTGCCATGGTGCAATGATCGCCCGGCGAACCCGCTGGGCGATCACCTGGTAATCGCGAACCTGCGTGCCACCCTCACCGGCCAATCCTGGCAACCCATCACCTGTCCTTGCAATGAAGTGTAACGAAGCCTCTTTCAATCACCGGCGACGTGGCGTGGACGCGACGCAATTGAGATCGACGAGCGGTGGATCAAATGGCTGGGGACCCACTCGCTAACACCGTAAACTGTCAGTACTCGGCCACGGTCCGGCGCTTCACGAACTCCCAGTCGATCTCGGCGCCCCATCCAGGCAGCATCGAGGGTTCGAGGTGCCCATCCTTGGCGTCCGGCGCATTCACGATACCGATTTCCTTGGCACGACCCGGAAAGTGTGCGAAATATTCGTACGCATAGGTATTGGGAATGGCGCACTGCAACTGGACATGAACATGACCACCCAGTCCGCCAACGGCATTCATCTCGACGTTGCTTCCATGCAATTCGGCGAAGTGCGCAAGCTTGACCAGGCTCGTCGTGCCGTTTCGCGCGTTGACACGGATCAAGTCAGTCGCGCCGGCAATGAGCCATTCCGCGCATAGTTTCATGTCGTACATGAGCATCTCTGTTGCCATGACCGGCATCTGTGTAAGGGCCGCGCACAACTTCTGATACCGGTGGAGTTCCTGTTCGTAGAACGGTTCCTCAAGCCAGAGGAACCCGAGATCCTCCATGACATGCCCTACTCGGATCGCTTCCTCAAGCGAGTACGAGCAGACCGGGTCATTCATGAGGACATACTCGTCTCCGAGCACACGACGGAGTTCGCCGAACAGCTCGATGTTGCTGGTTGCACCCTGGTAATTGTGGAACTTGAACGCCTCAATGCCCCAACGCTGCCTTGCATCGTCGAGGAGCGCCAAGTACGTCGACGCCGTTCCGTCACCATCACCACCGGTCAGGTATGCGGGGATCCGGTCGCGCACCTGTCCAAGCAACTGGCAGACGGGGAGACCGGCAACCTTCCCGGCGATGTCCCATAGGCAGTTGTCGAAGTTCCCGAACCACCCCGGCGTTTGGTAGACCCACCTCGTTCCGTGATGGAGCCGCTGATAGAGCTCCTCGCGACGCATTGGATCGGCGCCGATCACTTGAGCCCGCAGGACCTCCATGACTGCCGGCGAGGGCGCACCAGTGCAGATTCCATCGATCCCTTCATCGGTGCGGACCCGCAGGTACGTCTCGGTTTCGGGCTGGTCGCTCCCTAGGTTCCGGTGGGTGTACCGGAGACGAAACCGATCAGGCACCGGGATAATCTCGAGCCGACGCGCCTTCGCTGGCACCTCAACGACAATTGCCTTCACCTCAACAATGCGCATCGCTTACCTCCTCAGGATATTCGGGCCGATCCGGCGACCACATGGCACGTCAGACTGGGCGAGACCGTCACCTGCCACGAGAGTAGCCGGGAGCAAGGCTTGCGTGTCGTGAGGGCGCAATTCATCGAGGTTGCAACAGGTGGTCGTGAGTTGTTGCACAGGCATGAACCTCTACCCAAAGCTGATCGGATCACCTCGTCGTTTCGCCAGGGCTCGGATGGAACGAACCGTTCCGGCGTGGCATCAGCGATGCGTGCACCCTGAACCCGGATCATCGGGTGGCTGGCTCACCCACTCGCCCTCCGCGGGCGACGGCGACCACTTCGGCCATGATCCCAAGGGCAATCTCCTCAGGCGTCCGGCCACCAAGATCAAGGCCGACGGGTCCACGGATGCGGCCGATCTCGTCCACGGTGAATCCCTGCCTGATGAGCCGGGCACGACGAATCTCCTGTGTCTTCCGGCTACCAAGGCATCCGATATACGGCGCCTTGGACCGAAGTGCCGCCACAAGTGCTGGCTCATCCAACTTCGGGTCGTGGGTAAGGACGACGACGAACGACGACTCGTCAAGGACGACGTGACCATTCGCGATGACGTCCTGGGGCCATGCCCGCAAGAGTTGTCCCGCGTGCCCAAGGCGCTCGTCCGTAGCGAAGACGGACCTCGGATCGATCACACACGTCTCGAACCCGACCTCATGCGCGAACCTGACAAGTGACTGGGCGACGTGAACTGCCCCGAAAATGATCAGCCGGGGGTGACGCGGCCACGCGTGAAGGAACACCCGGTAGGTCGTCCCGTCCGATGCAACAATTTCCCGGATGCCCGACGGCGCGCGCTGACCCTCGGCGATGATCCGACGCGCGTGCCCGATTGCATCGTCCATCACCGGGTCAGGTGGCGACACACTCCCAGTCGCTACCAGGACGACAGCGTCAGCATCAACAACCTGCCTCGACCCAGTCGCACCACTTACCCAAGTCATGGATACCGACGGGACCGCCCGCTTCCAGGCGCCTGCGATTGCCATCAACGCCACCCTGTCGAGGCGTTCCACCCAAATCTCAATCGCCCCGCCACAGGTGAGCCCCGCATCCCAAGCCGTCTCATCTTCAATGCCAATGCCAAGGAGTTGCGCGACGCCGGTTTCAATCACCTGCGCAGCATTGAACGCAACATCGGCTTCGATGCACCCACCACTCACCGACCCAACGAGTTCGCCACGGACCGAAACGGCCAGCATCGCACCCTCCGGCCGAGGCGCTGACCGGTAGACATTCACTACTGTCGCAAGGGCGACGAACCTGTCACCTCGTTCGAACCAGGACCCCATCGCATCCCACACCAGTTGCATGCTACTCTCCCGGTACCCAGTCGCACGATAGTGATGGGCGTTGTCTGATGCAATGTCCCGTCCAGTGCTGACTGTTGCACCCATCATAGGCGCAATCCGATAGCTGGGGGGCTGTTAGATGGAAGAACATCACGTCGGAATTACCGTCGAGGTCAACGGGCGTCCACACCGGTCAACTGTTGAGCCCCGAACGCTCCTGGTCGACTACCTCCGCGATGACTTGGGCCTTACCGGGACGCACATTGGGTGCGACACCGGACAGTGCGGAGCCTGCACGATCATTGTCGATGGTCAGTCGGTCAAGTCATGCATGGTCCTCGCCGTGCAGGCCGATGGTGCGCACGTCCGGACCGTTGAAGGTCTTGCCCAAGATGGGCGGTACCACGCGGTCCAGCAGGGCTTCTGGGAAAAGCATGGCCTCCAGTGCGGGTTCTGCACCCCGGGGTTCATGATGCAGAGCGTCCAGATCCTCGAGGACAATCCGGACCCGTCTGACGAAGAAATCCGGGATGCCCTTGAAGGCAACCTGTGCCGGTGCACCGGATACCAGAACATCGTGGAAGCCGTGAAGGCGGCCGGAGCGACAATCCGCAGCGGTGCCGAGACGATGGCAGTTGGGACCGGGGTCGGCGCCTAGCCACCACCTAGCACCACCCGCGCGCTATCACGTGTTGCATTCGGAACGAACCCGTCGGCGCCAATCGCCGACCCGTCAGCTGGAATTGGAGGGGACCCAATGGCAGTGGCTTCGCCCACTCGGGCATTCGGCGCATCGATCAGGCGCCGCGAGGATCCACGTCTCATCACCGGCCGAGGCAAGTTTACTGATGACATGCATCTGGCGAACGCCGCCACGGCCATGTTTGTCCGCAGTCCACACGGCCACGCCCGCATCGTTTCGATTGACACGTCGGCAGCGGCTGCACACCCAGGTGTCCTCGGGGTCTACACCTTCGAGGACGTCAAGGGGTTCATCAGTGGCATGCCGTGCGCGTGGCCGACGACGAACACCGGGGATACCTTGAAACTTGCGACGTATCCACCGCTCGCCGACGGCAAGGTCCGGTATTTCGGTGAGGCCGTCGCCCTGGTAGTCGCCGTCGACCCGAACACCGCGGCCGACGCCGTCGAACTCGTGACTGTCGAGTATGACCCGTTGCCTGCAGTTATCAACAATGAAGCCGCCGTCGCACCGGGTGCACCGCTCATTCATGACAGCGCACCTGGAAACCAGGCGTTTCGCTGGTCACTCGTCGGCGGAGACACTAACGGCGCACTTGCACACGCTGATGTGCGCATTTCCCAGACCTTGGTGAACCAGCGTCTCATCGCCACGCCTCTGGAGACCCGCTGCGCCGTCGCCGACTACAACCCGGCTTCCGGCGAAGTGACCGTTTGGGTCACAAGCCAGAACCCGCACATCCATCGCCTGCTCATCGCGCTCAGCACCGGCATCCCAGAACACAAGATCCGCGTGATCGCGGGTGATGTCGGCGGCGGTTTCGGAGCAAAGATCCCCTACTACGCGGGCGAGGCCCTGTGCATCTTCGCGTCCAAGGAACTTGGGGTCCCAGTCCGTTGGAGTGAAAGCCGTTCGGAAAACTATGTCGCCACGGCCCACGGTCGCGACCACATCCAACACATCGAGGTTGGTGCAACCAAGGAGGGCAAGATCACGGCCCTCAAGGTGACCGCGTACGCGAGCCTGGGTGCCTATCCGTCGACCGCAGCACCGGGTGTCCCAACATGGCTCTTCGGATGCATCATCCAGGGACCGTATGACATCCCCAACAACGAGGTCCACGTCATCGGCGTGTACACCAACACCACGCCTACCGATGCCTATCGAGGCGCCGGCCGACCCGAAGCAACGTACATCCTCGAACGGGTCATCGACCTGGTAGCCGCCAAGGTTGGGCGCGACCCGGTGGACGTCCGCCGACTGAACTTTGTGAAGAAGGATCAGTTCCCATTCAAGGTGGCGAACGGAACCCTGACCTACGACAGTGGCGACTATGAACTCACCCTTGGCAAGGCGCTTCACACTATCGGCTACACGGACTTGCGCGCCTGGCAGGCAGAACAGCGTGCCGCCGGCAAGCTTGTCGGTATCGGCGTCTCGTCATACGTGGAGGTCTGTGGCCTGGGACCATCATCGGCGGCGAATGCGATGGGATTTGCCGGCGGTCTCTACGACAGCGCAACAATCCGGGTCCACCCCACCGGCAAGGTCACCGTGTTCACCGGTGTCCATTCCCACGGTCAGGGCCACGAGACCTCGTTCGCACAGATCGTCGCCCGGGACCTAGGGGTCATGGTAGACGACGTCGACGTCATCCATGGCGATACCGACAAGGTCCAGCATGGGATGGGCACCTACGGAAGCCGAAGCGCCCCGGTCGGCGGTGGCGCCTTGCGCATGGCTGGCATGAAGATCAGGGCCAAGGCCCAGAAGATCGCCGCCCACCTGCTTGAGGTTGCCGAGGAGGACATCGAGTGGGTGGATGACGCGTTCCGGGTCAAGGGTTCCCCTGACAAGTCGAAGACCATTCCCGACTGCGCATTCGCGGCCTACATGGCGGGAAACCTGCCGGCGGGTGTCACGCCGGTCTTGGAAGAACAGCACTGGTACGATCCAGAGAACTTCGTCTTTCCCTTCGGGACGCACATCTGCGTTGTCGAAGTGGACCGCGAGACCGGGGAGACCCACATCAAGCGATATGTTGCCGTCGACGACTGTGGCGAGATCATCAATCCGATGCTCCGAGATGGTCAGGTCCACGGCGGGATTGCGCAGGGGATCGCCCAGGCCCTCTGGGAAGAGGCCGTGTACGACGAGAACGGACAGTTGCTCTCGGGTTCGTTGATGGACTATGCGATCCCCAAGGCGAGCGTCATGCCCCATCTCGAACTCGGGCACACCGTCACGCCTTCACCGCACAACCCACTTGGCGTCAAGGGCATTGGCGAGGCCGGAACCATCGCCTCAACCCCTGCCGTCGTGAACGCGGTGATGGATGCCCTCAGCCCCCTGGGGATCCACCACATTGATATGCCGTTGCGTCCTGCCAAGGTGTGGGCCGCTATCGACGCGGCATCGCACTGAGACCAGGCCCTCGGGGGAGCCGGTGCCGGAATGGCCTCGTCTCCCTCCGCTGAAGTGACCGCGTGACGCGCCCCGGCCGCCCGAAAGGGCACCCGGGGCGAAGGGAGAAAAGCCAATGCATCCCGCACCGTTCGCCTACAAGGCGGCGCACTCCGTCGAGGAGGCTCTCCAGCTGTTGCGTTCCCATGAGGACGCCAAGATCCTCGCCGGAGGTCACAGCCTGATCCCGGCGCTCAAGTTGCGCCTGACGCAGCCCGCACTGCTCATCGACATCTCGAAGATCTCATCGCTCCGAGGCATCCGCCGCGAGAACGGGAAACTCATCATCGGGTCGGGAACGACTCACCGGGAGATTGAGAAGTCGCACCTCGTCGCCGAGGCTTCCCCACTTCTCGCTTCAGTGGCGCCCCAGATTGGTGACGTGCAGGTTCGCCACCGGGGAACGTTTGGCGGGAGCCTTGCCCACGCCGATCCCGCCGGGGACTGGCCAGCAGCGGCACTTGCCGTGGACGCCGAACTGGTGATCGCCGGTGCCCACGGGACACGGACGGTCCACGCCTCCGAGTTCTTTACCGGCATGCTGACCACGGTAATCCAGCCCGACGAGATCCTGACGGAAATCAAGGTTCCTGGTGAGGGCACTCCGGGCATCTACCTCAAGCACCGAAATGCCGCGTCCGGATACGCAACCGTCGGCGTCGCCGTGACGGCCACCCACGATCACGGTCGAATTGGCACGGTGACCATTGGCGTGACGGGTGCCACACCGGTCGCATTCAGGGCATCCGTCGTCGAACACGCGCTCAACGGGCACGCGGTTTCCGCCCACCTCCTCGACGAAGCCGCGTCGCACGCTGCCGATGGTCTTGAGTGCCTTTCCGACATCCACGCACCGGCGGCCTACCGGTCACAACTCGTGAAGGTCATGGTGCGCCGCGCCCTCGGCAAACTCCTCCACGCCTGATCATCCGAGGCGAACTTTTTAAGTGACGCGCGTGTGTGGTCCGCGGACCACACACGCGATGCTAGTTCACGACCGTGGAAGCACGTGAGGAAGGGTTCTATGCGAATTGACGGCACGTTCTCGTTCAACGCCAATCCGGAACACGTGTGGGACGTGCTTCTTGATCCGGAAGCGCTCAAAGCCTGCATTCCCGGATGCCAGTCGATGACGTCGACGGGTGAAAATACGTACGTGATCACGCTTACCGTCGGCATTGCCCAGTTCAAGGGGACCTACGACGGAAACGTCAGCATCCAGGATGCCCACCGACCTGACCGGTACGAGATCCACGTGGATGGGAAGGGTCGCCCCGGTTGGGTGCGGGGCGTTGGCAAGATCAAGCTCGTCGACGCGGGCAACGGCGCGACCACGGTTGAGGTCGAGGGTGACGCGACTATCGGGGGGCCGGTGTTTTCAATCGGCAGCCGGTTCGTGCCTCCGGCGGCCAAAATGCTCATGGGGCAGTTTTTCAACGCCATGAAGAAGCGAGTCGAAGGGTCCGCAGGCTGACCGTTGACCTCGCGAGACCCAACCCAATCTAGAAACTCAGAAGCCAACTTTCGCCGATCCCGAGCAAGCGCACCTGTGCTTGCACACCCTGACGGGTAATCTCGTCAACAAACGTTGCCGGATCGACCGTATTGTTTGCCATGACACCATAGTGCATCGGGATGACCCGCTTGGCCCCGGTCTCGCCGGTCAACCGAGCCGCCTCTCCCGCCGACATGTTTCCCTTCTTTCCGTTGATGCACACGCACAGGAGGTCAACATCCCGGGTCGCGTCACTGACGAGATCGGGATGGTAGAGGGTGTCACCGGTTACGTACAGACGGAACGGGCGCGTGCCGTCGCCGACGTGAAAGACGAACCCGCACGCGTCGCCTGAATGGTCGGCAAAGACCACGTCGGCGTGGACATCAGTCAATGGTTGGCGCATCCCTCGGACGGGCGTGGTGCGATCACCAACCACCACCGTCTGTATGCGCCTCAGCGCGACCGTCGCCTCATCACGAATAGTCGCCACCGCCTCATCGCAGCCATAGAAGCGGGTCTCGGGAGACACCCCCGCAATCGCCTTGATGGAGACGGGATCCGTGTGATCGCTGTGGGAGTGGGTGCACAGCACCGCGTCGCAGATCACGGTTCCCGGGTCGATCGGCGGTGGAACCAAACGCACTGCGGGACGATCCTGACCGTAATCAGACAGGTACGGATCCACGATCCAGACGACCCCGTTCGGAGACCGGAACGCAAACCCTCCCTGACCAAGCCACCTGATCGCGACCTGTCCAGGTTGGGGTTCAAGCGTGATTGGCGGTATCGCGATCAAATCCAACCCTCCAACACCGTTGATTGTCACGTGCCAACGGAGCGATTGCAGTGTCAGTGAACCTGCTTGGCGATCAGTGAACGGCCCTCGTCCGTAGCGGCCCAGTCCTGGATGTCCTTGGGTTCCCAAGTCTGACGTCCCTGGTCATCGACGGTGGCTCGAGGGATCTTGCCCTGCCCGGCCCACCAGATCAGATTGTTCCTGGTGGCACCCAAAGCCTGTTCCATGTCCTGAATCGTCAGCAGCTTAGCGGCTTTCGAAGTTGCCATGCTCTCGTTTTCCTCAGTCGTGCGCCAGATTGTGGACCATCCGGCCACCGAAACACCAGACCCCATGCACCGGCGCATGGGGTCGCAACCAGCCCCGGGCTCCCTAGATGGTAACGACGCCACGCACCTCACGCACCTGCGAGCGAATTCGCAATACAATCGGTGCGCTGGAGACGGAGATACCCGTGGTCAACGGCCCCCTGACGCGAACCGCGGCAGTTCTGGTAATCATTGCCACGTCGGTCTGGTTGCTCCAGTGGGTGTGGGTCGTTGCGACTCGGTTCGCCGATATCCTCCTGCTCTTCCTGCTTGCTTGGCTCGTGTCGTTCGTCCTCGGGCCACTCTGCAGGCGTCTCGAACGAACCGGCCTGAACCGCGCGAGTGCCACGGCAACCGTCTATCTGGGGGTTGTGCTGCTCATCGTCGGCGGAGGCGTCTGGGGCATCCCGGCGCTTATCGATCAGACCGTGCAGTTAAGTGCGAGCCTGCCCGACCTCGCGTCAGGCCTTGAGGTCCGCGCCGAACTCGTCAAGGGAACGCTCATCTCCTACGGCATTGCCGAGGGTGCGCTTCTGGACGTCTCCCGCGCGACAATCGCCCGAGCCGAAAGCATCGGGACCATCATCCTCGGGAACGCGCTGTCCATTGCCACGGCCATTCTGGACGGCGTCGTCCGGTCCCTCTTTGTCCTGCTCTTTTCCTTCTACATCATGCTCGACGGAGACCGCTTTGGCGCGACGCTTCGCACGTTGGCGCCGTCGCGGTATCGGCATGACCTGTCTTCGGCCTTGGACCAGGTTGACCGAACGTTCGGGGGCTACGTCCGTAGCCTTCTTGTCCAGGCCATCGTCTACGCGGTTGGAAATGCCACGGTCATGATGGTCGCCAAACTTCCCTTCGTGCTCGTGATCAGCATCCTCGCGGGCATCGCGATGCTGCTTCCAGTAATCGGACCAGCAATCGCCGTCGTCCCGCCGTTGGTCCTTGGTCTGGTCACGACACCCGGGTCCCTATGGTGGATCGCGCTCTCGCTGCTCGCATTGCAGGTTGCGGTCGCGAACGTGCTTGCAACGCGCCTCATGAGCAAATCCGTCGGAGTTCACCCACTCGTCGTCTTCGCTGCCGTCCTGGTCGGATCAAGGATTGGCGGGCCATGGGGCGCGGTCTTTGGGGTGCCGATCGCCGCGATTCTCGCAATCCTCGGACGTGTCCTGTACGAGCGTGTCGTCACCAAGACACCCCTCTTCCAGTCTGGAAGCTACCAGATCGCAACCCGCGATCCCAACGAACCGACCCCGACTACCGATCCCCTTGGGGCCACCGGCATGCAACAATGAGGTCCGCGGGGGCGGCAGACCGAACCCCCGGGGCATGGCACTCGCATGGGTCACCCGTTGTGGGACGTATGCGTTGGACTGGTGGGGGCGGGATGCTGTCCAACCGGTACTGGCGACGCCCGTGCCATGCATGAGGGGAACTCATGGCAATCCTTCTTCGCCTTCTGCGATTCGCGTACAAGTATCGGCTGTTCACGCTGATCGGGTATCTCTGCCTGATCGGGACGATCATCCTGAACCTCGTTCAGCCCCTGATCTTCCGTCAGGTCATTGACGTCGGTATCGGTGAACGCAATACCACCGCCCTGATGGAAATGGCGTTCGCCATCGTCGTGGTCAACGTCGTGAGCAGTTTCTGCGGTTTTGGCATGTCCTATTGTAATGAATACGTCAGCCAGCGGGTTGCGTATGACATCCGCAACGACCTCTATGACCACCTCCAGAGGTTGTCATTCGCGTATCACGACCGTGCGAGCACCGGCGAGCTGATGAGCCGGGTGACATCCGACGTTGAACACAGCCGGGTCTTCGTGGGCACCGGTGTCCTGCAACTGGTGAACACGGTCATCCTCTACGTTTCGATCCTTGCAATCATGCTCAGCCTGAGTTGGGAACTTTCGCTTGTGTCTCTCGCGACACTTCCCCTGATTGGGATCACTGCCGTCCAATATCGGTCGCGGGTCCAGCCGATGTTCCGCCAGGTACAGCGCCAGTGGGCCGTACTGACCGCCGTCCTTCAGGAAAACATCACCGGCGTCCGGGTCGTCAAGGCATTTGCCCGGGAACCGTTCGAAGTTTCCAAGTTCAAGACGGAAAACGATGCGTATCTCGAGCGGAACGTGGCGACCACACGCCTTCAATCCCTCGTCTTCCCGATGATGGTCTTCATCAGCAGCATGGGAACGGTCGCCATTCTCTGGTACGGCGGTCTCCAAGTCATCGAAGGATCTCTCTCGGTCGGATCCCTGATCGCATTCAACAGCTACCTCATGCGTCTTGCCGGTCCCACTAGGCAGTTCGGTGCCATCGTCGCCTGGGTGTCCCGTGCCATCGCATCGGGGGAACGCCTTTTCGAAATCCTAGATACCCCGTCACCGGTACGCGAACGGTCCGGATTGCCCGCACGGTCGACCATCGACGGCCAGGTCACCTTCGAAAACGTGGTATTCAGTTACGGGAAGGCGTTTGCTGCCATCCCGGGCTACGGTGCGGTCACCGAGACCTCCGCCTTCAAACCCATCGTGCACGCACGCGATCGTGAAGACCGGACCCTCCTGAGGGGAACCGGCGCCTCTCCCGCTTCTGTCATCCAGGAAATCAACCTTGAGGCACACCCAAACGAAGTCGTCGCGCTGATCGGTCACACCGGATCCGGCAAGTCAACCCTGACCAGCCTCATCCCACGCTTCTATGACGTGTCGAGTGGGTCGGTGAAGGTCGACGGGATCGACGTCAAGGAGTACCGGCTCGCGGACTTGCGCCGGAATGTCGGGATCGTGATGCAGGAGACACTGCTGTTCTCCGCTACCGTCGCCGAGAACATCGCCTTCGGCAATGTCGAGGCATCGATGACCGACATCAAACGTGCGGCACACGCGGCCCAAGCGTACGAGTTCATCCGCGACCTTCCTGAACAGTTTGAAACCAAAATCGGCGAACGCGGCGTGAACTTGAGTGGCGGACAACGCCAGCGACTCGCGATTGCGCGAGCCCTCCTGATCGATCCGCGGATCCTCATCCTTGACGACGCGACCGCTTCCGTCGACATGAAGACGGAGTTCCAGATCCAGGAAGCGCTGCGTGAACTCATGGCCGGTCGCACAACCTTCATCGTTGCGCAGCGACTGTCCACCATCACCCACGCCGACCAGATCCTGGTTCTCGACCACGGACGGATCGTCCAGCGGGGCACCCATCTGGAACTGATCACGGTTCCCGGTCCCTATCTTGATATCTATGACATGCAGCTTCGTGACCAGGATGAGGCACGCGATGCCGCGAACCGAGAAATTGTCTCATCCCCAACCGTGATCAAATGACAACGACTGACCAGGCCTCCACATGACATCCCAAAAGCCATCACCGGCCAAGCCGGGCCCGACCCCACCGCCACCGAGCCACCGTCGCGAAGACGAGGACGATGAGGTTCTCGGCAAGGCGTACGACCAGCGGATCGTTGAACGCACGTGGATCTTCGTGCATCCGTACCGCATTCACCTCCTCTGGTCGTTGGCCCTCATGGTCTGCATCGCCATCGGCAATCTTGCCGGGCCCTACCTGATCAAGATCGCTATCGACGACGCGATCGCGAATAGCAACCTGTCCCTCCTCGCCGTCGCGGCGATTGGGTACGTGGCGGCATCGCTGCTTGTCTGGGTCGCGACCTACGGCCAGTCCTACATCATGAGTTGGGTAGGGCAAACGGTCCTGTTCTCAATGCGTCGCGAACTTTTCATGCACCTGCAACGATTGAGTTTCAACTTCTACGACCGCATGGAAGCCGGTCGGATCATGTCGCGCATGACGGGTGACGTCAACGCGCTCAATGACTTTCTGACCAGCGGCATCGTGTCTACTGCGAGTGATCTCTTCGTCCTCGTCGGGATCGTCCTGCTCATGTTCGCCCTGAATTGGAAGCTCGCTCTGGCGACCATGATCGTCGGACCGATCATCGGCTTGGTCACCCATCTCTACCGGACACGGTCCCGGAATCTCTACCGTGAGGTGAGATGGCAGAACTCCATGGTCACTGCGTATCTCGCGGAAAACATCTCTGGTGTCCGTGCGGTGCAGGCCTTCAGCCGCGAGAACCTGAACCAGGACCGCTTTGATGGCGTGAACCGCGAAAATCTCCGACGGCTCATTCGCGCGACCACGTTCTCCGCCGGTTTCGGCCCGATCATCACCTTCATCTCGACCGTCGCAACCGTGCTCGTTGTCTGGTTCGGCGGAATGCTGGTTCTCAATGGCGAGATGACCCTTGGATCACTCTGGGCATTCCTGGCGTACGTCGGCCGCTTCTTCGAACCAATCAGTGACTTGTCAGCCAGGTACAACTCGATGCAGGCCGCAATGGCCGGTGGCGAACGAGTCTATGCACTCATGGATACGCCGGTTGCCGTCCAGGACCGCGACGATGCCTACCAATTGGGTGAGATCTCCGGTTCGGTGAAGTTCAAGGATGTCATCTTCGAGTATGTGCCTGGGCGGCCGGTCCTCAGGGGCATCTCACTTGAAGCGACACCAGGGGAAGTGATCGCACTCGTCGGTCACACTGGTGCCGGCAAGTCGAGCATCATCAATATTCTCCTGCGCTTCTACGACATCAAGGATGGATCGATCACCATTGACGGTCACGACATCCGTGCGGTCACCATGGCAAGCCTCAGGCGACAGGTCGGCCTCGTGTTGCAGGAACCATTCCTGTTCTCAGGAACAATCCGGGACAACATCAGGTACGGCAAGCTCGAGGCGAACGATGACGAAGTCATTGCGGCTGCCCGCGCCGTCAATCTGCACGACTTCATCATCGGCCTGCCACTCGGCTACGACACCGAAGTCAACGAGCGAGGGGCGTCGCTCTCACAGGGCCAGAAGCAGCTCATCAGCTTTGCACGCGCGCTCATCGCCGACCCACGCATCCTGATCCTCGATGAAGCGACTGCCTCGGTCGACACCGCCACCGAAAAGTTGATCCAATACGGGCTTGACACCTTGATGCGGGGACGCACGAGTTTTGTCATCGCCCACCGGCTGTCAACAATTAAGGCGGCGTCCCAGATCCTGGTGATGCGGCAAGGTCTCATCATCGAGCGGGGCACACACGACGAATTGCTCACGCAAGAGGGCTATTACTACAACCTCCATCGGATGCAGTTCCGCGAAGGTGGAGGGAATGACGACCACGCCCCAGTGGACGAGACAGCCTCCGTGTCACTACCGCACGTGTGAAAGTGCGTTACGCACGCTTCATGCCGGGATGACTGCGCATGACACTGTGCTATACTCGAGGACATGCGCCCGTAGCTCAGGGGATAGAGCGATTGCCTCCGGAGCAATAGGCCGTAGGTTCGAATCCTACCGGGCGTACCATGAAGAACTTGATCGCCGCTTCCGTGCCGGAAGCGGCGTTTATCGTTCCGGACGCCGTCATCGGCCGTGCCACTCCAACCCGGTGCCACCGCCACGAGGTTCACAGTGCAGGAGAGATGCAATGAGTGCGCTAGAGGATGAGTTTGGCGACGTGATTCGCAAGGCCCGGTCGGGTCTCGGCCTTGACGTTGCGAGCGTCGCCGCTGCGTGTGGCCTTACTGAACGGGACGTGAAATCCATGGAGGTCTACACGAGGAGGCCTTCAGATGTGGAAGTTGACCGTCTCGCCTCAACCCTGGGCTTGCGCGCTTCGGCGCTTCGAGCACTCGCGAACGAGACGATCAACGCACCAGACGGCCCCTGGCACGTTGGTGACCTGACCGTCCATCGTGAAACGACCCACCATCCTTCGCATTGCTACCTCATCGGCCTCCCGGGTGGAGCGTGCGCAATTGTTGATCCGGGTGATGACGACGTCGTCGAGGCAATCGCAAAGGCCTCACGGCAAGGCGGAAGACATCCCGTTGCCATCGTCGTGACCCACGGACACCACGATCACACCGGCGGCGTTCTCGCCCTGCAAAAGATCATCGGCGTACCAGTTCACATCCACGAGGCGGATGCGGCGAGCATCGATGGGGTGCCGGCAAGTGCCCTGCACACCTTCAACGACGAAGGCACAAACGTCTCGATCGACGGGCTGTCTTGGCATGCCTTGCCGACCCCCGGCCACACCGCCGGAAGCACGACCTTCGTCTTCACGTCGGGAAGTGCCAGTGCGGGATTCTGCGGAGATACCCTGTTCGCCGGGTCAGCAGGCAGTGCGCGCGCAGGCTATGACCGACACCTAGCGTCGTTGCGGGAACGTCTCGCGACGCTGCCCCCGCAGACGGTTCTGTATCCCGGCCACGGCCCGGCCACTTCGGTCCGTGACGAGTGCATCCACAACCCGTTCTTCCCCGCCTGACCCATGGGTGGGGCCACGAGAGCGACTGGATCGAGGCTTCGGGTGCAGGTGCATCAGCAGTGATGCACCTGCACCCGAAGCCGTTACTTGTGGGTCATCACGAAGACGCCGTCCCAGTGTTCGCCCGGTGGACCTCCAGCCATGAGTTCGCATCGTTCGATATACACCATCGTCGGACCGTCATCCGCATAGAGGTCCAGCAATGCCTCGAAATGCTCCTTGGCCGTGTCGAAGTCCTGGGCACGGTACAGGCGGATGGCCTCGTCCCAACCCGCAAGAAATCCGTCGGGGCGCTTCAGCGACGGTTCAGGCTCCTCATCAACCGGGTGGAACACCTCGTAGATTGCCGTCGGTTCCTTCTTGCCCTTGACCGCAATCAGGTCGAGGTACCGACATACCCACTTGTCCTTGACGATCGCGTAGGTATATTCGGTCACGATGATGTTGGTCCCGTACTCCTTGTTCACCCCTTCGACACGTGACCCGAGGTTTACCGAGTCTCCCATCACGGTGTAATCGAACCGCATGGTAGACCCGACGTTCCCAACCGTCATGGGACCTGAGTTGATTCCAACTCCGACGTTCAGCTTCGGAAGGCCACGCGCCATCCAGATCACCTGCAACTGATGGAGACGCTTGACCATGTCGTATCCGGTACGGACGCCAAGCATGGCGTGGTTTTCCTGGATCAATGGCGCACCCCAGAACGCCATGATGCAGTCACCCATGTACTTGTCGAGCACCCCCGCCTGTACATACACGATATTCGTCATTTCAGTAAGGAACTCGTTGAGAAACGCGACGAGGTCCTGCGGATCCATCTTTTCCGACACCGAGGTAAACCCACGGATGTCAGAGAAGAGCACCGTCATGTCCCGCTTCACCCCGCCGAGTTCCAGATGATCCGGATCCTTGAGAACTTCGGTCATGACTGCCGGCGACAGGTACTTGCCCATGACCCCGCGCGTCGCGCGCGCTTCAGCCTGTTCGAACACCACCCGGTAGAGGATCACTCCCAGATAGGCGGTGAGCAGCGCCGCGCCCGGAAAGACGTTGCTCCACACCGTGAAGGTCTCGGCGCGACCCATCACCCCTTCTGCCTCGGTGCCGTGCCAGATGTTGGCAACGATGTAGAGGAAGAAGACAAAAAGGATTCCAATCGACCCGAGAACCGGTGGGAAGAACGGCAATACGACACCGGCCAGTAAGGTGAGGCCGAGAATGATCGCGATGGTCGACTGGGTCGACTGCGGAGCCAGATAGGCACTGCGCAGGAGCATCTCGGCGGTCTGGGCGTGTATTTCCACCCCAGTCATCTTCGCGCCCGAGACCGACGTGGGCGCGAAGTAGTCGTCCGCAAACCCAATCGCGGTGAGCCCGACGAAGACGATCTTGTCCTTGACCTTGTCACGATCAAACGTGCCCTTCACAACATCTGCGAATGACACCGACGCCACGGGGCCAGGCCCGATTTCCTTCGTCAGATGTGACGGTTTGCCGAGAAAATTCACAATCGCCAGGCCATGGTTATCGACCGGGACCGGACGACCGGCAAAGTACAGGTAGCCGGGTCCACTCTGATCGACCGCCTTCGGGCGCCGGAGATACGACGCCGCTGCCTGCAATGGAAGGCCGTTGACATCGACACCCTTCATGGTCGCGACCAGTGGCATGCGTCGCACCGAACCGTCCGAATCAACGTAGGGATGCACATGGCCAAGCGCCGAAGCACGTTCGGACAACTCGGCGATTGGCGGGATTGTGTCCTGATACTTGATATTTTCGCCGGGAAGGAGTGCTGATCGTTCAGGCGGACTTCCTACGGTCGCCAGAATGATCTGGACGCCCCCGCCGGGCTTCTGCCGGGCGTAGTCCATCGCCTCAGCGAACGTCTTGTCTTCAGGACACGGCCTGGGCACCGTTGCCGGGCAGCCGGGCGCATCGAACAGGATGTCGTACACGACGACGCGCGCACCCGCATCGGCAAGGTTCCGCAGGGCCTGCGCGTGGAGTGTCCTCGGCCAGGAGAACACCCGGCCATACTGCTCCTTGAATGCCGTAACCGACGGCTCGTCGATTGGCATCATCACCACCTTGTCAGCGGTCAACCCATCTCGCGACCGGAAGAGAATCGCGTCGGTGACAAGGTTCTGGATGTTGTTCAGGGGTGAAAAGTATCCGAAGTTCAGCGCAAGGCTGAATACGCCGCCGATACCCAGTCCCAGAAGAACACAGATGATGAACCGCTTTCGCGCCCTAGCGGCCATAGGTCAGTCTCCTTCGGATGCCCGGAGCAGGCCCCAAGCATCAGTTCCCGCGCCAGTTGGCACGCGTCCCACCCGATCAATGGTGCACGGCGTGGGGCAATGGCTCCGGGCGACCGTGAACCGTGCGTGCAACTGCCACAACGGCGTCCACCGCCTGATCGACTGCCAACGCATCAGTGCTGATCACAAGGTCGTAGGCCCGCGGGTCCATCCAGTCACTGTGGAAGAACTCGGCGTGAAAATCGCGGCTGTCACGATCGGTTTCGTGAACTCGATGCCGAGCTTCCGAATGTGAAATGTGAAGCGCTTGCATCACGCGCGCAATCCGCGTTGCCTCGTTGGCAATGCAGAGCACCCGCAACACACCTGACTGGTTCGCGAGCGACACATGACCTGCCCGGCCGACTATTACGGCATCCTGGGTTGAGGCAATGTCACGAATGGTCCTGGTAACGAGGGTCGCATAGGCCTCGACTGCCCAGAACCGCACGGATGCGAGGCCGGTGCCCCGAGCGCTTACCGGACCCGTCGGCGGATACACGTCATCCAGAACGTCTGGAACCTCGAGGTCAATCGGGGGCATTGGAACAAGTTGCCAGAGGTCCGACGGACGACGCAGAAGGCCACGCCCACGTTCGTCGAGACTGCCGACGGCATCCACCGGGACGTGGCCACGATCAGCTGCCATCACCAGAAGTTGCTCATCAAAAAGCGCGAAACCTAGGCGATCGGAAACACCCAACGCAACCTTTTCAGCGCCACTACCGATGGGCCTCGCAATGGTGACAACGGGCATACCGTGGTTCAGCCTCCCTTCCCAATTATACCCCTGCCTCCTGATAGGCATGGAGGCAGGGGCCTCAAAATAATGGCGCTAGGCACGGTCTTTTGGCAGGTAGGGCGCCTCATTGCCCGGAGGCACGCTCCATGTCTCGCAACCGTTCGTCAAGGGTCCGAAGCTCGGTCCCGAACCGCGAAAAGTCACCGGCCTTGAGTGCGTCAAGCGCCCGGTCGTACGCCGACCGCGCATCCCGGACGGTCTGGCGGCCCACCGGGGCCGACCCCGACGCCGGGGCGGTGGTTTGCGGGGTTGGAACCAGCGTTGCCCCACCCTTGTTCGTTGGCACCGGAGTAATGCGGGCCGCCGGGGGCGCAACACCCGGCGGTGCGGTCGCCCGTGCGGTTCCCGTTGCCGTCGACGGCGAAATGACCGATCCGCCGGGCGATCCCACTGGAGCGTCGGTCACGAACAATTTCGCCAGACCTTCCTCCAAGGTAGGCTCCATGATCACGCGGCTGCCGGAGGCAACGACCACCCGAATCAATTCGGGCATCTTCGACGTCTCGGCCTGCAAATAGATGGGCTCGACATAGAGGGTTGACGCGCCGATCGGGATCACAAGCAAATGGCCACGGATGACCCGTGACCCTTGCTGGTTCCACAGCGTGAGTTGCGAAGAAATCGCGGGATCCTGATCAATCCGGGCGTCAACTTGTGCTGGCCCGTAGACAAGGCGGTCCTTCGGGAACTTGAACAGAACCAACTTGCCATACTCGGCCCCGTCTGATCGGGCCGCCAACCAGGCAATCATGTTGTCCCGGTTTGCAGGCGTGAATGGCAGCATGAGGAGGAACTCCTCGCGTGTCTCCCCCGGGATCCTCATCATCACGTAATACGGCTGGACCGGTTGACGGCGGTCACCGATGATCTCCGCAGCACCAGTCCAAACATCCTCACCGTTATAGAAGACTTGGGGATCTTGCACGTGATACGTATTCAGTACGTTGGACTGCACCTGGAAAAGGTCTTCGGGATACCGGAGATGCGCCCTAAGTGCCTCCGGCATCGCGGAGATCGGTCGGATCAGCGTCGGGAACATGCGCGCATACGCCAACGCGATTGGGTCGGTCGTGTCGACCAGATAGAAGGTCACGGTCCCGTCGTACGCATCGACGGTGATCTTCACGCTGTTTCTGATGTAGTTGTAGATCCGGGGCATCGTGAACGTGGCGGCAACCGTCTCACGACCGGCACCTGTCGTACGCGCCGTGTCTGGGGCCGTACCCCCGGGAACCGGCATGGGATCGGCGTCGGTCCCTCGTTCCACGGTTCGCTGGGCATACGGGTACCGGTCCGACGTCGTGTACGCGTCAATGATCCAAATGAGGCGACCATCCGCCGCGACGATGTAGGGATCGCGATCCAGCTTCAGGAATGGCGCGAGTCGGCGTACGCGATCCCGGATCATCCTGCGCATGAGCAATTGGCTGTCGGAAGTCAGGTAGCTGCTCGCAAACATGTTGAGATCGCCGAGGTTCCACGCCAAGGCAAGCCGTCGCCACCACGACGCCATCCGGATGCCACCCGTCCCGGAATAGGTCGAGAAGACGTTCTGGTCGCCCCGCGGGTAGTCAAACTCCTCGGCCTTGGTGTTCACCACCACGTAACTCGGTGTCTGCTCACCGAAGTAGATCTCCGGGCGGTCAATCGTGATGGCACCCGTTGGGGGAACGTCCTTCACCACGAAATTCGGCATGCCTTCCGGGGTCACCTCGTTCACGGGGCTGACAACCACACCATACCCATGCGTATACTGCAAACGCTGGTTCACCCACGTCTGAGCCTGCGCACCGAGACGGTCGATTGCCAATTCACGCGCACTCAACATGACCTGGCGAACAACTGGCGGACCTCCCGCCGCCGGAGTTGCGGAGCCCGCCCGTGCCGGTATGGCATAGCGGTCAATATCAACATCATCGAAGGTGTAGTACGGCCGGATGCTTTGCATCTGGTTGTAGGTGTCCTTCAAGGGACGATGGTCCCAAAGGCGGATGTTCGCCATGGTCTCGGTAGCATCGCGCAGGTCTTCGGGGCGGATTGCCTCCTCAGCCGGATAGACCTTTTCGGTGATCCCGTCGATCCCGTACGCCCGCCTGGTGAATGCGATGTTGTTCGCGATATAGGGCTTTTCCTGCGCAATCTCTGCCGGTTCCACCTGAAGCTTCTGCACCAGGACCGGCAGGATCCCACGTCCGAGCACCAAGACCGCCACGAAAAGCGCCGCCCCTGGAACCAGCAACGAAAAGTTGCGCCGGAAAATGGTCGCGACGAGCAAGATTGCGCCAAGCCACAATGTCAGCGCAAGCGCTTGTGTGGCAGGAAGGCGAGCGTAGATATCGGAATACGTCGCACCAACCATCCGGTCATTGCGGTTGATCAGGACGTCATAGGTGCCAAGCCACATCGACACGCCTGCAAGGGCAACCAACCCTGCCGTCGCGCCGAGCAGGTGCGTCCGCATCAAGCGTGCTCGGGTGTCCAGATAGAAGCGGACACGCTCGAATGTCGGGTCAACTGCGAACAGCGACAGCGCGTACACGCACGACGCACCCGCAGCACCGATCATCAGCCCGAAGAAAAGCCAAGACTGGGCAAGGCGCAACACCGGGATCGTAAATACATATGCAGCAATATCGAGACCGAAAAGCGGATCGGTGATCCCGAAGTCACTGGCGTACCAACTCCGGGCCATCAGCTCCCACGCATCACCACCACCAAGGCCAAGGATGATCGAAACGATTGCCGAGGCGCCGACAATCCATCCCATGGGAATGCGCTCGACACCCTGACGCAAGGCATCCGGTCCGCCAATCGCGGACGCAAGATCAGCGAACGGGCGCGGACCATCATCTTCGGACCCGATGCCAATCCCGCCACCAAAGACTGACCCCGGACCAAACGGCCCGCGACCAAATCCACCGACTTCGACGACACGCGCCGGAAACCGTCGAAGCGTGCGACGTGCGATTGAGAGGGCGAGAACCAGGTTCGGAGTGATCAGAATGAAGCACAGGACCGAGGTCCCGGCAATGGTCGCAAGGCGAAGGCCGATCGTGGTCAGGAATACTGCGGACTGCCCTAGGGAAGAAAACCACAGGTAATCGATATAGAGACCAATGATCCGGTTGCCAAACGGCAGCACCAAAAGCAACACAACAAGCAGCCCGATGATCAGGCGTTGAGATGGGCGAAACATCATGGTGGGCCTTCCGGCGCGCGCACACGGCGCAGCACTACCCTCAAGTGTGCCCGACGCGACACCCGGGCGGCCGTCGTGCCCATCCGATTCCGCAAAATCGCCGCGACTTGGCCGTCGTACCCCTCGAGCTGGAAGCGCACCAAAGCCCTTGCAGCTCTGCGCCAGACCCTACAGGTGGCCAACGGCGGCCTCTTCGAGGCCAAGGTGATGGCCAAATTCGTGATACACCGTCCG
Organism: Chloroflexota bacterium; assembly: GCA_947446285.1. Lineage (GTDB taxonomy): Bacteria > Chloroflexota > UBA11872 > UBA12225 > UBA12225 > UBA12225. The sequence goes on from CANFGH010000007.1 coordinate 39,125, forward strand.
AACCACTTCGGCGCGAACATCCTTCCGGTGACGACACACCCGAAGGACCGACTGCCGAAATATCACAAGCATGTCCGGCGCAGAGGCCGAATGCCCCATTCCGCGGTCTGCAACCGACAACCCGCGGTACATCCCAAGAAGCGAACGGCGCCGGCATGACCCGAACATCACCGCCTCGATCCGGGGCGCCACGCGTTCGACGCTGACGACGAGCGACGCCACCTCCGTGGCAAAGGGTTCTGGCAGCGACTTGATCGCCGTCTGGACCTCACGGGCAAACCGAGCCGCACTCATGCGCAACGGGGCCGGTCGACTTGGCATCGGTCAGGACTCCCGGACCGGGCGGACTGCCGGAGGTGTCTCATCAATGCGCGTCTCGATTGGCCACGAACCGAGTACCTTGAGGGTCATGCTGGCCCCGCGCATGGCTTCAATTGCTTCGTGGACCAGCGGTTCACCAGGGTGTCCGTCGAAATCCACGAAGAAGTAGTACTCCCAGAGGTCGCCACCTCGGCGAGACGGCCTCGATTCGATGTTCGTGAGGTTCAGGCCACGTTCGGCAAGCTGCCGGAGGACTTCGTGGAGTGCGCCTGGGCGATGCTGGGTGACAAAGAGGATTGCCGTCCGGTCGTTTCCGGTCGGCGCACCGTACGCATTGCCAAGAACCACGAACCGGGTGGTGTTGTGGGCGTGATCCTGGATTGACCGCACCAGGACCGGCACTCCGGCCTGGACGGCGGCACCCTCCGTCGCGATCCCGACGCCATCTGGATCAGCAGCGGCCCGTTCGGCCGCACTTGCGGTGGAACTCGTCTCGACGGGCTGCGCGTTCGGGATGTTCCGCGCGAGCCACGCACGACACTGACCGAGCGCCTGCGGGTGCGAATAGACCCGCAATGCCTGCTCATGCGGCCCGTGACCGACCAAGTGGTGAGTAATCTGCAGTCGGATTTCCGAACAGATCTGCAAGGGTGACTCGACAAACAGGTCGAGTGACCCTCCAACAGACCCTTCCACACTGTTCTCAACCGGAACCACACCAAGGTCCGTGACGCCGCGTTCAGTGAGCGCAAAGACTTCGTTGAAGTTCCGACACGGAACATATTCGACGAAAGTACCGAAACGAACCTTCGCAGCAACCTCCGCAGCGCGGTGGGAGAAGGTGTTCGCCGGCCCGAGATACGCGATTTTCAGCGACCGTTGCAGGTCGCGGGAAGCCGACAGGATCTCACTCCAAATCGTACGGATGTGCCGGTCCGTAAGCGGCCCGGCACTTGCGGTCTGGGCGTTCCTGATCACTTCCTGTTCACGCCCCGGTTGGTAGGTCGGAGCGTCATTGGTTCTCTTGACGCTCGCCACCTGAACCGACATCGAGGCGCGTCTGTTGAGGAGCGTGATCAAATCGCGATCGATCGCGTCGATCTCCCGACGGATGCCCTCGAGGGTCGTTGGCAATTCGTTTGAAGACCCTGCGGACGCACCCGCGCGCCCGGCATCGCGTTTGGCGGGCAGTTCAGGTTGCACGTCTGGCATGGCAACGCGCATTCTAGCAACGCAAACGGTTCCCGTCGTCGCGCACCCATGGGGAGAAACCTCAGACCATGCCACGGACCCTCCGACCAATTCTGGCCCTCACGATGGGCGACCCTGTTGGTGTCGGCGCCGAAGTCGTTGCCCGCACCGTCGTCGACCCGGAAATCCGGGAAACATGCCACCCTCTTGTGATCGGCAACCCGGAAATCCTGCGCCGCGCCGCTGGGTGGTGCCACCTCCAACTGCAACTTCACGTGGTCTCCGATCCCTCCCAAGGGTTCGCTGGGCCAGATGGTTCAGTGCCAATCTATGACCCGGCAGCAGACTTGTCCGCATCGCTGTTGCAGCTTCCAGTCGGGAAGGTCAGTGAGGTCGCCGGCGATGCTTCTGTTCGGTATGTCATCGCCGCGATCGATCTCGCAATCACCGCTCGGGTCGACGGGATCGTCACCGCCCCGATCAACAAGGAAGCCATAAACGCCGCGGGACATAAATTCGCCGGCCACACCGAACTCTTGGCATTACGGACCGGAGTTCGCGAGGCGGCGATGATGCTCGTCACCGGAGCGCTTCGCGTCATCCACGTGACCACCCACGTTGCCTTTGCCAGGGTCCCGTCGCTGGTTACGCCCGACAGGTTGGATGAGGTCATCCACCTGTTCCACACAACCCTTCAGGCCCTCGGCATCCAGGCACCCAGGATTGCGGTTGCCGGGTTGAACCCGCATGCGGGGGAGCATGGCCTGTTCGGCAACGAGGACTCAGAAGTCATCGCCCCGGCAATCGGTCGGGCCTCCAGGCAAGGAATTGATGTCTCCGGACCGTGGCCCCCTGACACCGTCTTTGCGCGGGCGTCCCGGGGCCAGTTCGATGGCGTCGTTGCGATGTACCACGACCAAGGGCACATTGCCGTAAAAATGCTTGGCTTCGATGAAGGCGTCAACGTCAGCCTCGGACTTCCCATCGTCCGGACGTCCGTGGACCACGGGACGGCATTCGACATCGCCGGACAAGGCATTGCACGCAAGACGTCCATGGTCGAAGCCACCCGCCTTGCAATCCAGCTTGGTCGGGCCCGCCACCGGTAACGGGGTCGACACACGGGTACTGAAAAAGGCCCGGTTGCACCTGTTCCCGAGGGTACAATTCCTGGCGAGCGGTCTATTTGATCACCCGATCAACATCTGCGCGGTGAGACGGCCACAGGAAGGCGAATTCGATGGTGCTTGCAATGGCGACGCCAGGTTTGGTTCCCAACACCAACCGAGATGCATCGGGCAACCCGATCCGCGTGGCGACCGATGTGCGTGCCCCGCAATTGTCTGCGACCCGGGTCCGCACCGAGATTACCCTCCCGTCGCTTCCAGAGCTGATAGAGCTGGACGCATTCTCGCAGGATGACCTGCTTGCCTCGATCCTCTTGGGCGAACGCCTGTCTCCCGAAGGTGCACTCTGGCTACTCCGGCATGGTGACACCGAAGCGATCAGGAGTGCCGCCGATCAGCTACGCCTCCGCCGGTTCCCCGACGACCGGGCCACCTTCATCATTGACCGGAACATCAACTACACGAACATCTGCGTTATCAAGTGTTCGTTCTGCGCCTTTTATCGGCTGCCGGGTTCCCCTGAGGGATACCGCCGTTCCATGGAGAACATCTTCGAACGGATCGATGAGGCTATTGCCCAAGGTGCGACCCAGATCATGTTCCAGGGTGGTCATGACCCAGAGCTTCGGATCGAGTACTACGAAGACCTCTTCAGCGCCGTCAAGGCCCGGTACACAATCACCTTGCACAGCCTCTCACCATCGGAAATCCACCACATTGCGCGGTATTCGCGCCTGACCATTGCGGAAACACTCCGACGCCTCAAGGCCGCCGGCCTCGACAGCCTTCCGGGCGGTGGGGCCGAGATCCTGACCGAGCGTGTCAAACAAGCAATCAGCCCGCTGAAGAATAGTGCAGCGCTCTGGATCGAGATCATGGACGAGGCACACCGCCAGGGCCTCCGGACCACCGGGACCATGATGCTTGGGCATCTGGAAACCCTGACAGACCGCGTCGAACATCTGGCAGCCCTTCGCGAGTCACAGGACCGTGCACACGCCAGTTTCGGCCGGGACAGTGGCTATCGTAGCTTCATCCCTTGGACGTACCAGCCAGACAACACCGCACTTGCCGTCCAGGCACCGACCCGCGCCACGTCCGAGGATTACCTCCGCACCCTCGCAGTGTCGCGGCTCTTCTTCGACAACGTCACCCACATCCAAGGTTCATGGCTGACGGTCGGAAGAAATACCGGCCAGACGAGCCTGCGCTACGGCGCCGATGACCTGGGTTCGATCATGCTCGAGGAAAACGTCGTCTCAGCCGCCGGGGTCGTCGAAAAGTGCATGACGAACAACGCCATGATCGAGTTGATCGTCGAAGCTGGTCGGGTTCCCGCACGGCGCGACACCACGTACCGATTGCTGGAAACCTACGACGTGGGGAATGACGGATCGTTCACGCCCGCGCCAGTTCCCGAATCGTCAATCGCGTACTGACGGCGACCCTGGCCTGAGAGCAAGGCCTCAGCGATCACCACGGTAGTCGTCGCAGACTAGTTGACGAAGGTGATCGCGGGCATCGACCTCAAGAGGCCCGCGCCATGTGCGCGTTCGAGATAGGTCTGCAGACCCAACTTCCCTGTCTCACCCATGTTGACTGACAAATCGTTGACGTACATGTCGACGAAACGATCTACGATTGGCGTCGTGAGGTCACGGGCATACTGTCGTGAGAATTCGAGCGCCTCTGGGCGGTGCGCAAACCCATAGGCAATGCTCTGCTTCAGGTGATCCGACACCATTGCAATCGTTTCGTCGCCGAGCGACTTGCGTACTGCAACCAGCCCAAGGGGTAAGGGCAACCCAGTTTCGGCATGCCACCATTCGCCCAGGTTCCACACCTGCACCAGTCCCAGATCACCATGGGTCAACTGGCCCTCATGGATGACGAGACCCGCTGACACGGACCCATCCTGCACGGCCGTCATGATCTGATCGAACGGCATTGGCACGGGTTCGAAATCCCGCAGGAACATCCGCAAACCAAGGTACGCACTCGTCAGCAATCCCGGCACGGCGATCCGTGTGCCGACAAGCGACCCGGCATCCACCCGGGTCCGCGCAATCAGGCACGGGCCGTAATTCCGGCCAAAACTCGCCCCGTGGGTAAAAACCGCGTAGCGCGAACAGATGAGCGCAAAGGCATGGGCGGACACCGCCGAGATGTCAAGTTCGCCGGCCATTGCCTTCTGGTTCAGCGTTTGGATGTCATGCTGCACAACCGAATACGCAATCCTGCCGGTCTCGATCTTGCCCTCGGTCAGGGCGTAGGCCATGAATGCGTCATCGGAATCCGGGCTGTGGCCGAGCGTCACCGAAACGCTTGGCAGGGAACGTGGTTCGATCATGTTGATGGAAGACCCTTGTCGCGCGTACGGCGCAAGAACGGCGGAAGGCTGTCACTACTCGGGTCTTCCGGGAGATACACCGCACTGCGATCCGGAAAGGCAATCCGGCGACGGGTATCGCCACTCCGGTGATCCCCGAACGCCGGAGGCAGGCCGCCCGGATCATCCGCAGAGTCATCGTCGAAGTCTGTTGCAAGCGATTGCCCGAATGCACGCCTGACCGGGACCACTGGCTGAACGATTGTCTCGTCCCCAACGGCGCCCCACCGGTGATCACGGGTCTGATCGCTTTCATCATGAAGGGTTCGGGGGCGTTCGAATGACTGTCCTCGGTCAATCGTGCCTTGGCGGGTCGCGTTCGGCGCCGGTGCACGCCGGCCAAACCGGTCGCGAGACGCGGTCATCCCAACCGTCGGCATGCCGGTTGCAATCAGCGTGACGCGCAATTCGGGCACCAGACCAGCATGAACGACCGCGCCAAAGAAGAAATTGACATCCGACGCACACACGCCCTTGATGCGGTCACAAATCTCCATGACCTCGTGCAACGGGATGTCGGCCGGGCCGGTGATATTGAGCAGGACTGACAACGCACCCGTGATCGAGGTCTCGAGTAACGGATTGGAAATGATCGCGTCGACGGCCTGGGTCGTCCGGTTGGGACCCTGACCCTCGCCAATCGCCATGACGGCGGTCCCGGCGTTGGTCATCACCGAACGGACGTCCGCAAAGTCGAGATTGATCAGCCCAGTAATGGTCACTAGATCGGAAATGCCCTGGACACCATGTCGCAGCATGTCATCGGCAACCTTGAACCCATCGGTCAGTTTGACACGGTGGTCAAGGTCAAGGAGCCGGTCGTTCGGAACAACGATCAGTGCATCGACGACCTCGCGGAGAGCACCGACGCCCTCTTCGGCAAGCTTGCGTCGACGCATGCCCTCGAAGGTAAACGGCAATGACACCACACCGACCGTCAGCGCCCCGGCAGCCTTCGCCCGCTGGCCAATCACTCCCGAAGCACCGGTCCCGGTTCCTCCGCCCATTCCTGCGGTGATGAAGACCATGTCTGCACCGGCCACCAGTGCGTCGATGTCCTCAATCACACTCTCGGCGGCGCGCATTCCGACTTCGGGATTTCCACCCGCACCGTCCCGCACCGAACCCGATTTGCCCAGATGCAACCTGACCGGCGCTTCGCACCTGCCCAGCGCCTGTGCATCCGTGTTGACCGCCATGAACCGAACGCCGGTGACCCCTGCCTCGATCATCCGGTTGACGGCGTTGCCACCTGCTCCACCAACCCCGATGACACGAACATCGCCACCGAGACCCGGGGAGAAATCGAGGTCGTTGGTCATCAAAGGATCTACCGGCGCCCGCACACCACGGACCGGCGGTCCGGCACCGACACGTGAACTCATTGGCATTGTGCGTTGGTCCGCCTTCACTGCCCCGGGTTCTCCATCCGCGCTCACTCCCCAAGAGGTATTGCCCCGGTGGAAGCCACAACACGCGTCCCGGCCGGTTCACAGTCGTTCCCACGAGTGGCTACTTCCGCTGGACCACGTCGCAATCCCAGACACGCAACGCGTCCCGCGGAGACCCCTGCCGGTGACTGGACATAATCCTAGCACGCCACCTTGACGTCGTTCCCGCGACCCATTGGGGCACGTTGCGCTTCAGACCGGTTGGTCCAGGGTGTAGAGCACCAGCCCGGTCGTGGGCTTGGGAAAGAAATAGGTCGACTTCGGAGGCATTCGGTCTCCGGCATCCGCGACATCGCAGACCTGACTGACGCGGGTCGGGCGCACCAGGATTGCCCCCTCAGCCTCTCCGCGAGCTACCAAGCCAATTGCTTCACTTGCATCGGGTGTGTAGCGCAGGCGAGGAACTTCACCGGGATGCCCGGCCTCTTCATGCGATGCCTCAATGCCGAAACCACCCTGCACGATCAACCAGTCAACCGAGACGACATCGAGGTCCTGCCAAGCGTCAGAGTGTCCCTCCGGAAGCGACGCCTTCCAGCCGGCGTCCGGCCGTGGCGACACCCTCCACGCGCCATTCCGCGAGTACAGGACGCACGGGTGATCGTCAGTCGACGTCGCCTCGCCGAGCGCCTGTTCAATTGCAAGGAGGTCCCGCGCGTCTCCCTTGCCTGTGACCGAGAGCGGGTGGATCGTGCACATGCCTTCAAGGTGGCGCACAACCGAACCCAGATCCTTCCCCGTCGCGCCGATCACGCGATGGTACGGAAGGATCACCAGACCGGGATCGCGGGAATCAACAAGCAACACCAGTGCGAACTCATAGCCAGCATTCGGATCCGGTTCCTCACCCCGGGCACGCACTGCCTCACGGCACGCGTCTCGATAGTGGATCGCCGTCTCATACCGATGGTGCCCATCAGCGATGTACACCGGCCGTGGGGCGAACGCCTGCCGGATCCGGCCGATCTGGACCGGATCAGTCACGGGCACAAGCTGATGAACCTCGTCGCCGTCTTCCACCGAATCAGCCTCGGCACCAGACCATGCTTCGGTGATTGCTCCTGCAACAACGCCATCATCATCGTGATACACCAGCCACAGCGGACTGGTATTGGTCCCCGTGGCCTGCAACAAGGCCAGACGGTCACGTTTCGGACCGGCCCGGGTATGTTCGTGGGGTCGGACGATGTGCTGGTCCCAGTCGTGAAGACGGCACGCCACCACAAGGCCCCGCCTGGTGACGCGGGCACCCCGAAGCCCGAATGTCTGCGCATGGAGGTAGATTGCGGGCGACACCTCCCGGCGCAACACACCTTGCGCGGTCCATTGAGCAAGGCACCTCGCCGCGTCTCCATACCGGTTTGGAAGCACCCCGGGATCGGTCGAACCGAGGCCAAGTTCAACCCTGATGATGTTGAAGGGGTTCCGCGCGTGATACGCTGCCTGCGCATCCCGCCCGATGATGTCGTAGGGCGGGCAGATCACATCCCGGGTTTCCACCCGTTCAGGGTCGTACCTCACACCACGAAACGCCCGGATATCAGTCATGGCTGAACCCCCTTCAACGCGCCGGCGCACGGCAACCGGGCGAAAACTGCGCCTTGTTCGACCCACTCGGCGCCCGTCGACCTCAACGGAAGTGCCTCAAGACCGATCTGCACCAATGGCAAGCCATCACGGTCCATCCGCGTCGCCGTCCGGAGGCGCAGTGTATCAACGTCAGCCCGAACTCCCCGAGGACTGGGGGTCCATCGCATCCCTTTACGACATCGAGCACCCGGCATGTCGTGGTGACGAAGCCCGCTTCTGGCATGACCGCGCAACCGAGGCACGCACCACGGTGGACGGGCCGATCCTGGAGCTCGCATCAGGGAGCGGCCGGGTGTGCCTCGCCCTCGCCCGGAAGGGCCATCGTGTGACCGGCCTCGAGTTGTCTTCCATCATGGTTGACCGCGCGACCGCACGCTCCTCCAGGTTGTCACCGTCGGTCCGCGACCGGACCACCTGGGTCGTTGGGGACATGACCGACTTCATCGTCGGCGACGGAACATTCTCCCTGGTGTTTGTCGCGTTCAACTCATTCTGGTTGCTCGACGACGCCGGACAGGACGAATGTCTCGCAATGATGCGACGCCACCTCGCACCCGGTGGTCGCATCGTCATCGATGTCTTCCCGCCGAAGGTCCAGGATTACACCGACGAGGATTCCATCTCCCAATTCCTTGGCAGGAAATGGCATGGCAGGTCGGTCCTGCGGGTCAAGGACTACCGCTACCTCATTGAGCCGAACGCGGCGATCTCGGATGTCCGGTACTACTCGACCGACCGTGATCCGCGGTCACCTGCCTCGATGATCGGTCGATTCACGTACATCCTGCACCCGGAATCTCCGGAGCGGGTCGAGGCAAGACTGTGCCGTGCCGGTTTCACTGTCATCGAGACATTTGGCGAGTACCGTGGCGAGCCGATCAGCCCGGATTCGGCCCGCGCAATCTTTATCGCCACCGTCACGCAACCGGATTGACCCTGTTCGCACCAACCCCCTGCGGTTCAGCGTTGACCCTCACGTCTTCCCGGAAGCACCGGAACCGCCTGGATGGTCCGTTCATTGCGGTACGTCACAAGGCCCGGAGGTCCACCACTCACGCGGGTGACGTATCGCCGGGCAGTGCAGTCAACCGGAACCAACGGCGCCTGACGGGACGCGCTTCGGCCGGCAGCGATCGCCGCGGCGGCCTCGATCACTGCACTCGGAACGTCACGGCCCGCCGCGCGGACAAGCACGTGCGCACCAGGAACTCCCCGCGCATGGAGCCACGGATCCTCCGGGTGTCCCGATCCACGCAGGACGGCGTCATTTCCCCGTCCACTCCGCCCGATGACGATCTCGAAGCCACCGAGTGTCACGCGTTCCGTTCCGGCATCACGGGCGGACACCGCGGGCTTGTTCCGGCGACCAGGAAACTTGGATCCGAGATTACGCTCCCGCCGTCCAGCCGAGACGAACCCTCCAGACGCCCACTCCTCGCGGAGCCCACGCAGGTCTTCACCGGATTGGGCAAGATCAAGGTGGACAAGTGCCTCCTCTAGGTAGGCCCGTTCCTGCGCCGCCTCCTCGAGGCGCGGGGGAACCTCCCGCGCTGCGGCCTTCAGTTTGTGGTACCTGCGGAAAACCTTTTGCGCGTTGACAATCGCGCCGACTCCCGGTTCCAGCGGGACGATCACCGCTCCCTCATTCGGGTCAGAAGCATCACCAAGTGGAAGTGCAACTTCAACCATGTCCATCGTGACAAGGTCCGGAAAGGCGAGCAGGTATTCACCAATGAGACGCAGTCGCACCACTTCGGCCGGATCGATGACGGTGCGTGCCAATGAGAAATGTCTCGCCCGGACACGGTCGAGCCGTGCCTCGAGAGCCTGACGGAGGGCGCGTCGTGCCCCGGCCTCGGGTGACCCCACCGCCGAGACCGAAACCGCCTCGTGCCACATGACCACAGCCTGGTTCAATGACGCAGTCGGCTTGACTTCCGGATAGGTTCCGATCAGGTACGGCGCGAACGCAGCAAGCGTGACGGTCTTGGCATCCTCACCAATCACCCACGCAGCCGATGGGTTCCACTCCCCAGCTTCGGCACGTTCCCAAGCATGCCCAAACCACGACGCGATCGCATCCAACTGCGCCTGATCAACATCCGCGACCGCAATGTCGATCATCCCACCACAAGCAGCCCCAACTGCCTCCCTCGCAAGCAATGGGCTGCATGCACCAACCGCACGGACAATGGCGTCCCGAAGACGGCCGTTCGCCCGACCGCGCACATCGGGCAATGCAGCGAGCGCGGTGTGAAGGACCTCTCCGGTCATTGCCCACGGAACGCGTTTCTCCGGGACGGTTGGCGGCTGATACATCTCCCGAGGCACGATGCGTCGTGGGGCAACCTTTGCCTCTGGTTCCTCCGCGGTGCGGCCACCGGTCGGACCGCCCTTTGGCCCAAGCCCCAATCGGCGGCTACATTCCAGGATCATCCCTTGGCCGTCAACAAGGATCACCGTCGTTCCAGGCCCCAGGAGCTCGACGATGAGCGTGACGCCATACGGACCATCATCGGATTTCCCTGCGAAGTCGATGTGGATGATGCGTTCACCACGTGGCTGGGTCACCGCAGTCACGAGTGCACCGTCGACGAGCTTGCGCAATCTCAGGAGCAATGGGGTCACATCGTCCGAAGGGCGTCCCGGACGTTGATCGGCTACGTGAACCGAAGGATGCGACGGGTGTCCGCAGACGATCAGCCATGCGCGTTCGCCATTGCCATAGCACTCGAAGGCGAGCGCATCGATGCCCGAGTGGTGGACGTGCTGGATCCTGCTTCCGACGATCCGCGCTGCGGTCTCCTGGGACAGGCACGCGACGGCAAGCGCGTCGAGCGTCATCTCGCCGAACCCCTTGGCAGCTTGACCCGCCCAGCAACCGGCGCAAGGTGACTGGCATGCCGGTCCAGGATCGTCTGGTGAGCCTGCCACTCGAGGTGGTCGTCAAGAGGCTCCAGTCTCGCTGAACCAGTTCTGCGCGTCACTGCCTTGCCGATCAAGTAGTCGGCCAAATGCGGGTTTTTGGGAAGCAAGCTCCCGTGCAGGTAGGTACCGATCGCATTTGCCTGGACAACGCCCTCGGTCCCGTCCTCACCGTTGTTCCCGTTTCCGCTCACCACCCGGCCAAACGCCCGTGCGCCGGAACCAATGAAGGTCCGGCCACCATGGTTCTCGAAACCAACCACGGACCGTGGGCTACGGAACGGCGCACCAATCCAGTCAACCACCACGTCTCCAATGCACCGGCGGACCGACCGGCCCGGATGAACGGTGTGCATGTCGAATATCCCCAGACCTGCGAGCCGAGGCCCGGTTCCCGGGTCATAGTAGTGCCCAAGCAATTGGTAGCTTCCACACACCGCCAAAACCGGCACGCCGTCGTTCACCGCACCGCGCAGCCCATCGGCCTTGACCCTGAACAGATCGTCCCCCAGGAATTGCTGATCCCCATCCTGGCCGCCACCCATGAACAGGAGGTCAAACTCACCACTCCCGATCCGGTCACCCATCCCAATTGACACCACCTCGACCGCAATATGTCGCCACTCGCATCGTCGGGTCAGCACAAGGATATTGCCCCGGTCGGCGTAGAGGTTCAGCAAATCTCCATACAGATGACCGATGCGCACCTTCGCCCTGGCGGATGCAGTCGACCGCAGCGTCATCGCGGCACCACAGCCGTCGTGTTCACTCCGGCATCATCCCAGTACGCCTTCGCGTGTCCACGCCGGACAAGTGACGACCGGATTTCCAGCATTGAGGTGTACGTGACGATTGCAACCAGGGTCCCGCCGACCGGCGTACCCGCTACGGCGCCGTCGAGGGCACCGGTCAGGTCAGCGCTCACCGTCGCCGTGCCCGAAGATGGGATCGACCCGATGACCCCGGCGTACTTCAATCGCACGGCCAGGTCATCGGCACGATGCCCGGAAATGGTCAACTGCGTGACCTGGCCGGCAAGGATTTCGAAGTCCGCATCCCATATCCACGAGACATCTCGGCCGTCCGCATCATGGTCATTCAGGGCAACAAGGACGTAATGGCCAGACCCGCCGCGTCCCACGACCGTCCGGAGCGCCTCATTCATCCCTACCGGGTTCTTGGCGAGCACCATGACCAATCGTCGCCCGTCAATCGTGAACCGTTCGAACCGCCCAAATACACCGTGGAAGTTGGCAATCGCAGAGGCGACCGGTTCGAGGTCGCAACCAAGCGCCGCACACGCAGCTACCCCAGCGATTGCGTTGTAGACGTTGTAGGTTCCCGGAACCGGCAGTGAGATCCGCCGCGCTCCACCAGATGTCTTCAGCGTGAATGCCGTGCCATCCCACCCATTGGTTTCCAGCACGTCTGCCACGACATCCGGGGTTGGGCGTGCATGACCCTTGTCACAGAAGTAGGCGCCAAGGTGACCGTACGTGACGCGGCGGTACTGCAAGCGACTACCGCAATCAGGGCAAAGGTTGGCGTCTGACGCATGATCAGGCGCATCACGCCCGATTTCGGGATCATCAATGCCAAACCGGATGGTCGTTGCCAGACCACGACCCAACGCACTGACCGTCGGGTCATCGGCGTTCAGGACCAGACGCAGGTCGTGCGAACCCGGCAGGGCCGCAAATGCATCCCGCCACTGCTGCGCGATCGCGTTCACCTCACCGTAGCGATCCAGTTGATCCCGGAACAGGTTGGTGACCACGAGGAGGCGGGCGCGCGAGTCCCGTAACACCCTCGGCACCGCCGCCTCGTCCGTCTCGAAGACGCCAATCGCATTCTCTGGAACGTCCAGGGATCCAGTGACGCTGGCGTGGCGGAGAAGCGTCGCCAGAATCCCACGAGTGAGGTTCGAACCACTCGCGTTGTGGATCGGGACCCAACCCGACGCCTCGAGCATCGCCCGGATCAGATGACTCGTCGTGGTCTTGCCGTTGGTGCCGGTCACCATCACGACGCCCCCTGGCAGCTGTCGTGACAGATGCGCGAGCGCCCCGGGGTCGAGACGGTCAACAACCAATCCCGGAAGTGCAGTCCCTCCGCCTCGCCCAACGGCGCGGGACACCCATCCAGCCATCCGGCCCATCGCCACGGCCAAGCCGGTGCGCCACTTGCGCGAACTCACCGACGCCAACCCGTCCATGATCGGTGCAGGGTCACGTCAGCACGATCGCCGATGATCGAGCGCATGTCAGCGGACAACCCGGTACCTTGGCACCATCGGTTACCGCAATGCGCAACGCGCAGGACGTCATTCCCGCAACCGCAACCCGACCACCTCACGACACCGTTCCGTAGGCGATTTGGTGACTCCGGGACTGGCATCGGATGCGGCGAACGCGCTTGCCGACACTGACCGCACGCCGCGAACCATTGGTCAGCCCCCGAAAGAACATCCGTGCACCGCAACACGGGCCATGGCACCCACCGAACGCCCCCGTGAACGGCTTGCCTCCACTCGGGCGCAATCCCCCGGACTGGCGGAACTGATCGCGGTCATCGGGCACACCGGATCCCCGGGAACCCAACGCCAGAGGGCGTTGTCGATCCCCATGCGAGCCGTGAACGATCACCGCGGTAGGGCCGGACTGATGGCTGCTTCCCTGGTGGATCTCGAGCGCATTCCCGGCGTGGGTCCGGTCAAGGCGATCACACTCAAGGCTGCCCTCGCACTCGGTCGGCGGGTTGCCCTCGCTCCGGCTGACGAACGCCTGGCGATACCTACACCACGCGATGTCGTCGACCTGGTCAGCGCGGGTTTGTCTGATCTGGACCGCGAGCACGTGCGGATCGTCCTTCTGTCGAGCAAGAACCACGTGATGGGAATCCGCGAACTCTACCAGTGCACGTTGAACCCGGGCGTGGTCCGGATTACCGAACTCTTTCGCGATGCACTTCGCGAGCATTGCGCCTCGGTCATCATCGTTCACAGTCATCCGACCGGTAACCCGACGCCGTCGCCGGAAGATATTCGCCTAGATGCGGAGGCGGTCAAGGTGGGGGCGCTGTTGGACATCGCCGTACTTGACCACGTGATCATCGGTAACCGGTCTCTCCGGTGGGTACGCCTGCCAGAACGTCGCCGCGGGTTCACCGACGAATCGACATGATGCACCACCCATGGCGTCATCCGGGATGGCACGGCAGATCGCCTCGCCACCCCCGACATGCACCCGGGGTCATCGGCAAACCGGTTGCGAAACCTTCCCACCACTCTTGACAAAGTCTGCAGCACACTGGAATGAAAGGGTCGGGGAACCGTTCGCCTCCAGGAGACCAAACCCGTACTTTTCGTCAGGCTCCGGAACAATCTGCCGGAAATTCAGGTTCCAGAGGATCAGGTTGGTGACGTACGGCGCCTCGTTGTAGACCAGTTCCAGCAAGCGGGCAATGTACTTCGCACGCTGCGCCTCGCTGTTCTCGGTTGCATATTCGTACCCGGGCACCGGCTTTGCCGTCACCGACCAACCGACTTCGGTGAACCACATCGGCTTGGTATCGCCGTACTTCTGCTGGACCTCACGCAACTGCTGGAAACGCCGGATATAGAAGCTCGGGTGGCCCTTGAATCCTGTCGACGGCACGGTCTTCTTCTCCGGCGTGTCGTCGGGAGGATTGTTGTAGCCGCTCGGGTGCACCCCAAGGACATCGAAGTAGCGGCTGATCTCGCCGCCATTCACCTGATAGAGCAAGTCGAGGTATAGGCGATCATCAATGGCAATCTTCACCTGGTCGATGCATCCGCCCGAGGCGCGGACGTCAGGATTGAGCCAGCACTCGCCGACACCGGTCGGTGTCAGGGCAGGGAGAACCACGATCACGCCCGGGTCAGCCGACTTCACACCCACATACGCGGACTTCATCAAGGCAAGGAAGTCCACAACCCCTTGGGGCGGAGCGGCTGGTGCGTTCGGCCACATGCGCGAGGCACCCCACTCACCAGCGAGGTTCTGTTCGTTCCACGGTTCGACCGCACGGACCTTGCCCTTGTAGCGGTTCACCAAGACGGTGAGGAAGTCACGCAGCTGCTCGGGATCAGCCGGGCTATGCCCACCGGGCGCAGCCAGGAAGTCTGGCGAGTGGACGACACTCAAGAGAATGTTCAGGTTCGCCTTGGATAGGTCGCCCATCACCGCATCAAGGTAGGAGAACTGGTTGGTCCGGTAGGCGTGGGTGCGACCGTTCACGACCACGTTGAAACAGTTGCCCGGTTCCTTGGCACATTCGCTTGCACTCTGCTCGTACTGACGCCAGACAACCTGCTGCTTGGCCCACTGGAAGCCCGACTGCAAGATGGCCTCGACACCCCGCGTCCGGACTTGCGGGTTGAAGAAGTCCCCCTGGTATCCAAAGTGCATCGGCATGGTGCGTCCCGGAGGCAGGACCATTCCTGGGACCGGGGCGAGCGCCGCGACGCCGGGAGAGGCGGGAGCCGCCGGCGCAGGCGCAACCGGAGCGGGCGTTGGCTTCGCGGGCGCTGGTGGAGGGGGCGGCGGGGCTTGGGCCGGCGCCACCGGAGCCGCCGGAGCCGCCGGAGCCGCCGGAGCCGCCGCGGCCGAGGGCGATGCCCCAGTGTCGGTAGCCAGGGAGATCTGTGCCAATCCAGTGGGCGGCTTCCCCTTCGGATGCGGGGTGACCGCCGGTCCGGTCAGGATGGCTGCTTGCTTGAGAAGGTCACCACCGTTGACGATCGTGATTGCACCGGCCGTGATCCCGCCCGGACCATCGGCGACCCACCGCTGAAGCGCAAGTCGTTGGAACCTCTGCGACACGTACTGCCCGAAAAAGAGGCGAGGCGTATTCATCGGCAACCCGCAGAATGCCCACGCGTCCTTGAGCACGCCCTCTCCGCAGTACTCCATGAAGTACTTCGCGAGTTCCTTGTCCTCGAGCCACGCCAACCGGACACTCACGGCGCCATCGAAGGACGTTGCACGGTCGTCCTCACCAGCACCGATCCCGCGCGATTCCAGGAACGCATTTGCGCCGGTCTCCTCAAGGACCTGGAACGTGTTTGCCAGGACGATCGGGCCTTCCTTGCATCGCTGCAACAGGAACCGCTGGAACGCCTGGTACTGGCAGCCGTCGGTGCCCGGGAAGACGCTGCTGACCGGGTAGCCGACCCAGTCGATCCCGCCAAGCTCCTTCATCGCCGAATAGAACGGATTGACCACGTCATATCCGTTGCCGCTGTCGCCACCGGTCTGCCGATAGTGACGACCAATTGTCACGTCACCGTCGACGATTGCCTCGTCGGGTTCGTCAGCCGCACGCACCAGCGCCGGTGCGATCGGAGCCAGGGAAGCGACCAGCAAGGTGGCGACCAGGCCAACTCGCGTTGCCACCCGAGCCAGCCATCCCCCACGCGGTGGCTTTCCACCATTCACGAACTGCATTCTCACGCCCAGTCACTCCCAGTGCCGCCAGTACTCAACAATCGATTCCCGCGGCAATCCAACCGGTCAGGCCCCGTTCAGTGACGCGTTTCCCGACCCGCCACCGTGCCAATCCGGGCCGCTACGATGAAGTCATTGATATGCAAGCCGCCGATCGAGTGCGTCCACACGGTCACGAGCACCTCACCCCACCGAACCATGAGGTCAGGGTGATGCCCCGCCTCTTCGGCAACTGTGGTGATGCGATTGACGAACGCCACCGCCGTCACGAAGTCGGGGAAGCGGAATGACCGTTCAAGTCGTCCGCCCTCAGCCAATGCCCATCCCGGCAAGCGCGCCAAGAGGGGTGCGATCTGGTCCCCATCCATGGACACGGTCCCCGGCGGGCACGGTTGCAGTTCCTGATCGGCGAGTTCGCGTGACATGTCAGGAATGCAAACGTTCCGTCACCCACGTGCGCGTCATCTCGCAACCGTGGCGAAGGCCTGGAGAAGGGCCGGTGCATCGGCGGGACGCAGTCGCCAGTGGGTCCGCCGGATGCGCCACAGATCCGGCAGGAGCTTGAGCGCCGACGACAACCTGACCCGGCTGTCGGGGACATCGTCCCACGTCACCCCGAGTTCGTAGATCACGAGACCCAGACGTTGCGCGATGTACACCGTCTCCACATCGAACATGAACCCGTCAATCACCTGCTTCGTGAATATGGCCCGTGCGACCACCCCGTCAAAGACCTTGAGCCCGCACTGCGTGTCGCGCACGGTATGAACGCCAGTGATGCCGTCACGCAGGATGTTGAACAGCCTCGCACTGAGTTGCCTGAACCTGGGCTGCTTCTTGCCGACACGCGCACCGGCCACTGCCCGCGACCCAATTACGATGCGTGTGCCGGCCCCGTCCAGGGTCATAAGCACACCCAGGGCACGGTCAACCTCCTCAATCGGGGTTGAGAGATCAGCATCAGTGAACGCAACATGCGTGCCTCGGGATGCCATCACGCCGGTGCGGACTGCACGTCCCTTCCCGCCGTTCGGAAAATATTCGAGGCACCATGCACGCAGCGGACCCACAGGGTCAATCTCCGCGAATGCTGCCTCGACAACCAAACGGGTGCCGTCGGTGCTTCCGTCGCTGATGACCAGCAATTCCGTCGAGTAGGGCCGGGACTCGAGATAGGAAATGAGCGAGGCAAGGCGACTGCCCAGGCGCTCCGCCTCGTTGTATGCCGGGATGATCAAGGACAGGTGAGGAAGATAGCCGGGACCGCCCGTGGCAGCCGGAGGCGTGACCGGCACGTCAGCCGGCGCATCCATCGCGCCCGTGCGCTCGAATCTCGGAGACATCGACTTCACCGGCCGGCCGCCGAACCGCCGGGTCCACCCTGCATCACGGCGCAGCGGGGTCGTACGTCGCGTTTGCCGTTCGTGTCGCAGTCCGGAGTGTCCCCAAATCGCTGGACCCATCCGGCACGATGGCGCCGGCCACCATGATCCTCGGCGCATTCGCGCACTCGCATCGTGGACACGAAAAGTTCACCACCCAATCACTATCACCCGAATCGTCCGCGGACAGGGCAACTTCAATCTCAAACGCGCGCACCGACGCCCGGTAACCGCATCGCAGGCACTCCACATCGGGTCGCGGTTGACGCGCCATAGACCATCCAACGATACCTGAGGTCACTCGAGACCGCAGTCGACTGTCACGTTGGGGACTCGATCACGATACATGGGCGCTAGCATGATTACGTTACGCGATCATCATGGAGAGTCCCGGAGAAATGACTGACCTGAACACGGCCCTTGAGGCAGCGACTGCCGGAACACCAGGGGACTTCGCGTGGCACATCGAAGACCCTTCGACGGGAAACGTCTGGACACGGGAGGCGCGGGAGGCGCACCCGGGTGCAAGCACGCTCAAGCTCGCCGTGTTCCTGCGTCTCCTGCAGTTGGTTGACGACGGGCGCGTCGGCCTGGATCACCAGATCAGGATGCGGCGCTGGCATCAGGTCGGTGGTGCCGGCGTCCTGCAGTACTTTTCCCCCGAGACCACCTTGAGCGTGTGCGACGTCGCGACCCTGATGGTCATCCTGTCGGACAACACCGCCACGAACATGATCATCGACCTGACCGGCCTCGGTGCGGTCAACAACCTCGTGGCATCCCTGCCTGGCGCTACCGGCCTGACGACGATCCACCGCTACTACGGCAAAACCTCGATGGCCCTGCCTGAAGGGGCCCACTACACCGCAATGGCGACGGCCAACGACTTGGCAACGATCTTCCGCGAGGTTCTCGCTGGAAACCTGCTGGGACCAGGAGGCCGGCACGCCTTCTGGCAGATATTGCTTCGCCAACAGGACCGGGCACTGGCACCCCGTCACTTCGGACCGGACATCCTGATTGCCCACAAGACGGGCGCGATCGATGGGGTGAGGAATGATGCCGGGGTATTCTGGATCCCCGACCCCACGGTTGCCAAGGGTCAGGAGGTCTACGATCCGATGGCGATTGCCAACCTCGCGGACCCTCCGGGCCGCCCGATCATATTCGTGGCGCTAAGCCGGAACCTTGGCGATCTCCGGTGGACCGTTGAAAACGCGGGCGAAGCCGCGATTGGTCGCCTGGCATCAGCAACCTTGGAGTACTTCCGGCACCTGCATCAGTGAGCCGAAAAAAACACCAGCCTGAAACGCCGGTGGGTCGGCCAGGCACAGCGCGCCCGACCGACCCACATGCAGTCTGCTGGACCGAAGACGAATGCGACCCTCAGGCCTCGTCGTCGTCCTCGACCTCTTCCTCTTCGTCGATGCTCGTCACCGTCTCGAGGATTGACGCGTAGACCGCACCAAACTGCTCAAGCACTGCCTCACGGCGGGCGTCGAGGTCATCAGGAAGGCCCTTCTCGACAATCGCGAGGGTCAGCCGGGTGGCCGTGTCGAGAATCGCGACCGCGAGGGTCGTGTCAACATCCTCGAACTCGGTATCCACCTCTTCAGGCGGTGCCGGGGGGCGCTGCTCCCGATATGGAGGCCGACGATCATCCGAAGGGGGACGACGGTCATCGGATTGGGGGCGATCACCGTAGGACGGACGATCTCCCGAGGGCGGGCGACCACCGAATGCCGGGCGGTCACCATACGGACGGGGGGGGCGGTCGCCGTACGGGCGAGGGCGGTCAAAACCACCCCGCTCACCGCCGCCGGCGCTGCCGCCGCCGCGGAAACCTCCACGGTCGCCGCCCTCTGGACGGCCTCCCTCGAACGGGGGCCTCCGGTCTCGGTCAAATCCTCGCGGGCTACCCCCGCGGTGACGATCAGTCATGCGCGTGCTCCTTCCAGTTACCCAACGAGTATACGTTCAGGAACCCGGATCGCATCTGACGCAAAGGACCCCCACCCAGATGGCGGGAATTGCTCCCACCCATCCAGGCTTCGCGTCATGGCTACATTGTGCGAATGGTGCGAGACAGACGCAGGGCAATGGTCAGCCGTGGCCCGCAACCTCAAGGTGCAAGTGCCCGAGCAACGTCGCAGCCGGTCCCGCCAAAGCGTGACTGCCAAGCTCGGCCGCAACCGCGTCAAGTTCGGCAACAAGCTTCGGGTTCTTGCGTCGCGCCATGAACGACGCGACAATCGCCATCGCGCCCTGGCGACGGGCCCGACCAAGATCGTCAAGCTCCTCGATCAGCGTCTGTACCGTCGATCGCAACCGGTCAAGCCGGGCGGTCGCAACCGCCTTGCCAGCGCCGGTCATGAGTTTGGGGACGAAATCC
>CANFGH010000008.1 GCA_947446285.1 Chloroflexota bacterium
CAATGGCGGAGGAGCCACGCAGGATGCCGACGAGGAGGCCGGACCACAGGGCGAGGGCGGGGAGGATGCGGGGTCGCCCACGTGCTGGGACCGGGTCGGGTGCCATGCCGGCGACGAGGTCGTGCAGGATGGCCTCGACCTGGTCGAGGGAGACGTCACGCGGTGTGCCGGACACCGGCGGGAGCGAGGGGGATGCGGGGTGTTGCGGGCGTCGTGAAACCATGCGGCAGGGTGCCGCGTTGCCGCGCCACGCGGCAACCAATGCACCCGTCCGGCGATTTAGTTGGGACACATGATCCTTGCCCGCTTTTTCCTTGTCGGTCCTGTAGTGCATGCCCGATAGTGCATCCCCGATTCGGAGGCATTTCCTATTTTCATGGAGAGGTGAGCATGGGTGAAACCTGACGGGAGCTGTGTCGACTGAGACGAGCGCGGGAACCAAAATCGTGCTGGCGGGCAGGGATGCCCGCGGCCCAAAGTGCCACGCAGCCGTCCCCTTTTCACAGTGATCCGGACAGTCTTTGGTCACCGCCCTCTCCGTTGCGATGGGAGAGGGGAGTGACCCGCGCATGAGCAGCCTCTCGTTGTGAACGGGATTGATCCCGCTTACTAACGCATCGACCCCTATCGGGAGCGGTGGCGGTGCGAGACTCGCGAAGACAACAGCGGACCCAAGCGCATCGTCTGCAAAGCAGTTCTGGTCGCAAAAGGTTCGGCGACTGATTTCGGGAGGCAGGCATGAAGCACGTGATCGTCTGGGGTGCGGCGGGTGGCATTGGTCGTGCGGTATGTGAGGAACTGGCGGGAGATGGCGACACGGTCGTCGCAGTGGCGCGTGATGCGTCCGATCTGGCCTCGATCACCCGGTACACCGTCGATGCCAACCTTGCCGATGAGGCGTCGGTCGCACAGGCGGTGCTACAGGCAACTGCGGTGACTGAGGCGTTCGACTTGTTCGTGTTCGCGGCGGGTGACATCACGAGTGCCAAGGTTCCGGAGATGCCTTTGACAACGTGGCACCGGATCCTCGACAACAACCTGACGGCGGCCTTCCTGACCGTTCAGGCGTCACTGCCGTACCTTGCGCCAGGGGCGCCCATCGTGCTCATGGGGGCGGTGCACGAACGCCTTCGGTTGCCGGGCCTCGCTGCCTATGCATCGGCGAAGGTGGCCCTGGAGGCCTTTGCGGACGTGCTTCGCAAGGAGACCCGTCGGCGCGTGCTTGTGATTCGCCCCGGCGCTGTGCAGACACCACTGTGGAAGAAGGTGCCGTTCGCGATCCCTAAGCAGGCGGCCGACGCGCACCACGTTGCGAAGCAGATCGTGGGTGCGGTCGCTGAGGGTCGGGATGGGGTCATCGACCTGTAGACGGGGAGGGTGCTGTCCCCGGGGGCCGGTGCGTCGTGGCTGAGGGATGCGGGCAGGAATGCCCCCGGGCCAGACGACGAGGCAGGGATGCCCGCGGACCAGACGCCCCGTGGTCATTGACTTGTGGGTACCCCGTCTTTACACTGCCACCCGGGGAACCATGATCTTGGGACACCGGTCCGGATTGCGGTCAACAGCGCGCGCAGTGGTGCATTCCCCCCGCCTCATTCCTCCTGCCCTAATCGCAGCGTAGGTGAAACAGTTGGGGCGAGGTGGGGTTGTGACACCGGTGCAGGACATGAGGATGGCGCTTCTGAACTGGCAAGTGGTGGTCCGGACGGCGGTTGGCGTCTCGGTGACAGCAGGAATGATCCTGGCCGGTTGCGAGGCGCCGTCGATTCCCGGAGTGACCGGAACGACGGCCGCGGTTGAGACACCAGTTGCTGCGGGCGCGCAAGCGCAACCGACGGTCATGGACAAGACGTCCACGAGCCAGTCGCGCCCGACGGCTAACGTCCGCACTGGCATGATCACCGAGTCGATCAAGGTCCTTGGCCGGGTGATCAGTTCGCAGGAGGCCGACCTGTACTTCAAGACCACGGGGAGGCTTCGTGGCCTCTTCGTGGAAACAGGTCAGAAGGTCACCGCCGGGCAACCGCTTGCGGAACTGGAGACTGGCGATCTGGTGACACGGATTGGCAAGGCCCAAGCGGATCTCGAGAACGCACAGATTCGCCTGTCACAGGGTCAGGCGCGCGAAGTCATCGACGACTCGGCGTCTGAGGTGCAGGCAGTCGAAAGTGCAGAGATTGCCGTCTCGAGTGCACGCCTGGCCAGGGAACGGCTTCGTTCCGGTGCGACGGAGAAGGATGTGCGCGATGCCGAGGCGGCGGTGGTGTCTGCGCAGGCGTCGCTCGACAAGGCACGCCTGGACCTGACCGCGCGTGAGGCCGACCTCGTTGCGAAGCGGACCGATCTGGAGTACCGCAAGGCAGGCGCGACCGAGGCTGACCTGGACAAGGCGCGGTCGGACATCGAAGTAGCGAAGATCAAGCTCAGCCAAGCATCAGTGGGGCCTCGGACCGAGGACATCCGTAGTGCGGAACTGGCACTGGAACGGGCAAAGGTCCGTCTGGCACAGGTACGTGACACGCCTCCGGTCCGGACCGAGGACATCGCCAACGCCGAACTTGCGATCCGTACGGCCGAGGTGACGGCGGAACGCGTTCGGGGCGAGACCTACTTCACCATGGCGCAACGCGAAGCGGCGACCCGCCTCGCCGACATTGACGTTGAGAAGGCTCGCAACAACCTCAAGAAGTTGCAGAACCAGCAGGTCAATCCGTGGGACCTCCGTCTGGCGGAGCAGGATGTCATGGCGGCCGAGAACGGGGTCGCCCGGTCCAAGGTAACTGCACCGTTCGATCAACAGGCGGCGCGGTTGGCGGTCGAGGTGGCGCAGGTACGGCTCGCGCAGCTTGAACAAGGGCCATCCGACCAGGATCTCTCGCCCTTGATGAACCAGATGGACGCGCTTTCAGTGGCCATCGAGAGTGCCCGGGTGGCCGTGCCCAGTGCCCAGGCGTCTGTCCGGGCGGCGCAGGCGCGCCTTGAGGCGGTCAAGCGCGGGCCGACCGAATTCGACCTGCAGGATGCGGATAACAAGATCGAGGCCGCAACTGTCGCCCTTGAACTGGCGCGGGCACGGCTTGATCTCAAGCGACAGACGCTGGACGCGAACCGCTCGGTCATTGGGTATGACTTGCAGTCGCTGCAACTGGCGGTTGGCCGGGCAAAACTGGATCTGGACCAGTTGCAGTCGAACCTCGATGATGCGCGGATCATCGCGCCGTACGACGGCAAGATCGTGAAGACCAACGGCAAGCCTGGCGACAACGTCAATGCCTTCAATCCGGTGATCAGCATCTCCAGTCCGGCGCAATTGCTGGTGCGGTCCGAGGTCAACGAAAGTGACATGGCCAAGCTTGCAGTCGGGCAGAAGGCGATGATCAGCCTGGATGTCTTTCCGGGGACGGTCCTGAACGGGATCGTGCGCGACTTGCCAAGCACCGTAGTGACGCAACAGGGTGTGGTGGCGGACAAGAGTACGAAGCTGACGGTCGAGTGGACACGCGCCGGTGCCGACATCGGGATGCTTGCGCGGGTGCAGATCATCGTGCAACAGAAGAAGGATGTGCTGATCATCCCGACCTCGGCGATCCGGACCGTTGGCAAGCGCCGGTTTGTCGAATACATGGACGGATCGGTGAAGCGTTCCAAGAACATCGAGGTCGGCATCTCGACCGAACAGGAGACGGAAGTCCTGTCCGGCCTGGAGGATGGCCTGGTCATTCTTGCGGGAACCTAGGCATGTCACCCCGAACAACCAATGGTTCTCCCGGCGTCAGAATGAACCGTTCCCGATCGACGAAGAGTGGGACGGTCACCACCACGTTGCCGGCAGGACGCCACCGCTCACCATCCCAACGTTCCCCGCTTGTCTGTATGCGCTTCGCTGCGGCTCTTCCCCGATGTGATGCGAGAGGGCAGTCCGGACGAAGGGTCAGGGCCAAGCAACCGTGAGCCTTGTCTCGATCCTGACGATGGTCCTCAAGCGGATCATCAACAACCTGAGCCTCATGCTAGCAGCCGTCGTGGGTCTGGTGATCACGGTGACCCTGGTTGCAAGCATCCCGCTGTATTCCGAAGGGATGAGCGAACAGTTGCTATACAGGCAACTGACGGCATCGGCGGAACAGGTGCAACCGAAGAGCGCCATCCTTATGCGCCACTTCGAGGAGGCATCGGTCGGGACCACGTTATCGACGGCGGCGCCGGCACCGGGTGCGGTGGCCCAGACCGGGAACGGCCCGGTGGTGACGGCTTCGGGCAATGCCTACAAACCCGTCACTCTGGACGAGTACAACAAGGCGAACGACTACCTGGCAGATCAGGCGGTCTCGACGGTCGGCATCCCGCGCACCCTCTACGTGACGTACGGGCAGAGTGATTCGCTGCCACTGCTATCGCGAACCGATGACCAGAGCCTGCAGGGACGCGAGTTTGCCGGGTACGGGTACATCGCGTTCATCCGGGACTTCGAGACCAAGATCAAGCTTTTGGCCGGACGCCTGCCGAACCCGGAACCGCTGCCAAATGGCGACCTCGAGGCAATGATGGCGACCGCCGGTCTCGATGAGATCGGACTGGATGTGGGTGACCGCATCGCGGTGGTCTGGGAGAAGCAGGGGAAACTGACCCCGATCAACATCACCATCACTGGCCGGTGGTATCCGCTGGACACGACCGACCCGTACTGGTTCTACCAACTCGACTACTTCAACAACGCCATCATGGTGTCGGAGAAGACCTTCCTCGGGCACGTTGCGAAGACGTATGAAGGGATCCCGCACGAGTTCGCGTGGTTCATGGTCTTTGACGTCAAGTCGATACGGTCGGACAACGTGGCGCGGGTTCTGGACGGGATCAATGAGCTGCGTTCGCGCACGGCAACCCTGCTGGGCAATGTCCGCATGGAACTTTCTCCGGAGACCATCCTTCAGGATTACGAGACCAAACTGTTCTTTCTCAAGATCCTGCTGTTCGTGCTGTCGGTGCCGGTGATCGGGATCGTGCTCTACTACATCACGATCAGTGCGGGGATGATCGTTGACCGGCAACGCAGCGAGATCGCGATTCTCAAGAGTCGTGGGGCAAGCACATTCCAGGTGCTCGGGGTCTACCTGGTTGAGGGTGCGATCTTCGGTGGGTTTGCGCTTGTGGTTGGGCCGCTTCTCGGGATGAGTGTGGCGCAGTTCATCGGGCGGACCTACACCTTCCTCGTGTTCACGAACCGTGAACCGCTGCCGGTGCATATCACCCAACAGACGATGCAGTTCGCCACGGGGGCGATTGTCCTGTCGATGGCGGCGATGATCGCACCGGCCGTCGGCGCGGCGCGGTACAGCATCGTGGCGTTCAAGCAGGAGGCGGGCCGGTCGGGACGCGGGCCATTCTGGCAACGCTGGTTCCTGGACTTCGCGCTGCTTGGCGTGGCCGGGTATGGGTATTACATGCTGTCCCAACGGCAGTCGATCCTCACCTTGGGCGCGGCCGGTGATGTCTTCTCTGACCCGCTGCTCCTCGTGGTGCCGTGGGTATTCATCTTCGCGGCGGCGCTGGTCTTCCTGCGGTTCTTCCCATTCCTGATCGAGGGGATCTCCCGGGCGGGAAGTCGGGTCTACGGGGTGAGCATCCTGCTTGGCCTCCGCCAGATCAGCCGGATGCCGGGTCAGTACACGCGATTGGTCTTGTTGCTGACATTGACGCTCGCACTGGGCACCTTCGCGGCCTCGGTCGCCAAGACACTGGACCGCAATTACAACGACCGGGTCATGTACCAGACCGGCAGTGACCTGGCGCTGGTGGAATCGGGCAACTACGACGAGGTGTCGGAGACGTGGTCATTCCAACCGGTCGTTGAACATACCCAGGTCAAGGGTGTGCAGGCGGTGGCGCGCATCTGGCGTGGGGTCGGCAATGCGAACGTGACCGGGCGCGGTCGGCCTCAGGAGGTCAAGATCCTCGGCGTCGATCCACCGGATATCGCGCGCGTTGGGTGGTGGCGCGAGGACTTTGCACCGGATGCACTGGTCTCCCTGATGAACGCGATGGGGGCGAACGAGAAGGGTGCGATTGTTGACGCGAAGTTCCTGACCGACTTCCGCCTCAAGATCGGTGACGCGATCGTCGTGACGATCCGCCAGAAGCCAATCGACCTGATCATCGTCGGATCGGTGACGTATTTCCCAACCTTATGGCCAGACACCGACCGGTTCATGATCACCAATCTCGACTACCTGTTTGATCAGGTTGGCGAGACCCCGTATGACGTCTGGGCAAAGACGGATCCCGATGTGCCGTGGCGAGAGATCGTTGACCAGTTGCGGGACAAGGATTTCCTCGTCAGCCGCGCAACGGATGCACGCGAGACTGCGCTTCGCCTGCGGGATGACCCCGGACGCACCGGCATCTTCGGCATCCTGACCGTCGGGTTCCTGGTGGCGGCGATGCTCACCGTGCTTGGGTTCATGCTGTACTCGTTCCTGTCGGCGAAGCGACGCATGCAGCAACTTGGCATCCTGCGCGCGATGGGTCTCTCGATTACCCAGTTGATCGGTCTCTTCATCTTTGAACAGGGGTTCCTGATCATCCTTGGCACGGCGGCCGGTACGGTCCTCGGCGTCGTGACCGGCAACCTGTTCATCCCGTTCCTGCAGATCAAGAGTGAGCAACACGCGGGCATCCCGAGTTTCGTGGTGATGACTTCGTGGGACGACATCTACAAGATCTATGCCATCCTCGGGGTGATCCTCGCGTTTGCCTTCCCGGCTTTCATCTGGATGCTGGCCCGGATGAAGATCCATGAGGCGATCAAGTTCGGTGACGAGACAGGCTGATGGTGATTTCCCGATTGCGGACCCGCCCCATGGCCCCCCGACGTAGAAGCGTTTTGCGTTGCCGTGGTGCCCTCACCCCCGCCCCCGCCCCAACGGGAGAAGGGGGTGATCCATCGCGTCCGCATTCATCGAGGGAGAGGGGTTAGGGCGACGTGATGGATAGCACGGCACTGATCCTGTGCGACAACCTGGTCAAGATCTACAAGGTTGCAGACCTCGAGGTTGTGGCCTTGCAGGGGCTCGACCTGACCGTCGAGACCGGCGAACTGATGGCGATCATCGGCAACAGCGGGTCCGGGAAGTCAACGCTGCTGAACATCCTCGGCGGGCTTGACCGTCCATCAGCGGGTCGGGTCGTTGTCGGTGGGCGCGACCTGCTGAAACTCGATGATGGCGGGATGGTCTCGTACAAGCGCGAGACGGTCGGTTTCGTGTGGCAACAATCGAGCCGGAACCTGATCCCGTACCTGTCGGCACTGGAAAATGTGCAGATCCCGATGATCCTGGCCGGTCGGTCACGCCGGGAGCAGAAGGAGTGGTCCAACGAGCTCCTCGAGGCGGTTGGTCTGGCGGGAAGGCGCACGCACCGGCTTTCGCAACTCTCGGGTGGCGAACAGCAACGGGTGGCCATCGCGATTGCATTGGCGAACAAGCCACCCCTGTTGCTTGCCGACGAGCCGACGGGCGAGGTGGATACCGCGACGGCGACGGTGATCTATAGCATCTTCCGGCGACTCGTTGCGGAATACAAGACCACGATCGTGATCGTGTCGCACGATCCGGGAATTGCCTCACGGGTCGACCGCGTGGTCCGGATCCGTGATGGACGGACGAGCACCGAGACGGTGCGCCGTGCGATTGATCTAGCCGAGGGTGATGGATCCGCCAAGGAGAAGTTGGCCCCGGGTTCATCGGGCACGCACGAGGAGTTCACGGTGATGGACGCCGCCGGTCGCCTGCAGTTGCCGCGTGAGATGGTGGAACAACTGGGGCTTGGCCGACGCGTGCGGGTGGAGATGGAAGACGGGCAGATTGTCGTGCGTGCGGCGATTGCGGGATCGGTAGCCGAACGGGGCACGGTGGAGGCGGTGGGGGTGTCGAGTGGTGAGGCGTCGAAGGATGTGGTTGGAGGCAAGCGCCGGTGGTGGCAACGCCGGTGACCGAGACCGTAGAAGCGACGGGGCGGGCAACGATGCCTGCGGACCACAAGACGTCACGGCGGGCGGGGATGACTGCGGTCCATGTGGGTGAACGGGTTATGGTGGGGGTGTCGGGCGGTGAGGCATTGACGGATGTGCCTGGAGGCAATCGGCGATCATGGCAACGGTGATGACGGAGAAGCCGAAGACCGCGCCCGGGGCTGCCATTGCGGTGTGCGAAGGTGTGAGTCGGGTTTACCGGGTTGGCGGTGAGGATGTCTACGCTGTCCGTGAGGTGTCGTGCGAGATTCGCGCGGGGCAACTGGTGGCACTGCGTGGCCGGTCCGGGTCTGGCAAGACGACGCTGCTGAACATCCTGAGTGGATTGGACCGTCCCACCCACGGTCGCACGCTGATCCGTGGGGAAGACACGCGCAAGTTGTCCGATCGGCAGTTGACGGAACTGCGCCGGCACGACATCGGGTTCATCTTTCAGGCGTTCGCCCTGTTGCCTGTATTGTCTGCCTACGAGAACGTCGAACTGCCCCTGCGGATCGCCGGTGTAGGTGCGCGCCAACGTCAGAGGCGGGCGACGGAACTTCTGGAACTGGTGGGTCTGGCCAAGCGGATGCACCACCGCCCGTTCGAACTCTCCGGTGGCGAACAGTCACGTGTGGCAATCGCGCGGGCTTTGGCGAACGAACCGGCTTTGATCGTTGCCGATGAACCGACGGGTGCCCTTGACAGTGTCACGGGCTTGGAGATCATGAGCCTCTTCAAGCGGGTCGTCGAGGAACGTGGTGTGACGATCATCATGGCGACCCACGATCCGACAATCTCCGACCTTGCGAACGAGACCCTGATCATGAGCGACGGCCGGATGTCGCATGACATTCCCGACGAACTCAAGGGCGTCGGCATCCTGGATGCCGCTTCGATGCCGGGCACCCTGCATGGCGAGATTGGCATGGTGGCGCGACGGGCCGGCCTGAAGGTCCATGACGAGGCGGCGACTGACCGAACCGTTCCGGAAGGCACGTCTGCGCTCCCACGCCCCTAATTTCGCACCGCTTCACCTATCCGGTGGCAAGTTAGTACACTGGAACCATGACCATTCAAGAACACGTACCCAACCAACTTGGCTATGCCGACACGCCCATCGTCCCGGAAACCGGGTTCCGCGTCCACGACCGGACCCGCCCGCAACCGCCGGTCGTGACGCCGGGACGCCACCCTGGAAACGCGCCGTCCGACGCCCACGTCCTGTTCGACGGTCACTCCCTGGCGGGGTGGACGAGCGTACGGTCGGGTGGACCAGCCGAATGGCACATCGTCGATGGTGCAATGGAGGTCGTTCCGAAGACCGGCGACATCCAGTCGACCCATGTGTTCGGAGACTGCCAATTGCACATTGAGTTCCGCTCCCCGGAACTGGTGAAGGGCCACGGGCAGGGTCGCGGAAACTCAGGTGTCTTCCTGATGGGCGTCTACGAGATCCAGGTCCTTGACTGCTTCGACAACCCAACCTATCCCGATGGCACGACGGGCGCCCTCTACGGGCAGTACCCGCCACTTGCGAACGTATGCCACACCCCAGGTGAATGGTCAGGCTACGACATCATCTGGAAGGCCCCTCGCTTCGATGGCGAGAAGGTGGTCAGTCCGGCGATTGCGTCCGTGATGCTGAACGGTGTCGTGATCCAGAACCACCAGGCACTGCTTGGGATCACGAACCACAAGATCCTGCCCGCCTACAAGGCGCATCCGTCGAAGGGTCCACTGCGCCTTCAGGACCACAGCGACCTAGTCCGCTTCCGCAACATCTGGGTACGTGAGTTCTAGACCGCATACACCGGTTTTGGGTAACTACACGGCCCCCTTCCCTTGCGGGATGGGGGCCTTTCTCATGCGTCGCGCAGGACGCGGACGGCAACGACCGAGGCAACAAGCGCAACCACTCCGGTCGAGATGAAGATCATCGGCAAACCGGAGACTTCGCCAACTAGCCCGCCGATCAGGGGACCAGAGAACATCCCGATGGCGTAGACGGCCTGGTAGACGCCCATGGCAGTGGCGCGTTCGGACTGGGAGACACGGCGGATGGCCATGCCCATGAGGGTGGTCCCAACGACGCCACGTGCCCCGCCGGCCACGACCTGCACGGCTAGCAGGATAGGTAGCGTTTCGCACAGGGGTGTGGTGACTGCGGTCAGACCGATCATGGCGAGGCCAATCACCACGACATTTCGTGCGCCGAAGCGTCGGTTCAACCAGGCAGTGATCGGTTGGGCCAGGGCGAACGGGATGAGCGAGACCGCGGTGAGCGTGCCAAGGTCTGCCCGTGTCGCACCTAATCGTTCGGCGTAGACGGGGGTGAAACCGAACACGGTGCTGAATGTGGCGTAGTTCTGGACGGCGGAGAGCAGCGACACGCCGATCAGGGCGGGTGCGGTGGCGGTTTTCCACAAGCGGTCCAGGGTGACTGGCGGTCCGGTGCGGGCGGCGCGTGCCGGTTCCGGGCAGAAGGCGATGCAGGCGAGACCGACCATGGCCACGGCGGCACTCACGAGGAAGGGCGCGCCGTAACCGTAGTGCTGGGCAAGCAAGCCACCGGACCACGTGGCGACAACCTGTCCGGTGGCGTTGACGAGGTTGAGCCATCCGATGGCCCGTGTCGACTCGGACGGTGCGAAGTAGCCGGCGTACATGATGGTGATGCCGACCCATGCGCAGGCGGCAAGACCGGTGATGGCTCGGGCGCCGACGAGCGTCCATGGCGACGGGGCGATGTAGAAGGCGATTGCTCCGGCGGCACTGGCGACCAGTCCGGCGGCGAAGACTGGACGCCGTCGTCCCCACCAGTCTGAGGCGACACCGGTCGGGATGCGGAGGAGCAACTGGGTGACCCCATAGGCGCTGAGCATTGCGCCGACAACCCCGAGGGGTGCCCCGAGGCTTTCGGCGTAACTGGGCAGGATGGGAACGTAGAAATAGAGGGAAAGCCAGAAAGTGAGGTTTCCCACCTGGAACAACCATGGAACCCACCGGGCGACGGGTACAGATTCGGGTGTGCTGGGAACTGTCTCGGTCGTGGCGTCGATGGAAATAGTCATTCGAGATCAGTGAAGGATGGTACTCCTGCGGGGGGCACCTGACTTCGGCGCATGCCCTTACTGATGCGGGACGGAGGCTTGGCGGGCAGGGCTGCCCGTGGACCAAAACGCGAAGCCCGCGGACGGCGATACGATGCCTTTATTCGAGGGGTACTGCGTTGGCGTTGGCCCAGGCAGTGACGTTGGCCTCGTGGAGATCGGTGTCCGATTCGTCCAGATAGTAGAAGGGTTCGGCGCAGGACATGCCGTGGCGCGCACCCAGTTCGATGCCGGGCGCAAGCATGAACCGGCGGATGTAGGCACGGTCGGCGGTGTCGTCGTCACCACCAAGTTCGGGAATGACCAGTCCGCGGGCGGCGAAGGTTGCACGCAGGCGCCGTCCGGTTGACCCGGCGGTCCCCTGGACTTGGTGGACTGCGAGGGACTCGACCTTTGTGTCCACGTAGCCGGAGACATCAACGATGCGGTTGGTGGGTTGCCCGGCGCGAGCGACCCAGTACATCCGGCCGCGAATGATGTGTGGTGCCAAGCCAGCAGACAGGTGTTCGGGGTAGTCCTTGTCCAGTCCGGCCATCCATCTGGCGGCTTCGACCGCCTGGCCGGTGACCCAATGGTCGGGGTTCTGTTCCGCGGGTTGGGCGGGATTGAAGGTCATGACGATGTCGGGTCGAAGAAGGCGGAACAGGAAGACAAGGCGTGACCGGAGTTCGGCGACCGAGACGGCGTCCAGGAAGTGGTTCTGGTAACCAAAGTTGAAGACGCGCTGGATGCCGAGGATGCGGGCGAGTTCTTCAGTCTCGCGCTCGTTCGCGAGGATCGTCTCGCCGACACTCGGTGTGGGACCGCACTTGTCGTCGTTGGTGGTCTGGATCAGGTAGGCGGTGTAGCCGGACTCCTTCACCAGACGGGCGATGGTCCCGCATCCGAAGAATGACAGATCGTCGGAATGTGCCTGCACGACGACGATGACAGGCCGGGTGGGGGCACCGATCGGTTCGGGCATCGTGATCGGTTGGCGCTCGGTCGGTGCGGTATACGGATGCTCCGGCGCGGGCCATGCGGGAAGATTGCCAATAGGGGTGCCGTGCCGATCGAGATGGGGGTGTGGGCCGGAAGCCTCCGTGGCGGTCCCGGTAGGTTCGTGTTTCCAGATGGTCACCGGGGATCCTCCTGTGCGGGCCGAGGCAGTCGATGCCAAATCTGGGCTGCATCGTACTACTGACGGTCATCACAGTGACCTGCACGTGGTAGGTTCGATTCACAATGGTTCGCACCGGACATGGTGCCTGAAGGGACGAATGATGGCAGGTTCGCACGTGATTGACTACCGGATCGTCGGGGACGACATGCAGTTGGTCGAGATCACCCTTGATCCCGGCGAGACGGTCATCGCCGAGGCGGGTTCGATGATGTACATGGACGGGGATATCTCGTTCGAGTCGAAGATGGGTGACGGAAGCAATC
The DNA here is from genome assembly GCA_947446285.1 of Chloroflexota bacterium. Classification (GTDB taxonomy): domain Bacteria; phylum Chloroflexota; class UBA11872; order UBA12225; family UBA12225; genus UBA12225. The sequence continues at coordinate 12,544 of CANFGH010000008.1, forward strand.
CCGGGGGTGGCTTCATGGGCATGCTGATGGGCGCGGGAAAGCGTGTGTTTACCGGCGAGTCGCTGTTCATGACGCACTTCACGAACTCTGGGCGTACGCGTCAGAGGCTGGCCTTTGCCGCGCCATACCCGGGGAAGATCATTCCACTCGACCTGCGCGCACTTGGTGGGGAGATGATTTGCCAGAAGGACGCGTTCCTGTGCTCGGCTTTCGGCACGGAGATCGGGGTGGCGTTTGCGCGGAAACTCGGGGTCGGGTTTTTCGGGGGCGAGGGGTTCGTCCTCCAACGCTTGCGGGGTGACGGACTGGCTTTCGTTCACGCGGGTGGCACGCTTGTCGAACATCAACTGCATGGCGAGACGCTGCGCCTTGACACGGGATGCCTCGTGGCGATGACACCCGGCATCGACTACGACATTGAGCGGGCCGGCAACCTGAAGTCGATGATCTTCGGTGGCGAGGGCCTTTTCCTTGCGACCGTGCGGGGACACGGAACGGTGTGGGTACAAAGCCTGCCGTTCTCGCGACTTGCGGAACGGGTCCTCGCGGCGGCACCAAGCGGTGGTGGGCGGTCACGCGACGAGGGATCGGTCCTGGGCGGCCTTGGGCGGATGTTCGAGGATAGGTGACCTTGGCCGAACCGCACGGGTTCTGGTTTTGGCCAGTCTCAGACACGAGGCTTGTACGGTCCGGCTTTGGCGTTTCAGAGTATTTGACATCTTTTCGTAACCGAAGTAGATTGCCTTCCCGAAGGCTATTTTGCATGAGAAGCGCTCGTGCGTTTCCTAATCAGTCTTTTGCCACCGTCGGGGGACGGTAAGGGGAGGGTTCACACGAATGGAACGTCGACGGTTACTGCAGAGTGGGGCGGTATCTATCAGTGCGTTGCTTGCTGCTTGCGGAGAGGCAGCACCGCAGGCTCCCGCAGCGGGTAAGCCTGCCGATCCAACCAAGGCACCCGCAGCCGCGGCACCAACGGCTGCGCCTCCTGTGGCACCAACCACCGCTGCTGCCGCGCCTGCTGGTGCGAATAACAAGATCATCACCATGGTCGACAAGACGTGGGCAGATCTTGGCATGTTAGACGCTACGGTTCGCTTCAATCAGGAGCGCGCCGACCTCGGGAATGTCACGCTTGAAGAGACCGCGCAGGGGTGGGACACCAAGGTTCTCGCGCAGATCAAGGAGAAGAACCTTCGTTGGAGCGGGCACGGGTACGCCGCTTTCTTCGATTCCTTCAAGTACATCAAGGCCGGTCTGGTCGCGCCGCTGGATGACTACCTAAAGACCAGCAAGGTTGCATGGGGAGGCAAGCAGAAGGAGTCGTACTTCACGTCACGTATCTACGATGCCCTTCAGTTCCAGGGCAAGCAGTACTTCATTCCCATGAAGGCAAATGTGCATCTGGTTGGCTATCGCGAGGATTATCTCCAGATGGCGGGCTACGACAAGTTCCCGGCGACCTGGGACGAAGTCGACAAGATGATGCGCAAGATGAAGCCTCTCCTCGCCAAGGATGAGGTCATCCCAATGGGCATCTCGCGTGACATTTTCCGGACCCTCGGCACGATGTTCACGACGTTTATTGAGAAACCTTTTGATGATCAGGGTGTCCTGAAATTCGAGAGCCAGGAGTGGTTCATGCTCCTCGAGATGCTCAAGAAGTGGAAGGACGACGGTTTGGCGCGCCTCGACCCGACACCCGACTCGATGGATGTCTGGCAGAAGGGCAAGTTTGCGTTCTCACTCGGATCGCACTCGCTGGTGCGCCTCGGTCGCCAGGTCTGGGGAACCGCAAAGGTCAAGGGGGCCAATCCGGCACAGGCCAACGCCAGTGCTCCCCCGCGGACATGGGTGCACATCGACTCGGGATTCGTCTTTCCGGGCGCACCGAATCCGCAGTTGGCAACTGATTGGCTACTGTCAATCCTGGGTCCGGATGGGACCATCGCCGAACGTTGGTGGCGCGGAGTAACCACGTTTTCGGGGCAACCGGTCCATCAGAACTGGGTTGACAAGGTTCTCAAGGACAATAAGGATCTCTCCGAGGTGTACGAAGTACTGAAACTGGTGCCAAACAGCCAAATAATCTCGCTCCCAGTGGCCGGTGCCTACGCGATTACGGAGGCCAAGATGTGGCCGCACCTTGACCGGTTCTTCAAGGGCGACATTGGGATCAAGGAAGCGATGAGTGCAACGCGCAAGGAGGTTGACGAAGAGGTCGCGAAGCAGCTCAAGTAACCCCTTGCCTGGCATCAATCGGTGGGCATGACGAAGCACGCGCTCAACCCGTCATGCTCACCTGCTACCTGACCCATCGAGGGAGTGAGTTGATGGCGACGTCTCCGTCCGGAGCGGCGGCCACGGCGTCGGCGTGGTGGCAGGCAGTGCGCGCCCTGCGCCGTGAGGCGTGGGGTGAGAGCATTGCCGGCTTCTTGTTCGTCGGTCCGGCGGTCGCACTCTTCCTGATTTTCAATGCGTACCCGATCATCCGCGGTTTAGTGATCGCATTTTCTGATTACCGGTATCTGGTTCCCGACCATGCCCCGTTTAACGGATTCGACAATTGGTTTGCAATGGCAAATGATCGGGTCTTTTGGGAATCATTTGGCCGGTCATTGCAGTACACGGCGATCTACTTCGCGCTGAATTTCATCATGGCGTTCTTTGTCGCGGTGCTGATCAGCCAAGTGCACGGCCCACGCGAGGCAGGCGTGTACCGGGTCATCTCGTATTTGCCGGTGATCTTGCCTGCATCGGTCGCTTTGCTGGTTTGGCGTCAGTTCCTAAGCCCCGAATTTGGGTACATTGCGGTACTTTTGAAAGGTCTTTTCGGGCCGGCCATTTCGGCGTGGCTGCGGGATGCACGTGCCGTGGTGCCGATTCTGGCGACAATTGCGGCATGGAAGGCGATGGGGAGCAACGTATTACTGCTGCTTGTGGGCCTTTACAGCATCAATGGGGAACTCTACGAAGCCGCATCGATTGACGGGGCAGGCTGGTGGAGACGCCTGACTGCCATCACCATTCCCCTTCTGTTGCCAACGTTCACGGTGATTTTCGTGCTGGCTGCAGGTGTGCTCGGCGAGGCCGAGGCATCGCTCATCTATTACGGGGTGACCGATGCCGGACCGGAGGGTGCGGGTCGGTTGATTGGCCGCTACGCCTATGAAATCGCATTCCTTCAGGGTGACCTCCGGTGGGGGTACGCAGCGGCGATGAACCTGACCGTTGGCCTGACATCCATGGGCATATCGGGCTTGGTATTCCGCCTTTTGCGGTCAGGGAGGGTGTGATGTCCGGTCTGTCGACGACGTTGCCACCGCCACGGCCTCGTCCGGCGAGGACGCCGATGTCAATCGCGGTTGGTTGGCTGATCAAGTACCGGGGCGGGCTTTCAGCGCGTGTATTGCTGTGGTTGCTCCTGTTGTACTTTCTCGCACCGATCATCTGGACGATCGCTTCTTCATTGAAGACACGCGCGGAACTTTTTCAGGCAACCCCGAGTTTCATCACGCTAAATCCCACGCTCGCAAACTACCAATATGCAATCAAGCGTCTAACCGGTTTCGATCTCTTCTTCCGCAATTCACTCATCGTCACCCTTGGTGCAACTGTTCTCCAGACGATCCTGGCGACGCTTGCAGGCTATGGGTTCGCTCGGTTGCGCTTCAAGGGCCGCGACCTGATTTTCTACACAATGGTGATGCTCATCTTTGTGCCCCGCGCGGGTGGACTGATGGCGCAGTACGAACTCATGAGTTTTCTCGGGTTGCGCAACAGCCTAGTCGGGCTGATCCTGGCATTCTCCGCTGGGCTGGCGGTGCCAGTCTTCATCATGCGCCAGTCATTCCTCAACCTGCCTCCAGACTTCGAGGATGCGGCGCTTATTGACGGATGCAACCGCTTCCAGGCGTTCTGGTATGTCATGGCGCCGATGGCTACGGGATCGATGATGGTCGTAGCGTTGTTCGAGTTCATCAGGGTCTGGGGTGAGTACTTGTTCACCCTCACAATGATCGATAACCGTGATCTGTTCACCCTCGGCATCGGGATGGCAATGCAGTTCCTTGGCGTCTCGATGGAGTTTGGGGAGTTCACCAGTTACGGGTCACAGGCGGCTGCGTTCGTCATGGCTTCGTCACCTGTCGCCATATTCTTTCTCGCGACGCAAAGATGGTTTGTGCGGGGGCTGATGGAGGGTTTGAAGTTTTGATAAATACGGTGTGGATGGTGCTTTTCAGTCGTGCAGATGACGGCGTAGACGTGTCATAAGGAAGCACGTCATGACCGGCACCATACACCACATCAACATCGACGATTCCGGTCCCTGATCCGACAGCCCGAAGTCGGACACAATCGCTGGCACGAGGACATCCGTCCGGTGATCGATGCGCGGTCCGGTGACCGGGTGACCATGCAGACGCGAGATGCCTTCGATGGGCAGGTCACGCGTCAGTCAACCGTCGATCAGATGGCCAAAATTGATCTTGGACCGGTGCATCCCCTCACGGGTCCGGTTGCAATCGACGGTGCCAAGGAGGGCGACCTCCTTGAAGTGCGCGTCGTCGATATCGTCCCGGTATCGTTTGGTTACACCGTGCAGGTTCCAGGGTTCGGGTTCCTTGCCGATCACTTTCCTGATCCGCACCTGGTGCGGTGGACGATTGCCGATGGGTTCGCCGAATCCGGTGACCTGCCGGGCTTGCGCATTCCCTACCTTGCGCATCCGGGAGCGATCGGGCTGGCCCCTGGTCGTGCACTGCGCGAACGGATTGCCAAGCGCGAGGCGGCCCTCGTGGCACAAGGCGGGTTCGCGATGTCGGCCGACCCGGTTGGCGCAGTGCCTGGCGACCCGCTGATCGCCGGACACGCCCTGCGCACCATTCCGGCGCGCGAAGTTGCGGGCAACATCGACATCAAGCAACTGAACCCCGGCACGTCAATCGTTATTCCGGTCTCGGCCCCCGGGCCTCTTCAGTGCGGGCGACGTGCATTTCGCGTAGGGTGACAGCGAGAGGTGTGGCACCGCAATCGAGATGCGGTCGGAGTCGACCTTCGAGTTCCACCTGCACAAGGGCGCGGCGGCAAGCAAGGGCATCCGGTCGTTCTATCTGGCTCGCACCGGGACTGACCCGGTGCCCTACCGTTCGTCGCCGGGTCGGTTCGTCGCGATCCCGGGCATGCCGATCACCGCGGATGACGAGAACCATGGTGGCGATGCAACCCTCGCGGCCAAGAACGCCCTGCTTGGGATGATCGAATATATCGTGCGTGAACACGGATATACCCGCCAGCAGGCGTACGCGATCTGTTCGGTGGCGGTGGACCTCAAGGTATCGGAACTGGTTGACGTGCCGAACTTCATCGTCACGACCTTCCTACCCCTCGAGATCTTCGTTTAGCGCAAACGCCGGTGGTGTGCAGCCGGGTCCCCCTTTCCGAAACGGTCTTGGGCGCTGACAACGAACTGGTTGTGGTTGGCGTCGACGTGTCGGCGTACGGCCGGTTTTGGGTCGCCACCCAAGCCTGAAGCGGAAAGGGGGACCAGGCGCTCAAGTGACCGGGATATCGATGAGGTGGGGTCCGCTCTGGTCCGCGAGCATCCTTGCCCGCATTTTGCTTGTCGATCCCGCGGTGCACCCCCGCCATCGCCACTTGTGAGTCGGGATAGCAGTTGTCTGCCGGCGACCCGCACTCCCGGTATCGGATCGGTGCGGCTATCCTGACCGGCATGATGACACCGACTTTTGACTTGGTAGTGCACGGCGGGACTGTGATCGATCCGGAGACCGGGACCAATCGTGTCGCCGATGTGGGAATCCGTGACGGACGCATCGCGGCGGTGGGTCCGGCACTGGCGCGCGATGGTGCGGAACTGATCGATGCGGCCGGGTGCCTTGTAACTCCGGGACTGATCGACCTGCATGCTCACGTCTACGCGGGGGTCACCCCGCTCTCCATTGATGCCGATCCGTTGGCGTCGCGAAGTGGCACATCGACGCAAGTTGATGCCGGGAGCGTCGGGGCGGCGACGTGGGACGGGTTCCGTCGGTTCATCGTCGAACCATCGCAAAGCCGTGTGCTCGCGTTCCTGAACATCTCCATTATTGGTCTGGTCGCAATGCCCGAATGTGGCTATGGCCGGTTCGTTGATCCCACGGAGACGGCACGGGTGGTTGAGGCGAACCGCGACCTGATCGTCGGCGTGAAGGTGCGGGCAAGCCGCAACGCGTTCGGTGAGGACAACTCGTTGCAACCGGTCTGGCATGCCATTGCGGCGGCCCGGGCGGCACAAGTGCCGGTCATGATGCACATCGGTGATCCGCCACCGGTCTTCGAGGAGGGTCTGGCGGCCCTGCGCAAGGGCGATATGGTTACGCACGCTTGGAAGGGACAGCCGGTGACGCGCCTGACCGAGCGTGACGGGCGCGTCAAGCCTGAGGTGAGGGCGGCCCGTGACCGTGGGGTGCTGTTTGACATCGGACACGGATCAGGAAGTTTCAACTGGACGACCGCGCATCATCTGGCTGACCAGGACTTCTGGCCCGACACGATCTCAACCGACGTCCATATCAACAGCATCCGCCCGCCGGTGTCGATCGACATGCCGGCAACGATGACGAGACTGCTGCACTTGGGCATGCCACTGGGGGACGTGGTTGCGGCCTCGACGTCCCGTCCGGCAAAGGCAATCGGGTGGGGCGATCGGATCGGGTCACTGCGACCGGGGCATCTTGCCGACGTTGCAATCCTCGCGATTGAGGACCGGGAGGTGGTCCTGACGGACTCCTACGGGGTGTCGGAAACAGTGCGTCGGCAGATTGTGGCGCGCACGACCATTGTCGGTGGGAAGGTGATGGCGCGGGTCAGCTAACCGGCGATTCGGCTTTCAACACGGTTCAGTGCCCCGGGTCGCGGGCGTGCGTCGGCACCGGAGCGGGGTCAGTGGGTGAACTTCGGTGTGGCGTCAGTTGTGGGGGCTGCATGGGCATGGTCGTGCCCGGCGTACATGTCGCGTTGGGCGATCATAAGGGCGGCCATGCCCAGAAGCATCGCCCCGTGGCTCCACATCGCTGACATCGGTCCGAACGTTCCGGGCCAGATCAGTTCGGCCGCATAGACCGGAATGGCTGGCACGACCATTGCGGCCGACATCTCGGCGCCGTGGCGCCAAGAGTGCCCCCGGTAGCGCATCCACAGGACCATCGGGACGATCATCGAGAGGTCCATCGCGGTGATGCCGCCGATCTGGGACATGACGGACTGTACGGAGGCGATCACTTCCGTGGCGTGCATGCCCATGGCAGCACCCTGGCCGAACAGCATGACGCTGAGCCACCCCCAGGCCATCATGCCGGCGAACATGGCGATGACCATCTCCAGATAGTGCTGCATGAGGCGTTTCATGCCGTTACGGTATCCCATGTGCGTGAACGGGTCAGCGGGGGATTTCCTGATCTTGAATCCCGGTGGGAAGTCCATCCCTCCAGGTGAGGATACATGACCGTGATACGGTGGCTCGCATCATGACGGGAGATACATTCGACCTTGCGGTCGTCGGTGCGGGGATAGTGGGACTTGCGCACGCACTTGTCGCGGCGAGGCGTGGGTGGCGGGTGGTGGTGATTGACCGTGATGACCGGTGCGTCGGGGCGTCGATACGGAACTTCGGGTTCATCAGCGTTTCCGGGCAGGGGGCGGGCGACACGTGGCGACGGGCGATGCGGTCACGGGATGTCTGGGCGGAGGTTGCGCCCTTGGTCGGGATACCGATCCTCCAGAGGGGCCTGTGGCTGACCGCGCACCGGCCCGAGGCATGGACGGTCCTTGAGGCCTTTGCACGGACGCCGATGGGCCATGGGTGCGACCTTGTGGTGGCTGCCGATGTTGGCCAGCGGGCACCGGAACTGCGGATGGATGGTGCGGTGGGTGCCCTGCATTCGCCTCATGAGCTCCGGGTCGAGTCGCGGCAGGCGGTGCCACGCCTCGCGGGATGGCTTGCTGAAATCCACGGAGTGACGTTCCGGTGGGGTGAAACCGTCCTTGACGTGACGCCAGAGGGCCTGCGGACGGTGTCTGGAGTGATCAAGGCGGCGCGTGTGGCTGTCTGTCCGGGGACGGTGCTGACCGGTGTGGCGCGCACGTGGTTGGCACCATTCAACCTGGGTCTCACGCAACTGCAAATGCTGCGGGTCCGGCCTCCGGCGGGGTTCCGCCTGACCGCTCCCGTGATGGGTGACTTGAGCCTGGTGCGGTATCGCGGCTACGCCGACCTGCCGGAGTCGGTTTCCCTGCGGACCCGACTGCAGATCGAGGCGGGTGATGCGTTGGCGAATGGCATCCACCTGATCGTCGTGCAAAGTGCCGACGGCACACTCGTCGTCGGCGATTCGCATCACGATGCCGTGTCGCCCCTGCCCTTCGCGTCTGAAGAGGTTGACCGGATCATCCTGCGTCACCTTCACGAAACGGTTGACCTGGCCACCTGCGAGGTTGTCGAACGGTGGACGGGGGTCTATCCGGTGGGTGGGCCGTCAGACGCCCTTGTTGTGGCGCCGGATGACCGGGTGCGGGTGGTGGTCGTGACAAGTGGCACGGGTGCAAGTACGGCATTCGGCCTTGCCGAAGACGTGTTCGGGGATTGGCAGTGACCGGGAACATGGTGGCGCCCCACTCTGTCGCCCTTCGACCGGATGAGCATCTGCATCACGGAGTGCGGGCGGTGGTGTTCGACTGGGCCGGGACGGTGATCGACTTCGGTAGCCGGGCGCCGGCGATGACGTTCGTGGAGACATTCAGTGCGCAGGGCGTGCCGGTGACCGAGGCGGAGGCACGCGCGCCGATGGGCCTGCCCAAGCGTGACCACATCCGCACCATGGGGATGATGGCGCGGGTGGCGGAGGCGTGGCGGGAGATCCATGGGTCGGCATTCGATGAGACAGCGGTTGACCGTCTGTACGAGGCGTTCACGCCCCGGCAGGTGATGGCGGTGCGTGCCCATGCCGGTGTCATCGCTGGCGTAATGCCGGTGGTGGATGCCCTGCGCAGGCGTGGGATCCGGATCGGATCGACAACCGGCTACCCACGGATAGTGATGGCTGCCATCACCGATCTTGTGGCGTCGCAAGGGTTCGTGCCTGAAGCGATGGTTTGCGCCGACGACTTGCCAGTGACCCGTCCGACGCCGTTGGGGATGTGGCGATGCCTGATCGAACTCGGGGTCTGGCCCGCTTGGTCTGCGGTGAAGGTCGACGATACCGTGCCGGGTCTTCTGGAGGGACGTGACGCTGGGGCATGGACCGTCGGCATCCTGGCGAGTGGCAACGCGGCCGGGTTGACGCTCGCCGAGTGGGACGCACTTGATGAACTCGGGCGTGAGGCAGTCCGTGGTCGGTCGAGTGCTGCGCTTGCCACGGCGAGACCGGACTTCACCATCGACACGGTGGCTGACCTGCTGCCCGTGACCGACCAGATCGGTCACCGGCTGTGGTGTGGAGAACGCCCGGGAGGGTGACAACGTTCGGGCGATCGGGAATCCTGCCGGCGAGGGCGCCGGCGCTCCTAGGGGGCGTGGGTGGCAGGCGGCCTCAGCGGTGGTGACCCCACAGCGAGTGGGGTGACCGGGGTCCGGTGATCGGGCACACTACCGCGCATGAAGATCGCACGCGTTGAATCGTTCAGGGTTGTGGCACAGCGGGATTACGAGGGAAGCGCCGGATTGCGGGCGGCGACCGTTGGGGCATCGGGAAGTTCCCGCCCCCGGGCCTTGGCGCGGAACGATGGGCGCCACCTGTGCGTCTATCCGGCACAGGCCGAAGTGCTGCTTGTCCGGATCGTGACCGACGACGGATTGGTGGGATGGGGCGAGGCGCACTCGCCACCAATTCCCCGGGTCGCGCAGGTGCTGATCACCGACCTGTTCGCTCCTCAGTTGATCGGTCGCGACCCATTGGCGATCGACGCAATATGGGATGCCCTCTACGCGAGCATGCGCTTGCGGGGCTACGGCACCGGCGTGATGCTGGAAGCCATCGCGGGCATCGACATCGCACTGTGGGATCTGGCAGGCAAGGCGCTTGGGCAACCGGTCTACCGGCTGCTTGGTGGCCCGTACTCGACGCACATTCCGTGCTACCTGTCTGGAGTGCCTGGGGAGACGGTGGAAGACCGCATCCGGGCGGCGCGCGGGTTTGTCGCCGAGGGATACACCGCGATGAAGCTGTCGGTCGGGCGCGGTCCACTCGACGAGGATCTCGATGGTGTCGAGGCGGTGATCGAGGCGGTCCGGGGTGACGCGGATGTCCTGGTTGATGCGCACGGTGTGTATGACGCGCGCACGGCCGTGGCTGCCGGACGGCGCCTGGAGCGAGCCGGGGCGGGTTGGTTCGAGGACCCGCTACCCCCGGAAGACGTGGATGGCTATGCGGCCCTGTGTCAGGCGCTGGACATTCCGGTGGCGAATGGCGAGACCGAGTGCAATCGCTGGCAGTTCCTCGATAAGTTCCGCAAGCGGGCCGCCGACGTGATCCTTCCCGATGTGTGCCGTGCGGGTGGTATTTCCGAGGGTCGGAAGATCGCACTCATTGCGGACCTGCATAACGTGCGGTGGTGCGTCCATGCGAGCATCTCGACACCGATCCATCTGGCGGCGGGCCTGCACTTGGCGGCGGCGACGCCGAACTTCCTGTTGTGCGAATACCCGCAGTCATTCCGCACGACCCCCCTTGCCAACGCGCTGGTGGAGACCCCATTGCGACCAGTGGATGGGTTCATGGACCTTGCGGACGTGCCAGGACTTGGGGTTTCGTTCAACCGGGATGTGTTCCGGGAACTCTGCCTCGACGAGATCGATTGGATCTGATATCGCGTAGAAGCCGGGTATTCAGGTGGCCTCCGCCAACCCCTCCCAACCCCGGGATTTCCCCGGATCATGGCGGACTGAGGCGACGGGGCCAGTCTTTCGGACTGGCCTTCCGTGCATGAATGCCGTAAAGTAAACGATGATCACATGGCTGCCGAATCGTTTCTGATGTGCGTGGGTTTGGCTTCATGAGCGACCCTGTTGGTGCGCGAGGCCGGACTGGAACAACGATGGCAATCCCACCCCGCTTGATGGCTGACCCGACCAAGGGCGGTGCCGTGTTCATCATCGGCATGCATATCCATGACTGGGCGCGCGCCACCAATTGGCTTCCGCCCTTTCTGGCAATGCCCCGGATGATGCGGGAGTTGGAACGAAACCGAGATCTCGGCATGGTCTCGGCCCGATATTGCCGTTGGGGTCGCACCGTTGCCGTCGTGCAGTACCGGAAGTCATTCGAACATCTGGAACGGTATGCCCGGAATGACGAGTACGAGCATCGTCCCGCGTGGCTTGAGTTCTATCGCGCCGTATCGAAGACCGGGTCTACCGTCGGCATCTTTCACGAGACGGACGTGGTCGCCCCGGGTGCGACCGAATCGCTGTACTTCACCATGCCACCGGACTTCGGACTCACGGGCGTGACCGGCGCGATCCCGGTACACGCGAGGCGGGAGACCGCACACGAGCGCCTGCATGCGTCTGGTGAACCCGGCCCGCAGGCCTGACGACCTTTCCCTCATTCGGCGGACACCCCCAAGTCGTGACGTGAGCATGGGGGTGATACCGGAGGATTTCCGCGTGACCATGTAGTGTTTCGTGCAATGCCTGTTTTCCTTGATCCGGCGGTTCTCTTCTTTGTTGTGGGATTGTTTGCCGGGTTGGTTCGGTCAAATCTCCAGATTCCCGACCAAGTCGGGCGGTTCCTGTCGCTCTACCTGCTGATGGCACTCGGCCTCAAGGGCGGTTTCGCCATCCGTGCGAGTGGCATCGACCAGACGGTCATCGTCAGTCTCGGGCTAGCCGTCGCGATGGCGATAGCGGTGCCCATCTTCGGGTATCTGGCTCTTTGGCGAGCGATCGGACAATTCGAAGCAATCGGCGTGGCGGCCGTCTACGGCTCGGTCAGTGCGGTGACGTTCATCGCCGCAACACAGTACCTCGACCAGTCCGGTATCCCATACGGCGGGCACATGGCGGCGGCCATGGCCCTCATGGAATCCCCGGCACTGCTGATCGCCCTGATGCTTGCCCACCGGGCTCGACGCCGGTCGCGGACGGAAGCGGTCGGAGCCACTTGGCAGGAGGGCCTGCGGCACGCGCTGACCGATGGGTCGCAACTCGTGCTGGTCGGGGCAATGGCTGTCGGCATCCTGACTGGAGAGACTGGCCAGAAGGTGATGGCACCGTTCTCGATCGATCTCTTCAAGGGGATGCTCAGCTTCTTCCTCCTCGACATGGGGACGGTGGCGGCGACGCAACTCCGCAACCTGGCCGGGTCGCCAGTGCAAGCCTTTGTCTACGCATTTGCTGCCCCACCAATCCACGCGCTGGTTGCGTTGGCGATTGCCTTGGCAGTCGGCCTGCCACCGGGTGAGACGGTACTGCTGATGGTGCTGTCTGCGAGTGCGTCGTACATCGCCGTCCCGGCGGCGCTGCGCCATGCCGTCCCGGAAGCGACACCGGGCCTGTATGTGGGCCTCTCGCTGGGCCTGACCTTTCCGCTGAACATCGTCCTCGGCATCCCCATCTACGCGGCGCTCGCCCATGGGGCGGCTGACCTGCTTGGCAAATGACGTAACCGCTTTTCTTGACGTTGTTGGTTGAGGCCCCCGGCTGCTCCGATTGCGGGAAGGCTCCCACCCCCATCCCCTCCCCCCGTTTGCGACGGGAGTGGGGAGTTGCCTCGCCCTTGCGTGTGCGGACGATTGCGATGGCAGAGGGTGATGCCTCGATGTATCGAAGGATGCAGCGCAGTGCGGCTATCCTGCCGGATGTGAAGACGAACGACATACCTTCGGCCGTACCCCACGCTACTCCGCCCGATGTCCAACCCGCTGGGCTGCGCGCTCACGACTTCCTCCAGCGGCAGGTGGCGTCAATCCGGCCACGACTGGGTTTGCCGGACCTGATCCGGGCTGGGGTGGACCCGGTCACGTCGCTCCGGGACTGGCAGGCATCGCTGAGGGATGTCTTGTGGACCATCCTCGGGGTCGATGCAGACGCGGTCAGTCATGCCACCCCGGCGTGGGAGACCATCGAGACGGTCCCCGGTGATGGGTTCGTCAGGCACCAGATCCGGTATGCGGGGGTGCTTGGGGGCACGGGCAGTGCGTTCGTGCTGGTGCCGGATGCCGGTGCTCATTCAAGCGTCCCTGATTCCAAACCGTTCGCCGGCATCGTGGCCTTGCACGGGCACGGGAACATGCTTGGCAAGGAACTGGTGACCGGAGCAGGCGCCGAGATCAACGGCGCGACGCCGGAGGAACTATCCGAACTCATCGGTCGCTACCACTCGGACTTCGGCGCACGGTTTGCGCGACGGGGATATGTGGTGATCACCCCGGATGCGCTTGGGTTCGGCGAACGCGTGGCGGACCGTGGGACACAACATCATCAGGCGATGGGGCGGGTGGTGGAGTACCTCGGCTACACGCACACGGGACTTCGCCTGCTCGACGACATTCGTGCGCTGTCCATCCTGTCGGCATGGCCGGGGGTCGATGCGTCGCGGATCGGGGCGGTTGGCCTATCGGAGGGTGGCAAGCGCACCATGTTCCTGTCAGCGTTCGATGAGCGCGTGCGGACTGCGGTGGTGAGTGGCTACTTCACGACCATCCGGCAGGAGGTTGAGGCGTGGAATCGGCTCGGCGGGTGGGATCTCTGCAATTCCTTGCCGGGGCTGCTGCGGGTTGCCGATTTGCCGGAAATCGCGGCCATGATCGCGCCTCGCCCGCTGTTGATCCAGAATGGTCGTGGTGATCCGCTCTACACCTTGGAAGCGGTCGTTGCGGGCTTCGAAACGGTGTCGCGAGCCTATACGGCGGCGGGTGCGCCCGGTTCGGTGTCACTGGACCTGTTCGATGGTGGGCACCGGTATGTTTCGGATGGACCAGAGGCATGGTTCGACCGGTGGCTTCCGGCGTGACTGCGTCCCGCGTCTCCCAGATTCACATACGCTTCGCTACCGTTCAGGAGTAACTGATGAGAGAGTTCCGTGTGCCGGGGTTGATCCTGACTGGGTCCGGGTCGTCGCTCGGGATCGGGCGCATTCTCCAGATGCGGGGAGTGCGTCACGCATTCGTCGTGTCCGACTGGTTCATTCTGGCCACGGCAGGCGCGCGTGCGGTCCTGGCTGCCATCGCTGATGCTGGCGTGCAGGTGACGACCCATGACCGGGTGACCGGCGAACCGACGATGGAGATGGTTGAGCGGGCGCATCGGGATTGTGCGACCGCCAGTGCCGATGCAGTAATTGGACTGGGTGGGGGCAGTGCGATGGACGTCGCCAAGGCGGTTGCCATTCTCATGGCGCACGATGGTCCGTTGTCACGGTTCGAGGGGGCCGAGAAGGTGCCCGGTGGACGCGTGCCCCTAGCGTGCATCGCGACGACCGCGGGCACAGGGTCGGAGGTCACCCGGTTCGTGATCGTCACCGATGAGGCGCGTGATCGCAAGATGCTGATTTCCAGTTGGGAGGCGATGCCCGACATTGCGGTGGCCGATCCCGACCTGACGCGCGACGTGCCATCGAGGCCGATGGTCGCAGCGGGTATCGACGCGCTGACCCACGCAATCGAGTCGTACGTCTCTCGCCGGTCGCAACCGATGACCGATCCGCTTGCGCTGAGTGCGATCGCCCGGTTGTCACGGGCACTGCCACGTGTGCTTGCGAACCCGCGTGATGACGAATCACGAGCCGAGATGTCGGTTGGGGCGCTCGAGGCTGGGATCGCATTCAGTAACGCGTCGGTCGCCTTGGTACACGGCATGGCGAGGCCGTTGGGTGCGTACTTCGGGGTCCCTCATGGCATGGCGAATGCGGTGCTTCTTCCGGCGGTGTGCGAGTTCTCTCGCAGGGATGCCATGGACCGGTATGCGCGGATTGGCGCGGCGATGGGTGTCGGGGACGGTTCCGGCGATGGTCGTGACACGGTGACGGCCATTGCTGACCTGTGCCGGTCTGTCGGGGTGCCCACACTCTCGGACCTCGGGGTTGCCCGGGATGCGTACGACCTGGTGCTGGGGGCAATGGCGTCCGACGCGATCGCGAGTGGCAGTCCGGCGAATAATCCGCGGATTCCCACGGAGACGGAGATCGTGGACCTGTACCGGGCGGTGTGGGCATAGGTCGGTTTCCAGAGGGTCGTAGTCCGAGACGCGCTTTGGACATGCGCTTCACTAATCAGATCCGCCACTGATTGGGAGATGTAATCCCTTCCGACGGAGTTGCGGGATATGCCCCCACCCACAGACCCTCCCACGTTGCGACGGGAGAGGGGAGGCGAGGTTGGCACAGTCCTCTGCCAGTTCGTGGCTGAGGCCATCGTGTGAGGCCCCCAACCCAGCCCCGTTGCGACTGGATAAGGGAGGCGCGGTCCGTATCGAGCGGAGATGCGGCGCCGGGCAAGGCCTTGATCTTCAGCGGGTCCGGTGGTAGCGTGGTCGGACGGCGGTGCCGGGAGAGACGGCGGGCCGCGAGGGAGAGACGGACGTGAACCAGTCAGGAGGACGCCGCCTGCTTCGCGGCGCACGCGTATGGGACGGGACAGGGCGCCCGCCGATCTTCCGCGGGGCTGTCCTCATCGAGGATGGACGGATCCGTGGGATCGGGCCGGTTGCGGATTTCGAGGCCCTGACCGACGTTGCCATCGATGACTTCCCGGGCGCAACGATCCTTCCGGGACTGGTCGATGCGCATACCCATCTTGTCGGGTTTGGTGACGGCCGGCCCGGCGACGCGCTTCCCGATGTGACGCCGGAACTCCTCCTGCTGCAAGCCGCGCGGAACGTGCGGGCACACCTGCACTCGGGGGTCACTACCCTGCGTGACCTGGGGACGCCAGGCCGGATCTCGTTCCAGTTGCGCGAGGCGGCGAGGCAGGGAATCTGCGAATCACCACGCCTGATCCTCTGCGGGCGTCCGATCACGATCACCGGCGGGCACCTCTGGTACTTCGGCCAGGAGGCTGATGGCGTCGAGGGCGTTCGCCAGGCCGTCCGGCAGGTGGTGAAGGAAGGCGCCGACGTCATCAAGATCATCGCGACTGGTGGAAGCACCCGCACGTCGTACCCCTACCGGGCGGCCTACACCCCGGCGGAGATGCAGGCGGCGGTTGACGAGGCGCACCGGTTCGGCAAGCCGACGGCGGCCCACTGCGTCTCCATCGAGGGCATGACCAACGCGCTTGATGCCGGGGTGGAGACGATCATCCACGGGGTCTTCAAGGAACCCGATGGCACTGACCGTTTTGATGAGAAGGTCGCCGGGCGGATCGCATCTGCGGGTGCGTGGGTGGATTACACGGTGGCCCAGGGTGCAATCCGCTTGCGGACCCTGGAGGCCAAGGCTGCTTCGAACCCTGACGTTCCGCTGACCGAGGCCGAAACTGACGAGATGGAAGTCCTGGTGGCGTACCGGGCCGTGCGTGAAGACCACTACCGGCGGTTGCGGTCGCTCGGGGCGCGATTCGTGTGCGGAAGCGACTCCTCTTGGATGTGGTACCCGATGGGCCACTTCGCCGAGGAGATCATCGAATCGGGTGTGTGGGGGTTGCCGGCACTGGATGCCTTGCGAGGTGGGACCTCGTACTCGGCACAGGTACTGGGAGTTGCGTCGGAGACGGGAAGCCTGGTCCCGGGATTGCGCGCCGACATCCTGGTGGTGGGCGGGGATCCCCTGCACGACTTGACGGCGTTGCGGAACGTGCAGGCGGTCTATGCGAACGGGTCGCGTGTGACCGGAGCCGGCACCGGACCGGCAATCGATCACGCAGACGATGAAAGCCCGCACCGATGACCGATCGCGGATACACCGTCGGCGTCATCCTGACCGCACATCCCCATACCATCGCGCACTTGCGGACCCTCGATGTCCTGCCCGACGTCGAGGCAATCCATGTGGCTGTACTGGACGGGCTTGATCTTTCGACCCTTGACGTGCCCACCCGGAAGGTCGTGCGTACCTACACCTCCGCGACCGCCCCCCCCATTTCCCATCGCGAGGGGGCAGGGGGTGGGGGTCTTCCCGTCGCTCCGACTGAACCACAGTCGGTTCGTGTTTCCAGTGGCGAAGCCGCGTTGGCCGGGCTTCTTTCCGAAGCTGCGTCGCTTGATGCGGTGATCGTGTGCGTCCGGACCGACCTGTGCCCGGCAGTCCTTGATGCGTGCATTGATGCGGGCCTTCCGGCGCTGTTCGAGAAGCCGGGCGCACTTGATGCGGCAACGCTGCATCGACTGGACGCGAAGGCGCGTGGTGCCGGGATCCCTCTCGGCACCTTCCTGGGTTGGCGCGCGCATCCCGCGGTAGTGCAGGTTCGTGATGCGGTGCGTGACGGCGCCATCGGACACCTGCTTGGCGTCGAGGGGCGGATGATTACCTCTCAGGTGCGCTTCCGGGATCCATCGCACTGGCTGTTCCGTCGGGCGACGGCGGGATCGGGGATCCTGTCGTGGCTCGGTTGCCACTTCCTGGATGCGCTGTGCTTCATGATCGACGACGAGGTGGCAGAGGTCACGGCGTTCGTCGGGAACCGGAACCCGGAGGCCATTGAGGTGGAGGACACCGCCTGTCTGGCATTGCGGTTCCGGGGCGGGGCACTCGGCACGTTCAATGCGGGGTACCACCTGGTGGGAAGCGTGCCGGGCTACATGGGTGCGTCCTACGACACCTTCCTGGCCCTGCGCGGGACGTCCGGATTTGCGCGCTTGCCGCTTTCGGAAGGTGCATCGGCGACGCTGATGAGTGAAGCACCGGGATGGCGGGAGGGCGGGCGTCGCGAGTGGCGTTACGACTTGCCGGCGTCATCGGCGTACCACGGGGTGCCAGGCGAGGAGTTCGTCCGTCAGTTCCTGAGGGCGTCGCGTGCGCGGACGGAGGCCCTTGCACCCATCGGGGCCATTGCGCACATTCTGGATATCGTGGAGGCGGCGATCCGGTCATCCGAGACCGGCACGGCGCAACGGGTCGTTCAGGCGCCGCGAGGCTGATCCTCGCTGCAACCGGCCGGGTGGTGTGGGGGGAAGATCAATGGTGATGGGGTGGGTGAGACGCACATGAAGGAGAGAAATCCATGAAGATCCATCGTGCCGGGATCGTCGGCCTGACGGGGATAGCGGCGGGGGCGCCGCCGTCGATCCCGGATCCCGTGTTCGGGCATGCGCACGGCGACAACCATGCAAGTGGCTACGCGCAGATCCCCAATGTGACGGTGGTCGGTGCGTGCGACCTGGTGCTGGAACGCAATGCCGAGTTCCTGCAGAACTGGGGTCACCGTTGGCCGGAGGCGCGCACGTACACCGATTTCCGCATGATGCTTGCCGAAGCGCATCTGGACATCCTGAGTGTTGTCACGCCGGACCATCGTCACGCCGACATCGTGGTGGCTGCGTGCGAAGCCGGAGTGAAGGGGATCTACTGCGAGAAGCCGATCGCCACGACCTTGGCCGACGCCGACCGCATCCTGGCTGCGTGCCGGGCACACGGGGTGGTGCTGTCGATCGATCACACACGGCGTTGGCGCCAAATCTGGCATCAGGCACGCGTGCTGATCCGGTCGGGGGCACTCGGGCCGTTGCGACGGATCGTGGCGACACTTGCCGGGCCGCGCGCAATGCTGTTCCGCAATGCCACGCATCTGGTGGACACGGTCAACTTCTTCGCCGAAAGCGACCCGGCGTGGGTGATGTCCGACCTCGACGACACCCATTCCAACTATCCGCCCCGGTATGCGGGTGATGGCGGACGTGATCCGGCCACCGATCCGGGGGCAAGCGCGTACGTGCGGTACGAGAACGGTGTGCGGGCCTTCATCTGCGCAAACAAGGATGGACTGGCGCGCTTTGAGCTGCGTTTGGACTGCGAACACGGGCGCATCTCGGTGGACGATTCATCGGGTGCTGCCGAGGTGACGCAACTCGCTCGGCCAGCACCCGGCGGTGGCGATGCCCAGGGCGATGCCCGTCCAGTCAAGTGGCTGTTGCCGACGGCACCGGTAGCGACGGGAGGCCTGGAGGCCGGACTGCGTGAAGTGATCTCGCATGTGGAGGCGACGGCACGGGGTGAGTCGCCGGCATCACCGCTGGTCTCGACGGGCGAGGACGGACGACGCACCCTCTCCATCCTGCTTGGCATCCTGCAATCGAACCACCGGGGCAATGTGAAGGTCACCTACCCGATCGCCGACATGTAAGGCCGGGCACGGGACAGGAACCCCCTGGCCCGTAAACATAATTATGTGTACATATCGCAACTCCCTCGATGAGGGGGAGGGAGAAAGAGGGATCCGATCATGAAAATGGGAACCGTCACGCTGACAAACGGGGCACACCGTCTGGTCGCACCTGTGGATGCCCACGATGCGCCGGAGGCGGGTCCGTGGATTGACCTGCACGCGGCTGGTGTGGCGGCGCACGTCGCGCATCCGCACGTCCTCGGATCGCTCGAGGCACTGCTTGAGGCGGGCGATGAGGGCTTGCACGCGGCGAAGGTGGCGCTCGACCACGCGCATTCGCATGCCGGGGCCGGGGCGACGTGGATTGTGACGGCCCATGGTGCCCGCTTGCGTGCGCCAATCCTGCGCCCGGGCAAGGTGCTTGCCTTGGCCGGGAACTACATGGCGCACCGGACCGAGGGTGCAAGTGGTCTGACGACGCCGGCCGAACAGCTGGTGCCAGAGGTCTTCTGCAAGCCGATGACATCGATCGTCGGGCATGGAGAGGCGATCCGCATTCCAGGGGCACCCGTGATTGCGACCGACTACGAAGGCGAACTCGGTGTGGTGATCGGTCGTCGCGGGCATCGCATTTCCGAGGCCGATGCCATGCAGTACGTGGCCGGGTACTTCCCCCTCAACGATGTGTCGGGGCGCAAGCTTGATCCTGGTATGGATCGTGACCCGGCGCAAGCGGCACGGAATGGGTACTTCGACTGGCTGATTGGCAAGTGGCCCGACACGTTCTGCCCGATCGGGCCGTGGATGGTGACCGCCGATGAGGTTGCCGATCCCATGAAGTTGCACATGGTGGTGCGTGTGAATGGCGAACAGCGTCAGGAGACTTCGACGGCGATGATGCTCCATTCCATCGTGCGGACGATTGCGTGGTGCTCGAAGTTCATGACCTTCGAACCGGGAGACATCATTGCAACGGGCACCCCGGCCGGTGTCGGCAGTGCGCGGGGCATCTTTCTGCAGGCGGGCGATGTGGTCGAGGTGGAGATCGAGGGTCTCGGCATCTTGCGCAACCCGGTGGTTTGAGGTCCATAAAGAAGACGGGCCACCTCCTGCCGGTGTAGACGACTTCCTCCCGCCGGACCCAATCACCCCAGTTTTCAAGGCACTTTGTTTGGCTGTTCGCGGCGATAGTCAGTCCCCCACCCCCCGCCCCTCCCCCGTTGCGACGGTTGAAGGGGGTGGGTTCGCCCTAGCCGGGGCGTATGCCTTTCCGTGATGATGCGTCCGGAGGGTGTCTTGCCAAGGGCATCGACGGGCGCCAACTGACCATGCCCTAGCCCGAGGCGAGTACCCACTGGGCCCCTCTCAAATCCGCACAGGAACCTTCACGTTGATGACACAACTGACGCCGGCCCGGGCGATGACCGCCCCGGCACTTCCAGACCACGCCCCTGTCTTCCTTGCCCCGCGGGGTACGACCCGTCCGTGGTACGACCTGTCCACCGTCGATCCGATGAGCCTGACCTACGACGATGTCCTGCTTGCGCCCCAGCCTCAGACTGAGGTGGAGAGTCGGCGCCGGGTGGATACGTCAGTGCCGTTCGGCCCGTGGCGTCTCGACCTTCCAGTGGTGACCGCGCCAATGGACACGATTGTCGGGGACGACATGCTTGCGCTGTTCGAGGAACTTGGCGGGTGCACCTTCTGGCCCCGTTGCGACGATCCGGTCGCGGTGGCGATGGCCCACCGGGTGCGGTTCGGTGCTGGCGTGCGGTGTGCGTATTCGATCGGTCTCGGTGACCGACCAGAATCGACCATCGAACTGGCCCGTGCGCTTGCCGATGCCGGTGTGCGGATGATCCTGATCGATATCGCGCATGGCGGGCAAGCGCGACTAGTCAGGACACTCGGCGCCCTGCAATCGCACCCGGACCTTGCCGAGGTCGTCTTCGTGACCGGGAACATCGCGACGGCGTCGCAGGCCCGGTCGTACCTCGAACCTGAACCGGTGGCGGCATACGTGCGGGTCGGAGTCGGGTCGGGTGGCCTCTGCACGACGCGCCTGATCGCCGGGACGGGTGTGGGGCAGTTATCGGCCATCTTTGACGTAGCCGGGACCGGTTTGCCGGTGATCGCCGACGGTGGTGTGCGACATCCGGGCGACGTGGCAAAGGCGCTGGCGGCGGGGTCTCAGGTGGTGATGATCGGGAGCCTCCTCGCGGGGACGGACGAGACACCGGGTGAGGTCATCGACGACGGCCACGGGCCACGCAAGTTCGTGCGTGGGCAGGCCAGTTTCTCGTACATGATCGACAACCAGATTGCGGTCGACAAGCATCGTGCGCCCGAAGGCGAAGCGGGTTTCGTGCCGGTCAAGGGATCGGCCCGGACAATCCTCACGCAGGTGAGTGGCGGACTGCGCTCGGCGATGTCCTACACCGGGGCGGCGAACCTGGCCGAGTTCCGGCGTCGCGCGGTTTTCACCTTGGTGAGCAACGCCACGCTGTTCGAGAACCAACCGCACATCTTCCGCCGGTAGCGCGGGGGGATGCATGCAACCCCCTCCCACGTTGCGACCCGAGAGGGGCGTTGGGCCTATCCGCCGATCTGGCTCATCGATCGCGAGGCGCGTTGGAAGGCTTCGCCCTCGTTGATCTTGTGCTTCTGTTCCTTCGCCCAGACGGCCCGACGGATCAGGCGTTCGAGTTCGTCGTCGTCGGCACCGTTGCGCATCGGTGACTTGAGATCGGTCTCGTCGACCGAGAAGAGACAGGTGCGCAACTGGCCGTCGGCAGTCAGGCGGATTCGGTCGCAGGTGCGGCAGAACGGCTGCGTCACCGGATTGATGAACCCCACGTCGCCAAGGCCGTCGCCGAACCGGTAGGTCACGGCGGTACTTGACGGATCCTGGCCGGGGATCACATCCAGTGGCCATTGGGCGTTGATGATCGCGCGGATCTCGTCACCGGGAAGCACCTGATCGGTCTCCCAGTTGCCTTCGGCATCGAGGGGCATGAACTCGATAAACCGCATGACGTACGGCTTGCGTCGCGCGAGGCCGGCGAGGGCCAGGATGTCTTCCTCCCGCGTGAACCCGCGGACGGCGACGGCATTGATCTTGATCGGGGTGATGGTGGGGTAGGCCTCAAGGGATTCGAGACCGGCCATCACCTGGTCGAGGGCGTCACGGCGGGTGACCTGCCAGAAACGCTTCTGGTCAAGGGTATCCAGGGAGACGTTGATCCGTGTCAGGCCGGCGGACGCAAGGGCCGGGGCGAGGCGGGGCAGGAGGATGCCGTTCGTCGTGAGCGAGAGGCTCTTCAGGCCATCGGCCTCGAGCGGCGCAAGGCGTGCGATCAGGTCAGGCAAATCGCGCCGGAGGGTCGGTTCGCCACCGGTCAGGCGAATCTCGTTGATCCCGAGGCGCACGAACAGCCGTGAGAGGCGGTCGATCTCCTCGAAGGTCAGGATGGCCTCGTTCGGAAGCCAGTCGAGGCCCTCTTCCGGCATGCAGTAGGTGCACCGGAAGTTGCACCGGTCGGTGATCGAGATGCGCAAGTTGCGGATCAGGCGTCCGAATGAGTCGATGAGGGGGCCGGTGGTCGGGTTCTCGGACAGTGCCTGACCGGTCATTCCGGCACTCTCGGAAATCATGGGAAGGTGGCGGCGGGTTGGTGTCGTCGTCATCCAGTCGGTTGGCTTCCGGACGTGCGGGCCAGGGACGGGCGGCAATAGCCACCATCACGGCTTCAGACGTATACGACAGCGTACCACCATTCGAGGCGGGACCAACCGGAACCCCGATGGCTGCGTCATTCTAGCGTCGTGCAAAGGCGGTGCGGAGGGCCAGCAGGATGAAGACGCCGCCCATGAAGCGGTCGAACCAGTGCCCGACGGCTCGGAAGATGCGACGGACGGTCCGGTGCCCGAAGAGGGTGGCGACGACTGACGTCCAGATCATGGTGGACATCAGGATGTAGGCGCAATAGAGAAGACGTGGCGCCACCGGTGTGTTTACGGAGACGGCCATCGCAAAGAGGGACAGGTAGAACAGGCCCGCCTTGGCGTTGAGTGAGGTGATCAGGACACCTGTCCAGAAAGTTCGCAGGCGAGTCGGTACTTCCGTGCCGAGGGGATTGGCTTCGAAGTCGGTGTCCGGCGGGTCCGGGCGGGATCGGAGTGCGCGGAAACCCAGCCAGGCAAGGTAGGCGGAACCCGCGTACTGGAGGATCAGGTAGACAACGTCCGATTGGGTGGCAAGCAGGGCCGCGCCAAAGGTGGCATAGGCGAGCGGCACGACGGTGCCGGTGGTCACGCCCAATGCGGCGGTGAGGCCGTGGCGTTGTCCGTAGGAAACACTGTGACGCACGACGACGACGAAGTCTGGCCCGGGGCTCATGATCCCAAGCCAAGAGATGGTAGCGATGGTCAGGAGTTCGGTCCAGTCAAGCATGCGGTCTCGTCGCCTGATGCTAATGGTACGCGGTGCCTTGTGCCGGAACGGCCGGGCGCTCTCAGGGATACATCGCTAGTTGTGCTGAGACCGCTGGTGCCCTCGCCGGCCAATGTGGACGAATGCGTCGCGGTGATCTGCCGGGTGGTGTGAACGCCTTGCGATGTCTTGAAGGTCGGGGGTGGTTCGGAGACACCTGCCGGCGAGGGCGTCGGCGCTCCCAGGGGTCCGTGCATGACCGGCTGTTTCGGCGGTGGTGCTCCCGGGGGGCGAGGCAAGGTGCATCCACAAAGGTGCGCCATGGATGCGGGAAGCGCGTACCATCGGGGCGACATCGCGACCGGGGGCACAGATGCCGATCGGTGCACGGGACCACCGGTTCCACGGTGAGGGGGAACGACAGTGAGAGAGTTGCGGAGCCAGCGGCTACGGAAGGTGAACCATCAGGGTGATGCCCTGCGATTGGGCATGAACTGGACCGAGGAAGATCTGGGCAAGCCCCAGGTCCTCGTGGAGAGTGCGTACGGGATGGGGCATCCTGGCACCTTCCATTTCAAACCCCTGATCGATGAGGTCTCCAACGGTGTCTTTGAGGCGGGTGGCAAGCCCGGCATCTTTTATGCGTCGGATATCTGCGACGGTGTGGCGCAAGCGCATTCGGGGATGAGCTACTCCCTGGTCTCGCGCGATGTGCAGACGGCACTGATCGAGATCCACGCCCTCGGGCATCCGCATGACGGTGCGGTCTTCATCTCTGGAAATGACAAGTCGGTGCCGGCGCATCTGATGGCGATTGCCCGGTGCGACCTGCCAAGCATCCTGGTCCCGGGTGGGACGCAGTTGAATGCACCGAACTATGTCACCAGCGACCAGTTGTGGGGCATGGGCGCGGCGGTATCGCGGGGCGAAATGCATCAGGCAGATCTGGAATTGCACCAAAAGGGCGCGTGCCCGACGTGTGGTGCGTGCCAGTTCATGGGAAGTGCCTCGACCGGTCAGGTCCTTGCTGAGGCCCTCGGCCTGGCGTTGCCCGGGTCGGCACTGATCCCGGCGCCGTTGGCAATGCACTTGCGGATCGCTCGGGCGGCGGGCAAGCAAATCCTCAAATTGATCGAGATGGACCTGCGCCCAAGCCAGATCCTGACGCGCGAGGCATTCGAGAACGCAATCGTGCTGCATGCGGCGGTCGGTGGGTCCACCAACTCGCTGATCCACCTTCCGGCAATTGCCCGCGAGGCGGGGATTGACATCACCATCGATGACTTCGACCGGATCCATCGCAAGGTGCCGGTCCTGGCAAACGCCAAGACGACGGGCATGTACCCCGTGGAGTACCTCTGGTATGCGGGCGGCGTGCCGGCGGTCATGATGGAAGTGCGAGAGTTCCTGCACCTTGATTGCATGACGGTGACGGGGAAGACATTGGGTGAGAACCTTGAGGAGGTTGATCGCGGGTCGTTCTTCATCCAGACGCGCGGGTTCCTGGCGAACGTCAAGGTGGAACAGCGCGAGATCATCCGTCCGCGCGAGGATCCGTTCGGGCCGGAAGGTGGTGTCGCTGTGTTGCGGGGCAACCTCGCGCCCGGTGGTGCGGTGATCAAGCACTTCTCCGTGCCGAAGGAGATGCACGTCCATGTCGGCCCGGCGCGGGTCTTTGACACTGAGGACCAGGCCGTGGATGCGTTGCTGGCGCGACACGTGGTTCCCGGTGATGTGGTGGTGATCCGCTACGAGGGGCCAAAGGCAAACGGCATGCCTGAGATGTACTACGCCACGGCGATCATTGCCTCAAGCAAGGAACTCTCGGCCACGTGCGCGGTGATCACCGACGGCCGGTACTCAGGAGCGGCGAAAGGTCCGGCAGTTGGGCATATCACTCCCGAGGCGATGGACGGTGGTCCGCTTGCGCTGGTGCACGAGGGTGACCTGATCGAGATCCACGTGCCGGAACGGCGTCTTGCCGTGATTGGCACGGCCGAGGCGGGCCGTCTCGATCCGGCGGCGGTCGATGCTGTCCTGGCAACGCGCCGGGCATCGTGGGTGAAGCCGAAGTCGCGACACGTCAAGGGGATCCTGTCCTTGTACGGTCGTGTCGGCGCCGGTGCGAACGAGGGCGGTTACCTGGCGTAGGGATCTTCGGGACTCTCATCACGGGGATGGTGGTGCCCCTTTTCCTGGAAACCGGGCGAGGCGCACGTTTCCCGAGGCTCTGTGTGCGCGGTCTGGCACCCTGACGGAATCTGGCACCACGTCTGATCCACGTAGCCACTGACACCCACCGCCCGGTTCATCCACGTGATGGCCGGGCGGTGATGTTTCCGTGTGCTGGCCCCATCCCTCAGGCGCTGCCACCGTGAAGGACCCGGAAATCCCGCGCGACTGTCCATGCGGTGGCAAAGGCACATCCGGTACGTCGCGCAACTTCCGAAATGGAAAGCGTTGGGGATGCCACAAGGACGGTCCATACGTCCGCCCGCCACGTCGGCCCCATCAGCACCCGGTTGCGATAGCCCGCATGGTGCCTCGCCAGATCGGCTGGACACAGGACGTCGCCGGGACGACCGCCAAGTGTTCCCGCCGGTGCCCGAAGTCGCGAACCGGCGAACCGTTCATCCTCGCCTCGCCTCGCAATCTGGAAGTCATTCCCCACCGGCAACAGGTCAATGACATCAGCTCCGCCATCTCCAACCGCGGTGGCCAGTCTGGCGAAGCGCCGGTCTGCCTGCTTCCAGCGTGCAAACGCATGCCAGAAGGCACGCACGCGCGGTGATTCATTTGTCACGATGGTGCGGATCAGGCCATCCGCGTTGATGTAGTCCGAATGCACCTCCAGCCACGTCACCAGGACGCCAAGGACACGCAAGTCCCCGCCGTCCATCCCAGCGGCCGAGGCATCGGCGAGCGCACGTTCGATGACCGGGTCAGTGCATCCCGACCCCGTGAACTCCATCCCGACCCCGATGAGCCGGGCGGTCAGGTCATCACCATGCATTTCCGGTGCGAACTCAGTTTCAATGACCATATTTACTGACAATATCGGTGATGATATAGAACACGTGACCAGACAAATCAGGATGTGCGTCGCGGGACATCAGCCACGGCAAGACCGTCGCCACTTCCAGCTCCGATGGACCCAGGACCAGGTAGTCTGCCAGATCAGTTCCCCGGTCACACAGTGCGGGCAGTTTAGTCGCGAGCAGTTCAGGTCGATCAGGAACTTCACGCGTCAACGCCTGCCCCTGGAAGACCGGGTTGACGCCCTGCATCCAGTCCGGAGGCAGGTCAGGGATGATCGCGAGTGGTCCATTGTTGAGCCAATCAATACCGAGCGTCTCGCCAGTCGCACGGCGCGACCGTGCGAACTCGTGGGCCTCGTCGATCACATCTGGCATGAGGGTGCGGGTTGCGTATGTCCACGTCCTTCGTTGCGCGGGAAATAATCCCCAGAAGCACAAGCGCGGACCTACCAACGATCACTCCATCAAGCACCAGGCCTCGTTCCGCAAGGAACTAGTCGAAGTCGGCCAGAATCTCACGAGGAAGCATCCTGGAAGTCAGTGTATCGGAATAACCGATAGGGCGAGGAGTGGGACACCGAGTGCAGAGGGGTTACCGCGGCCCCTGACGAACTGTCGCGCGACCTTTCCCAGTAAAACCAGAGACCGAACGGCTGCTCTGGCGGGATGCCTGAGCCACTTATTAACTGATACCCACCTCCCGGTTCATCCACGTGATCACTGGGCGGTTCCGTTTTCACGCACGGAGTTACGAATGCGGATAGGGTGTGTCGGCGGTGGACCAGCACGGACCGAAGACCAGACGTACGGGCGTGCTGGTGCAGCCCGTTGCACACAGACCGGCATGGGGGAAGACCCATGGCATTTGTTGAACGTCATATCCAGACACTGCACTCCACACTGGAGAGTTCAAGGCGTGGGAGAAGGGGTTCGGCGTAGCTGAAGCGAAGGTCGGTGGTTTCCCACTGTAGCGTCACAGTCGGTTGATGTCCGGAAGCGATAACTCGGGCACCATCACGTGGGAACGAACCTGGGAGAGCCTTGCCTCAATGGAAGCCGCGTACGGGAAGACATGGAATCTGCCCGAGGTCAAGGCGCTCTTGGCCAAGCACCGCTCCGTTCTTGTAGGTGAGCGGACTGAACTCTACGGTGTACTGGACATCGACTGACGTGGGGTCACCAATGATCGCCCTGCCCAATCAGGTTCCAGGCCAGGTCACTGGTCGTTGCTGAACCTTGTGATCCACGCATCCGCTGACGCCTACCGCCCGGTCAATCCTCGTGCTGGCCAGGCGGTGTTGGTTTGGCGCGTGATCGGGTGGATTGCCATCGAATCCATAAGTGCCCACCACGTCAGGTGACAGGTCACCGGCTTGATGGTAGAGTGGCTTGCGCTAATTTAGGCGCTGGAGGAAAGTCATCGTCATGGAACTCAAGCAGACTCGCGAGGGGGTCCTGCGTCTCGGCAGTGCTGCAAGTGCGGCCGCTGTTGCGGGCACCCTTGGTCTCTTCGATGCGCGTCAGGCTGGTGCTGCACCGACCCACGCAGAGGTGCCACGTAATCGCACGTTGGTCTATCTCAATGGTGGGTCCGGTGGCAAGTACACCGACATGGGGATTGGGAACCCGTATGCCGCCGGCTCTTCTCACCAGCAGGGCAACGCTTCCATGTGGGAGCCCCTGTTCTACTACTCCGCTTTCGCTGACGACATGATCCCTTGGCTCGCGTCAGGCTACACCTATGCTGAGGACTACTCCTCGGTGACAGTCAATGTCCGCAAGCAGGCCAAGTGGGGCGACGGGCAAGCCTTCACCGCACATGACGTGGCGTTCACCTTCAACCTGCTCAAGGACAACCAGAAGTTGACCTATGGCGGGGACATGAAGAAGTACATCAAGTCGGTTGAGGCGACGGATGACCTGACGGTCACCTTCACGTTCAACTCACCGAACCCGCGCTTCCTGTTCGAGTACCTCGCGTTCAAGTTCGACAACGGTGTGAAGCTGCTCCCGAAGCACATCTTCGAGGGCAAGGAAGTCACCGAGTTCATGTGGTTCGACCTCGAGAAGGGCTGGCCGTGCGGCACCGGGCCGTACAAGATCACCCTCTGGAGTGAGACCCAGAAGTTCCTTGACCGCCGGGATGATTGGTGGGGCAAGGATGTCGACTTCGGACCCGCGTCGCCGGCAGGTTCGGTTCCGGACGTGCAGCGGATCGTATGCGTACCGTATTCGGATGACAACCGCGCCGCGCAGCTTCTTGCCTCGAATGAAGTCGACCAGAGCCTCGACCTGCGTCCAGGCACGATCAAGTCGCTCCTCCCGCAGAACAAGGCGCTGATCACCCACAGTTTCAACCGCCCGCCATTCGGCTACGTCGACTGGTGGCCGAACAGCGTGTGGGTCAACACCCAGGCCGAGCCGTGGAACGACCCGGAAATCCGTTGGGCGCTGGCCTACGCGATCGACAACCAGGGCGCGGTTGACGTTGCCTACGAGGGTGCCGGCCAGACCACCGAACTGCCGTACCCGGACTATCCGGCTCTCAAGCCGTACAAGGACTCGGTCAAGGACCTCCTTGCCAAGTACCCGAACAACAAGTACGACCTTGCCGAGTCGGCCAAGCGCATGACTGCCAAGGGCTTTGCCAAGGACAGCGCCGGTTTCTGGGCGAAGGGTGGCAAGCGCCTCGTTGTCGACATCTACGGATGGGGCATCTGGGCCGACATCGGACCCGTCCTCTCCGAGCAGT
Organism: Chloroflexota bacterium; assembly: GCA_947446285.1. Taxonomy (GTDB): domain Bacteria; phylum Chloroflexota; class UBA11872; order UBA12225; family UBA12225; genus UBA12225. The sequence goes on from CANFGH010000008.1 coordinate 42,023, forward strand.
TGCGCAAGGGTGGCTTCGAGTCCTCCTACAGCATGCCTCCGGACTGGTACGACCAAGCCATGCTTGGCACGCACAAGGGTGCCTGGTTCATGGGCCACGGGGCGAGCATTGCCGATCCGTACTACACGATGTTCCTCTTCACGAGTGAGAACTCGATCCCGAAGAACACGACGTCCGGTGGTGGTGGCAACCAGCTCAGCCGCTGGTCCAACAAGGACTTCGACGTCATCGTGGAGAAGATGAACAGCATCCCGATGGGTGACCCACGTGTCCTGGACCTGTTCCATGATGCGATGGCCATCTGGCTGAAGGAACTGCCGAACATCCCATTCATCCAGTGGTTCCATCGGATCCCGATGAACACGACCTACTGGCAGGGGTGGCCGACGGTGCTCAACAGCTACTGCAACGGCGCCTTCTGGCACCTCACCTTCCCGCTGATCCTGCACAAACTCAAGGCAACCCAGTAGGACCCGGTGGTGCCTGGATCCGCCCCGGTGAACCCGGCACGACGTTCAGGCGCCACCTCCTGTCCTTGGTAGCTTCGGCAACCGCAGCGCCCGGTTCACCGTTGTGGTGGCCGGGCGTTTGCTTGCCTCTCCGGAGGCATCGTGGACCTGACTTACTTTTTGGAAAATGACGCTTCGGGCGCGGGCGCATCCTGAAAGCCGGTGTGGGAAACATCACCATGTACGAAGTGAACTTTGAGACCGTGTCAACGGTGGGCCTCGAGACATCGCCGGTGGCGGATGCGCTTGCTGGCCTGCGCGCGAACGAGGCTCGCTATTTCCAGAACAAGTACGGCCACACGTTTACCGTCCAACCGGCCACCGAGGCGCAGGCGACCGTCGATTGGGTGCACCGGATCCTCAAGGAGGATCGCGACCTCGTGATCGGGTCGCGAGCGCTCGAGGCGACGCAGTTCGAGGCTGGAGGCATCCGCTTCGGCTACGTCTTCTATGAGAGTGGGTTGTCCATCAACGTGATGTACACGATTGACGACGCCAAGAAGCGGGCCGTCGGGTTCAAGTTGTCCGAGGGCATGGAAGTCCCGGAAGGGTTGGCAACGCGCTTCAAGTTCGCGAGGCAACGCTCGAAGCTGGCGGGCACGATCCGCGGGTCGTTCTTCGTCATAAAGGGCGAGTACTAGTCGCGCATGTGGGCTTGGTGTCGCTAGGTGTTGTCTCTCACGAGGTTGTTGACAGGGAAGCGACACGGGAGAGGGGGGTGAGGCCGTTGATGCCTGCCGGACCCATGAGGCCATGCGCGAGTCGTCCGCTCGGGTGTCCTCGGAGAGGTCGAGATCGCGCACCTCATCCGACGTGCTGGCTGTGGCGCTCATGATGGCGCGAGGTGTTCCCTTACCGAAGCGCGGCGCGCCGGCGCGACGATCATGAACGCCATCCATGCCATATTGGCGACGACGGCAACCCGTTCTCCTGCGCCGAAGCCGATCCAACTCGAACTGGCGAAGCCGAACACCACGCCCGACATCGCTGCGACCGATACCGTGCGGAACTCGGCCTAAATTACGTATAGGATCTGGCACGCGAACAGCGATGCGAAGGCGAGCATCGCCGCCACTGAGTGAACGTACCCCGGTACCGTCTAGGGCACGCCGCCTGGATGAGTCGAGAAGACCGCGCACGCGAGTTTGCCGGCGGACCACGCTGCCAGAATCCATTGGCGCACGGATGTGGCAGTCCACTGAAGGGCCGCGAGGCACGCCGATCCCAGCGCGACCATCATGAAAAACACGTGCATCAGTCAGCCGTGGCGAGACAGGGTGTACTCGCTTACGGTCGCTACGAGCGGCGAGAATCCAGGTTCGAGCACGTGGAGGGTTGCGAGGGCCAGCGCGCTACCCGCCAGCGACGTCAGACCAACGAGCCCTGTTGTGCAAACCCGCGTGCTCATGGCGAGACGATCATCCCTGACTTTGCTTGCGCTTGGCGCTTCTGGAGACGTACCTGCGCACCGGTGGTGGCGGCGGCGCTAGGGGTTCCATCCGGGTAGCGTTGACGCCTGCAGGACCCATGAGGCCATCTGCGCGTCATCGGGTCGGGCGTCCTCAGAGAGGTGGAGATAGCGCACCTCATCCGACTTGCTGGTGACCGGTGGCACCGGCACGAGCGACGCCCCTTTGAAGAAGGACACTTTCAGGAACCGGGCGTAGGCATGGACGCCGATGAACCATCCGTTGCCTTCGATGCCATACAACGGCGTGTTCCACTTCACCGCCTTGCGGACGTCTGGCACGGTCGCCACGATCACCGCGTCAAGCCACACGGCGGCGTCGCGCTTCCACCCGGGGAGCGCCGCGATGTACGCCTGTACCGGTCCATCGCCATCAGCCTTTGCAATCTGGGGATTGCCTCCGGAGAGGAGGCGCACGGAGGTGCTGGTTTCCGGACCCAGAGGCGTTGTTTCCGGACCTGAGGCCACGGTATCCGTGCGTCGCTGGTGGGCGCGGGAACGTGAACCGGTTCCGCCTGCCACGTGAGGGTGAACCTCGCCGTGCTTGGGGTCCGGGTTGTGGCTGTCGTCCGTGGACGTTTGCGGAACCATGTGACCTCCGGTTAGGTACGGGGCCCTGGATGGGCCGGCCTGCATGGACAGTTTGCTAACGCCCGAGAAGATTCAGGACGGCGTTGGTGACGGTAGCGGCGTCGATACGGTCGATGCAACGGCATCCTGGACAGGCATCGAGTGGTCCGGGATGGAAGGCGCGTACCTGCGAACAGGCGCCCGGGTCCACGATGCCGATGCCCTTGCCGGCGTACAGGCCTCCCGCTGGTGCCCACGGACCGTAGACGCGTGGATCGGTCGGACCGTAGACGGCGACGGCGGGCGTGCCCATCGCGACGGCAAGGTGCAACGGGACGGAATCGTTCCCGAGGTAGGCATCGGCGCGTCTGATCAGGGCGGCGAGCGTGGCAAGGTCGGCGTCGCTGGAGAGGTCGATGACGCCCGTGCCGGGAAGGGGAGCCGGTACGGCTCCGGACGGTTTGAGGGCGCGCCGGACGTCGGCAACGATCTGGGCATCGGACGTGTGTCCGACGAGGACGACCCGGACTCCGCGTGCGATCAGGGTTCGGATGACGGTGGCAAAGCGGTCAGCGGGCCATCGCTTGGCCGCCAAGGTCATGCCCGGATTGCTAGCGCCTCCGGGATGCACGACAACGACCGGTGCGGTGCCGGTGGCATCGGCCCGGTCATCGAGGCCGGATGCGCTCCACAGGCGGTCGGCGATTGCCGTTGCGTCGGGCGTCGGCTGGAACTCCAATCGCGCTTCTGACGCATCTGGTTCCTGGGCACTCCGGCTGGTCACGGCGTGGGCGACGGATTGGTAGAGGTCGGCCTCGTGAATGCGGCTTGCCCACGGGATACGGATGGTGTGGGCGAACCCACGGCCGGCGCTGTCGATGCCGGCGCGGTGCGGAATCCCCGCCAGAATGGGAGCGACGGCAACGAGAGGTGACCGGTCGAGGACGATGGCGAGGTCGTGACGACCGGCCCGGAACCGGGCGACTGCGCCGGGCAGGTCGCGGATGCCGAAGCGTCCGGGCGTGCCGAAGGTGCCAAGGTCCTGGATGGCGTCGACCCCGGGAATGCCCCGGGCGGCCGGGAGGGACCACTGCCCGGTTGCGAGGGTGAGATGGGCGTTCGGGAAGGCGCGGCGCAGGGTGGCTACGGCAGGGCTGGCGAGGATGACATCGCCCAGGGAGGCGGGCTTGATGACGATGAGGCGACGGATTGAGGCCCGATCAGGGGCGGATCGCGTCGGAATGGCCGCACCGAGGGTGCGCGCCAGAAGGGTGATGACAGGGGTGCGCAAGTGTGTGGGGATGGTGCCGGTCATGCTGGGTAGTCGGAACTGTGGCGTGAGGACGTGCCTCGGGGGCATTGCGAAAGATGATTTTCCATCTTGCGGCGACCCGTGCGCGTTCTTGCAGGTGTGGCGCGTTGGAGAGAATACGCGGCCGGATGCGACACGATGGCACTATACGGATGGATGGGGTGACAGGGGTGGGTGCGGACGGGTACCGTGCGTGCATCCGGAGGCACGGTGAGGTGCCGGTCAGGAGACCGGTTCAGGGTTGTTGGTGGGCGGATTGGGGTGGGGATCATGGGAGGGCCGGGGAGACCCGGGTGATGCTTCCATGAACGAAGAGGCAGCGAAGGACGCGACATCGGTGACGGACCGCAACCCGGATCGTGGAGATGGTGGACGGGATGCCGGGCGCGAACCGGGTCGTGATGCCGAGGATGTGCGGCGTGGACGCGAGGAGGGCCTTGCGGCACTGAGGATCCTCGAGGCGACACGCCTTGCGGACGTCGGGGCGGCCCGTGGCGCGGCCGTGGCGGATGAAGCGGCCACTCGCCGGCGCGACCGTGGCCCGGACCCGGTTCCGGATCGGCGACCTCTGGCAAGTCCCACGCCAACGACAGGACAGCCGTCGGGCACGCAACTTCCGGCGACGGTGCAGATGCCGGATGTCACGCCGGGTGCCCCAACCGAACGGTTCAGCACCCTTGACGTGCTTATGGAATCGCTCGAGACGACCCGTCGCGGTCTCGAACTGCAAGGCATTGCGGTCACGCGCAACCTCCGTGAGACGGAGACGCACCTCTCGCAACTGCGACAGGTCCTGCCAGAGGCACTGCAGACGCAGTCGAACCTCCGTGAACTTGCCAGCGCGTTCGAGGCGATGCGGATCCAGCAACTTGCCGCACTGAACAACGCCATCGGCGAGGTGCAGTCATCGCTTGCGGCCTGGCGCACGAATGCCGACAGCGCGCTGACCGCCTTCGAGTCGTCTAGCCGGTCACTGGTGTCTTCGCAGGATTCGATCCTGACATCGATCCGGACCGAGGCGGAACGCGAGCTGGGACGCCTTGAGCGGGCGGTAGGCACGCACCTTGCCCGGATGGAGGGTGCGCAACAGGAACTGACCGCGTGGCAGCAAGGCGTTCAGGCAGCCCTGCAGTCAACGATGATCGATGCGCACCAACGCCTTGAAGAGGCCGCGGTGGGGAACCTGCGGTCGCTAGGCAATTCGTTGGCGCAGATCTCCGACAAGCTTGGATCGGTGGACCGTGACCGGCAGGTCGTTGGTGAACAGATCGACAGTCTCACCCAGAAGCTCGACGCGCAGAATGCGACGGTGCGGATCTGGGAACACCGCATCACGACAGTCGAGACGCAATCGCTGCCAAGCGGAACCTTCGATGGACGGGTCCAGACGATGGAGAACGAGGTTGGGCGTGTTTCCGACTACCTGCTCGCGCTTGACCGTCACCTGAATGTGGTTGATGCCCGCCTGGACGACCTGATGGCGTCGCACCAGCAGATGCAGCGCGACCTGCGGGTGGTGGCGTGGCTGATGCTTGGGGCGCTGCTGGTCGTCGTTGCCGTAGTGCTCTTCGTGCTTCTGCGCGCCTGACGACTGCACGCCTCCCCAAGACGGCGTGCGCGGTTGACATGGATGCCACTATCCGTGCCGCACCCCAATCCCGACCGGTCAGAGCGACCGCGTCGTTGGCCACGCGGGCCGCTCACGAACCGTGCCTGACGCGCGTGTCTTATCCGGGAAGGGCAACGCAAACCGTCCTGCCCGCTAGGCGAGGCCCGGGTGCATCTCGGATGATGCGTGATCCACCACATTGTGGCCCGGATGTCACAAACCCGAGATTGCCGTACCTAGTACTGTGTGGGGTGACTGGAAGCTGTGATTGTGACGGTATTACGACAGCGATATGTCAAAATATCGGCGAGTTAGATCTGATAGTGTATGATTGATATTGACTACATCACGCATGCAGAACTAGATCATCAAAAGCGCACTACTTGACAGTGAGAGTGTTTTCTGTCATACTGAATGCGAGGCGTTCGGAGTGCGGTTCAACGGCGAACCGGACAGGCGCATCGACGGCGTGGTGGTCAATGGCGACAGCGCGGGCACATGTCCAAAGGAGGACAGGATGGCAAGGAAGACGAGTGGTGCAGGCACAGGGGGTTCACAAGCAGTGGTACCGGCGTCGCTGGTGACGGTGACGGCGCGACCCGATCGTGCTCACGTGCCGGTTTCCGGTGGTGAGCGTTTTCTGGATACCGAGATCAGGGTGGCAGCGCGCCCGGCACGTGCCGGGCAGGTGAGTCGGTTGCCGGTGGCGATCGGCATCGTGATCGATCGGTCTGGTTCGATGGGCGGGGGCAAGATCGAGACTGCCAAGGCGGCGGCGCTGGCGGTGATCGATCAGTTGCGAGATGGCGACGAGATCGCAATCACGATCTTCGATACCGAGATCGACGTGCTGCAGCCGCGCGTCAAGGTGACGTCGGAGGTACGGCGGGACGTGCGCCGGCTACTCGCTGGCGTTCATTCCCGGGGTGGTACCGCGCTGCATGCGGGTTGGCTGGACGGTTGCCGTGCGCTTGCCAACGGGCAGTTGACCGTTGGGGCAGACACGATCACCCGCTGCTTTCTGTTGACCGACGGCCAGGCGAACAACGGTGTGACCGACGTCGACCTCATCTGCCAGGATGTTGCCGGCGTGCGTGAGCATGCGCGGATCACGACCAGCACGTTCGGGATCGGTGACGACTACGCCGAGGAACTGCTGCAACCGATGGCGGTCGCTGGGGGTGGGCAGTTCCATCACCTACGGACCCCGGATGAGATCGCGCGGACATTCCTGGGCGAACTCGGCGAGGTCTTTGAGATCGCAGCGTCAGCCGTGGCCCTTGAGTTCGAGGTCGACGCCCTTGCAACTGTCGAGGTCGTATCGGAGTACTGGACCGGGCGCCGGAACGCAGTTGTCGGTTCGGCGGATGGACCGCGCCAGACGCTACGGGTGGAGGTGGGCGACCTGACCTTTGCCGAGGTCCGCCACGTCGTCCTGGCGCTGGGCTATCCCGCGCAGGGCGCAGACGCGCCGGATCAGTTGGTGCGGGTCCGCGGGATCTGGCGGGTGCCCGGTGGTGACGAATCCACGTCGCCATGGCAGGACGTGCGCTACGTCCATGCCGACCAGGCTACCTGTGAAGCTGATGTCATTGATCCCGCGGTGGCGCGATGGGTTGGTGAACACCTGATCGAACGGACGCGGAAGTCGTCGTCGGCCCGGTCGAAGCGTGGCGACTTCAGCGGGGTCACTGCCGACGAGGACGAGTTGGGTGGCCGGTTAGGCGCGTTCGTCAGCGCCTCGCGAGAGGTCGCGGCCATGTCCACGTCCTATCAAGTGGCCTCACTGGGGATGCGCAGCGCGCGGATGAGCGAGGCGTCAGCGAAGGAAGCGTCCTTCATCGCGGCACGGGTTTCCCGGGGACAGCGCGACTTCCGTGGTGGCAGTCCCGATGGACCGGCACGGCCGGGTGAGAACCCGCTTGCGGGTGGATCAGCGGGCGTGCCAGCCGGACCGGTACCGGCCGAACTCCAGGCGCGGGCCGATGCCTTCCATGCGCAGTGGTCACTCCTCGAATCGGTGTCAGGTGGTCTTCGCCAATTCGGGAATGGCCAGAGCCGGGGTGGGTCGTCGGATGCGGTCTGGGCCCGGTTGCGCGGGACACGGGCGCGGTTCGAGGCGATCGATCTCGGGTTGCCGCGCGCCGCGACGAGGCTTGACGAGGTTTCCCAGGAACTCGCCGAGCATGAGCTAGCGCTGCGTCAGGTCGCCGACGGTCTCCTCGGGCAGGCACTCCATGAGATCGAGCCGATCGAAAACCGGGCGCGAGTCTCGCACGAACAGGTTGCCGACATTGATGTCACGACACCGGTTACCGGGCAGGTGGCAGTCGCGACCGCGGTCGAACGCAGGCGGGTGGCGCTGGTTCCGGAAGTCCTGGCCTTCGTGGAGAGGCTTGCCACGCTGCATCGTGACGCGTCTGAGCTCAAGCGCATGATCGGGCAGGTCCGGAGCGACGTGGTCCGGAACCCGCAGGTACTTGGTGAGTGCGTGTGGCGCCTTGACCGCCTCCGTTCGCAGGCGGGTCCGGTCTTCGGAGATGTTGCACGTCACCTGGCCCTTTCGCAGGCGCCACGGCAGTGGCAGGCGGCAATCCAGAGGGCCGATGCCGTCGCGCCGGTAGCCGGGACGACCGAGGCGGAGGAGTTCGCCGCCACGGTGCTGCTGCCAGCACAGTCGGGCCTGGTCCTTGGCGATCGCGACGCTTTGCTACGGATCGATCACTTCGACAGGGCGCTATACGCCTGGATTGCCGGTCACGCACCGGCGGTCACGACGGCCTGATCCAGCCCTCCCTCTTCCCCTCGGGCATGGGGTGCGCCACCGCCAATCTGGCGATGGTCGCACCCCGGTCTGGTTTCCCCGTGGGACCTGTCTCCGGCAATGGGAGCCCATATGCCCGTCACAAACGGGCCGGTTGGTGTCGCTGACGGCTTGGAAGGAGCATCCATGAGTGAGGCGCGAACGGTCCGGCTTTGGCCACGGTCGGGATTGGTGTTCACGGCTGACCACGCACCCGGCAAACGCTTGCGGCGCTGCCTGCCGTTCCTGCGTGGCTCTGAGTGCGGAACGATCATCGAGGAGTTCCTTGCATTCGGTGCATTCATCGAGAAGAAGATTGCTGCAAGGCGTCGCAAGGGCCGGCGCAAGCATGCGGTCATGCTTGGCACCTACGCGATGACGGCCTGGGAGATCGAGGCCGAGATGCTGATAACGGGCACGCTTGAGGTGCTGGATGACGAGTCGCCGGTTGGCCTCTTCTTTGGCGACGATGGGCAAGGCAACTTCGGGTGGTGGGTGGCAGACGGGATTGCGGCACCGAGAAGGGATGCCGATCACCGACGCTGAGCGAAAAGACCACAGTATTTCGACATCATTGATGTTTTATTCAAATCTGTTACAAGGAGGAATTAGTGGCATATTTCATGTATTTTATATGATAAAATAAATTATCGGTTCCCGCACCGTGACACGGCCAAGATGCCATGTCGTGAAGGAGGCCCATCCCCGCGTACGAAAGGAAAGACCATGACGGCATCCACACACATCCCCGCTTTCACTCACAGGGCGATCGAGGTTCCTGTTGCCCCCGACGGCTTGGCGCCGGTGCCGGGGCGGCGCGCGCTGGTCATCTCCGACATCCATAGCAACCAGGTCGCGCTTGACGCGGTACTCCGCGATGCGCGCGCATCCGGGGGTTTTGACGAGGTCTGGGTCCTGGGCGACATCGTTGGCTACGGTCCGCAACCGAACGAGGTCATCCAGTGCCTGCGCAACCTCGAAGCGGCCGGAACGGTGGTCACCGCAGTCGGTGGGAACCACGAACATGCCGTCCTCGGGGTCGACCACCCGCTTGGAGGCATGCACTCCCGTGCCAGTGCCTGTGCCGACTGGAATCGTGCCGCCCTGACCGAGGCGTCGGTGGCGTTTCTCCAGACGCTGCCGGACATCGCCGAGGCCGGATTCAAGGACGGGTCTCCGCGCTTCACGCTGGCCCATGGTGCGCCATGCGCCTCGGTGTCGAAGCATCCCCGGACCAGCCGTCGCACGCCATGCCGGTGCCGGTACGACTACTCGTCGGCTCGCGGTGTCCTTGACCGGTCGATGCGTGTGATCCGCACCCCGCACCTTGTGGTCGGACACACGCATGACCCGCTTCTGGCCCGGTTTCCGGGGCGTCGGCAACCGGGTGGCCCAACGATCATCCGGATCTGCGAAGACGAGGGTTATGCGTTCGACACTGGCCGGTTCGTGATCAATCCCGGTTCGGTTGGTCAACCGCGTGACGGCGACCCACGGGCGTCCTACGCGGTGCTTGGCTTTCCAGGTTCCGGCAATGACGCGATTACCGTGACGCATCACCGCGTTGCGTACGACGTGGCCGCCATTCAATCCGAAATGATGCGGGTGCGGCTGCCACTCGAGATGGTCACCCGCCTTTCAGAAGGCCTCTAATCCAGTTTGGGCGCCTCGCCCGAACCGACTGGCTCCCCAAATCCCCTGGTGCCCTTGTCACCAGAGGGCATCACCACTACACACCCGGAGGTCCGCATGTCTGACCTACTTGAAGAACTTGACAGAAAATGGAATCGACTTATCACAGTACAGAATGTCGTCAAGGAGGCACGAGACCTCCTGTGGGAAAGCTCGGACAAGACCAATGAGGACATTGCCCAATCCTTGACGGTCACATACAGCTTGCTCGGTGCGCGCATCCTGGCGGTCGGTCACCTCATGGACCAGGAGGCCGAGCGGCTTGGCTACGAGATGGACGACGACATTGGGATCTATCCCGATCCGGTTCTCTGGAACTGTCGCTAGTCACTGGAGTCGAGAGGACCTGAACCACATGACACATCCGAATACGCACGGGGACCGGAACGGATCATCCGACGGCGTACCCGTCCTTCCGGGACGGCATCGCGCATTGGTGGTTGCCGACATCCATAGCAATATCCAGGCGCTCGACGCCGTTCTGGCGCACGTGCGTGGGCAGGGAGGGTTCACGGAAGTCTGGGTCCTGGGTGATGTCATGGGGTACGGCCCCAACCCGAACGAGGTGGTCACGCGCCCACGCGACTTGCAGGCGTCGGGGATACCGGTCCGTGCCGTCGGGGGCAATCATGACCATGCGGTCGTTGGCAAGCGGGATGCCCATCGCACCATGGGTGGGCATCCCGCGGTGGCGTCTGACTGGACGGCGGGTGTCATCGACGCGGTCTCGCACGCGTGGTTGGAAGCGCTGCCGGATACGGTGGAAGTGGGACCGGTTGACCGGCGCGGTGTCCCCCTCTTCACGCTGGTCCATGGGGTGCCAACGTCGCCACAGGACCGGTACACCCACGAACGCGGGCAGGCGCGCCGGGCGTTGGGGCAGATCGCCACACGCCATCTGGTGACCGGACACACGCACCTGCTGCTCGCGCTGCGCTTTGCGGACGACCAGATCGGCACGGTTCATCCGGACCGGTTGCGCACTGGCAACGGCACGTCATTCGAGATTGCCGGAGGTCGGTTCGTCCTGAACCCCGGATCGGTTGGGCAACCCCGCGATGGTGATCCCCGGGCGTCATGCCTTGTCCTGGACTTTGGTGCGACTGAATCCGAAGGCGTTGTGGTGGCGGTGCACCGGGTGTCCTATGACATCGCGACGGTGCAGTCGCGGATCCGGGAGGCCGGGTTGCCACGTTACCCTCGCGATCGGCTTGCCGACCGGAAGGATGAGTGGACCGACTGGATGGTTGTCACGGGTGATGCGTGGTTGCAGCGTGACGCGGTCGATGCGCCACCGGCACCGTTTCCGGCGAGGCACGGCATACGGTCCCGGGCACGGGTACGCCAGAACCGGTGCGTTCGTCCGGCCCAATAGGCGGGGCTACTTCTGCCGTTCGAGGATGCGCGTCATGTACCGAGGCGCATCGAAAGGGTGCGGATTGCGTCGCACGAACTGGGCAACGACGGCGACGCGATGGATTATCAGCAACTCGATGATGAACTCGCCGGACAGGTCGGCGTAGTGGTATTGGGTAAGGGTTGCGAGGACGTCCGCATCCGGTGCAAGGATGGCGTGGGAAGCGGCCTCGAACTTCAGGGCGTCGTGCATCGAGAACGGGCGATCCTGGAAGAGCCAGCGCATGTCGATAGCCATCCGGATCATTGCCCCCCGGCCCGTCGGACTTCGGCAGCGACACTTCGCTGGAATGCGATCAGTCGCTATGGATCGAGGGAGTTCTCGGTGAAGAACTGCGATGCGTCGGGCGATGCATCCATGGCTGACGGATCGACGGGCGTGTGGGTTCTGTCTGGGTTATCACCACGCTATCGCCCATCGGCACCTATCCCATGCTCGCCTGTCAGGGGGAAGTCGGTTTCGTGGTCTTCCCTGCAGGAAAGTCGGATCGCGTTCAGGACTGCTTCACCGACGAGTGGGATGCAACGGTGACCGGCGCGGAGACCATCAACGAGGAAGTTACTCGCGGTTGCGGTGTGCTCATCCGGCGCACTTGCAAAGTGGCAGACATGCAAGGGTGCAGAAACACGTTCTCGCAGGGAGCCAGCTACCAGGTCCATCATCGCCACTATGACATCTCGGGCTGTACGTACGGCGCCGGGACGCTTGCACGACAGTCTGTGAATTGCGGGTATCCGGACAGTGCGGGCGCGCATATGCTCACTTGACCGTCGGTGCCCCGAGTTCCTCGAAACATGTGCGAAGTGGCGATACGCCATCACGCCCATCTGCATAGTGCAAGCAATTTGTAAAGCACTGTTCGGGGCTCAAAACCCTGCATGTGATGGCGTCGAGATGGCGCACCCGGCCGACTGCAGTACTGCGATTGTCGCGATCCTGGCCATGGTTGTGGGGCGGTCCCATGTTTCACGGCGTTCCCAGTCAGATTGTGCCGGCGAGGGCGCCGGCGCTCCCAGCGGGCCGTGTCAGGTGGGCATTAGGGCATGTCGCGCGGTCCCACCCTTCGCGGCGTGCCCGGAGAGATCATGCCGGCGAGTATGCCGGCGCTCCCAGGGGGGTGTTGTGCGGTGACGGGTCAGGAGTGTCGGATGGGAATGTCGCGGCCTTCCTCGAAGTCGATGAGGTCGGCGTGGGTGGCGATGTCAGGACGGTCGGGTGCAACCTCTGCGCGTTCCTCGAGGAAACCCGCAAGGTTCTCGGGGTCGGGAACCCCGAGGAGGTGGGCGTTGAATGCGTCAACGTCCTGTGGGGTTCGCTTGAGTGATGCGAGACATTCGGCAATATGCCTCCCGACGCCCGCATCGTCTGAGGAGGTGAGGGCGGCTGACTTGAAGTCGGAGGCATCTGACCCGAGGAAGGCGAAGAGTGCGCGGCTCATCCGGCAGGCGTAGGTATAGGCTCCCAGGGTTCCGGATGCATCGGCACGCGCCTTGTCGGCGGTACGCGCAACCATGGCGACACGGTTGACAGTGATCCTCGGGCTCCGCGGAAACGCTGTTGTCAAGTCCATGTCGCCTCCCAATTGCAGTTGAGGTGGTCAGGCGAGGGCCGGCCGGCCCCGCGCACCGACAAGCCGCTTGGGGGTGAAGGTTGGGAGGGCGTCGCCGTGTGCCTCGACCAGTTCGTCGGTCATGCGCCAGATCTCATCGAGCGAGAGGACACTCGCCGTGTGCGGGTCGAGCATCACCGCTTGGTAGAGGGCGTCACGGTTGCCGGTCAGGGCGGCCTCGACGGCCAACTGATGGACGGAGATGTGGGTCCGGTTCAGTCCGGCGACGCCACCCGGCAATTCACCGGCATGGCATGGCTGCAGTCCGGCCCGGTTGGTGAGGATAGGCACTTCGACGATGGCGTCGGCGGGAAGGTTCGGGATCAGGGCGGCGGAACGACGGTCCATCGAGTTCGGGACGTTGCCGTTGAACGACCAGTCGACGTTCGCCTCGATGGCGCGGATGATGTAGGCCGCGTACTCGTGGCTGAGTTTCATCTCGATCGGCGCGCCGCTAGCCACCTCGGCACGTGTCTTCTCGAACGTCACAAGATTTTCACTGCTCCGGCGCACATATTCGTCGATCGGGATGTCGAACTCGGCGATCAGGGCATCTCGCTTGATGAAGTAGGGGACGTACTCGGCCATGTGTTCCGAACTCTCGGTGACGAAGTAGCCAAGGCGTCGCATCATCTCGAAGCGCACCTTGTCGCGTCCGTAGACCGCTGGGTTGCCCATCGCATCCCACAGCGCAGGATAGGCATCGTGACCGTAGATGGTGAGATCAAGGAACCAGGCCA